>QHTY01000194.1:0-12990 GCA_003220985.1 Gemmatimonadota bacterium
AGCGTTCCGGGTTACTGGTATCGCCCAGCTCGCCCAGCGATTCCAGCACGAGTGCCAATGCCTCGTATGCATCCGGGCTACGCGGGAATGCGTGTATCCAGGTCAAGGTGATGGCGCGAAGTCTGTCGCGGTTGTGTGCCAACGCCGCATTCAGCGACGGCGGAATCGTGCCGCGCTTTCCGGTGAAGAGATCGGCGAGCGGGACAGGCGTGAACGAAAGACTGTCGTGCAACAACGCCGGCCACGCTCCGAACCAGGCCGTGTCCGGGTTGAGTGCGTAGCCCCGGCGGAAGACGTTGGGCTCGGCATAAAACAATCTCGTGAGACGAGTGAAGGCCACGCCGGCGAACGCGCGGTGCACCGATGGGACCAGCTCCAGCGCGCGTTGATAGGCGTCAGCTGCCGATTGAAAGCTCGCTCGGAACCGCCAGCCCGAGGGGCTGGCCGCATCGCGCACCACTAAGCGATCCTTGGTCTGGCACTCTCCCCTCCCGAACCACGCCGCGAAGTCGAGGCTATCACGCGCCAGCATCCGCGCGTACTCCGCGCACGCTTGCCGGTACTCAGCGTCCGCCAGGTGAAGGAAGCGGTCGCGAATGCTCAACATCGCACTCGATCGGCCGCTCATCGTGGCAAACGCGCGCCAGTCCCGGATGGGACGACCGGCCCAGGCGAGCGTCTGTGCGAGCCAGAGGTTTGCGTGCGGATACCCCGGGTCGAGCTGAATCGCAGCCCGGAGGTCGCGCTCCGCGTCCTGGAGATTCCAGTCGGCCAGAGCGCTGCGTCCGTCTTCGTAGGATTGCCAGGCGCTCAGCAACCGCGTCCCGACCATTCCGCCGGCTGCCTCGGGCGTCGACATGTGTCCCAGCAAGAGCGAGTCCGCCAGCGCGCGGAATTTCGTCCCGATGTCTCGCGCATCGGCGCCGAACGTCACGCTCCGGGCTCGGATGGTTGCACCACCACGGCGCACGTCATACAGCGCCGCCCGGACCTGCACCGTGTCCGCGAACTGCGCGACCTCGCCCCAAATCAGCCGCCCGGAGCCGAGCTGGCGCGCCATGTCGAGCGCGTCAGCGAGATTGAGGGAGTCGCGGCCTCGGCGTGAACGGAGATCGTGAACGCGCAGGCCATCCACGAGGCGCACGTCGTCCCAGCGGCCGAACGCCTCCACGAGCAGCGCCTCGCACTGATCGCCGCTGATCAGTTTCGGCGCGGCGCCTGCGCGATGGCCGAACGGCACCACTACATACAGCGACGGATCTAGACCGGCACGGAGCAAGCGCGGCACCAGGACAACGCCCATCGTCCCGAGTGCGAGCGTCACGGCGGCCGCCACCGCTCCCCACGTACGCCACCGCTTGGACCGGTGCTCCGAGCTGGTCGCCTCCGGCGGCTTGAGCGCCTCCACAAAGTCGCGCGCCGTCGCGAAGCGCTCGCTCGGCGACTGCGCCAGCGCCACCTCGATCGCATAGTCGACTTCGACCGGAATCTCGCGCCGCTCCTGCGACACGGCCCGGGCCTGCCCTGTGGACGTGCCGCCGGTAAACGGTGGCCGCCCGATGAGCATCTCGTAGAGCACGCATCCCAGGCTGTAGATGTCGCTCCGGCCGTCGACTTCCTCCCCCCTGGCCTGCTCGGGACTCATGTAGTCGACGGTCCCGACGACGATGCCCGTCCCCGTCATCCGCGACGCATCGGCGACGCTGATGGCACGCGCGATCCCGAAATCGCTCACCACCGGGTGCCCCGCTTCGAGCAGGATGTTCTCGGGCTTGATATCGCGGTGCACGATGTTCTGGTCGTGCGCGTAGGACAGCGCATCGGCGACGTCCCGCGCGATCGTCACCGCGTCGGCGACCGGCAGGCGCCGCTGGCGAATCAGCCGGTCGCGCAAGCTCTCGCCCGCGACGTACGGCATCGTGTAAAACAAGAGGCCGCCGGCGATCCCGGAGTCGAACAGCGGCAGGATGTGCGGGTGGGCGAGGCCGGCGGCGACCTTGATCTCGCGCAGAAAGCGTTCCGGTCCGAGCGAGTGGGCGAGCTCCGGCCGGAGCACCTTCAGCGCGACGCGACGCTCGTTGCGGTGGTCGGTGGCCAGGAACACGACCGACATGCCGCCGCGGCCGAGCTCACGCTCGAGCGTGTAGCGAGCGCCGAGGGCATCCGCGAGGCGGGAGTGGAGGTCGTCCACGACCTTTAGCATACGGTCTCGATAAGGCCTTGGCTATGTGCGGCTTGGCGACTACTTTCCGGGGCCCGATGCGGGACCTGTCGTTGTCACGCAGCCAGTTGCTGCTCCTCGCCGGCACGGCCAATCGGCCCCTCGCCGAGGAGATGGGCCAGCATTTGGGACAGCCGCTGTGCGCGGTGACGATCAGGCGGTTCGCCGACGGCGAAATCTTCGTCAAGATCGACGAGAATGTCCGGGGACGGGATGTCTTCATCATCCAGTCCACCAATCAGCCCGGCGACAACTATCTGGAGCTGCTGCTTCTGATGGATGCCGCGCGGCGGGCCAGCGCGGCGCGGATCACGGCCGTGCTCCCGTACTTCGGCTACGCGCGGCAGGATCGCAAAGACCAACCGCGCGTGGCGATCAGCGCCAAGCTGATGGCGAACCTGATCACGCACGCCGGCGCGGACCGGGTGCTGGGAATGGATTTCCATTCCCACCAGGTGCAGGGGTTCTTCGATATTCCGGTGGATCACCTGTACGCCGCGCCGGTATTCGTGAGCCACTACCGGACGAAGCATCTGCACGATCCGGTGGTCGTCGCGCCGGACGTCGGATCGGCGAAGATGGCGCGCGGGTTCGCGAAGCGGCTCGACGCGTCGCTCGCGATCATCGACAAGCGGCGACCGTCGGCGAACATCGCCGAGGTCGTCAACGTCGTGGGCGAGGTGGAGAACAAGGACTGCCTCATCCCCGACGACATGATCGACACCGCGGGGACGATTTCGGAGGCGGCCGCGGCGCTGAAACGGCTGGGCGCCCGGCGCATCTTTGCCTTCGCGACGCACGCGCTGCTCTCGGGGCCGGCGGTGGAGCGGCTCAGAGCCTCGCCGATCGAAGAAGTGACGGTGACGAACACGATCCACATTCCGGACGAGCGGATCTTCGAGAAATTGAAAGTGTTGTCGATCGCGAGCCTGATGGCGAAGGCGATCGGCTACGAGCATTCGAATCAATCGGTGAGTTCGCTGTTCGACTGACGAACGACGCACGACGCACGATAGAGGACTGACGTATGGCACAGATGGTGACGCTCACCGCGACGACGCGGGAGAAAACGGGCAAAGGCGCGGCGCGGCAGGCGCGCTTCCAAAAGCAGGTTCCGGCGGTGATCTACGGCCACGGCCGGGCCACGCAGCCGCTGATGGTGGACGCGCTGGCGCTCGAGAAAGCGCTCACGGGCATCGAGCCCGAGAGCACCCTCATCGAGCTCACTGTGGACGGCAAGAAGGCGCGGACGCTGATTCGGGAGATCCAGCGCCATCCGCTGCGCCCCGACATCATCCACGTCGATTTCTACGAGATTCAGGCGCACGAGAAGGTCACGCTCAAGGTTCCCGTGCACCTCGTGGGCACCCCCGATGGCGTGCGCAACGCCGGCGGCGTGCTCGATCAGGTAACGCGCGAAGTCGAAATCGAAGTGCTTCCCGAGCACATTCCCGATCGTGTCGAGCTCGACGTCAGCGCCCTGAAGATCGGTGACTCGCTGCACACGCGTGACCTGACGATTGCGAACGCCGTGATCCTGACAGGTGCCGACCTGACGATCGCGACGGTGGTCCCGCCGCGCGCCGAGGAAGTTGCGGCGCCGACGCCGGAGGCCGCGACCGAGGTCGCCGAGCCCGAGCTCATCCGCAAGGTCCGCGAGGGTGAGGAAGGCGAAGCAGTCGAAGGGGCCCCGGCACCTGACGCCAAGGCCGCGCCTAAGCCTGAGGAGAAGCCCAAAGGCAAGAAGGAAGAGTAGTCCCTGCGCGCGCTCGTCGGCCTGGGGAATCCCGGTCCGGAATACGCGGCGACGCGCCACAATGCCGGCTTTCTCCTGGCCGACGCCGTCGCCTCGCAGTGGCAGTTTCCTCCCTTCCGTCGCGCCGAGCGCGCGCGCGCGACGGAAGGCACGGCCCTCGGCGTTCCGGTGCGCATTCTCAAGCCCACGACGTTCATGAACCGCAGCGGGACCGCGCTCGCGTCATTGCGTGCCGACCCCGCGTTCACCCCGACGCGCGATCTGCTCATCCTCGTCGACGATTTCCAGATCCTGCTCGGCACATTCCGATTTCGCACGGAAGGATCGGCCGGCGGGCACAACGGGCTCAAGAGCATCGAGAGCGCACTGCAATCCCAGCAGTACGCCCGGCTCCGCGTCGGCGTGGGACCACTACCGGAAGGCGCGCGAGACTGGTCGGAGTACGTGCTCGCCCCGTTTGAGCCGGCGGAGCTCGAACAGGTCGAGTCGTTGATGCCCCAGATGATCGAGGCCATCGAAAAGTGGCTGAAATCATGACGTGCGTCGTGCGTCGTGCGTGGTGCGTGGTATGCTCCGCTTAGGGATTGTCGGGCTCCCCAACGTGGGGAAGTCGACGCTGTTCAACGCGCTGACGTCGTCAAAGGCGGCGGCCGCGGAGAACTACCCGTTCTGCACCGTGGAGCCGAACGTCGGGGTGGTCGAGGTCCCCGATCCGCGGCTCGAGAAGTTGAACGAGGTCGTCAAACCCAAACGCAAAATCCCCGCCGTCGTGGAGTTCGTGGACATCGCCGGCCTCGTGAAGGGTGCCTCGCAGGGCGAAGGGCTCGGCAACCAGTTCCTCTCGCACATTCGCGAAGTCGACGCCGTGGTACATGTGATTCGCTGCTTCGAGGATCCCGACGTGGTCCACGTGATGGGACCGGTCGATCCCGTGCGCGATCACGACGTGATCACCAGTGAGCTGGCGCTGGCCGATCTGGCGGTGGTCGAGCGCCGGCTCGACAAGACGCGCAAATCAGCGCGGGCGGGCGACAAGGAGGCGCAGCAGGAGCTCGTCTTGCTCGAGCGTGTCGTGCAGGAGTTGAACGCAGGCCGCGGGGCGCGAGAAGCGGGCGAGAACACCGATGCGATCAAGTTCTTGCGCACGCTCGGGCTGCTCACCGCCAAGCCGATCCTCTACGCCGCCAACGTGAACGAGGACGATCTCGCCACGGGGGGGAGCGGCGGCAAATGGATCGAGAAGCTCCGCGTGGCGGTGCAGAGCCACCACGAAGAAGCGGAGATCGTCTCCTTCTCCGCCAAGTTCGAAGCCGAGCTCGGCGAGCTGACCGGTGAGGAGCGCCGCGAGTATCTCGCCAGCGCGGGCGTCTCAGAGCCGGGACTCGACCGCCTGATTCACGCGGGCTACCGGCTGCTTGGCCTTCAAACGTTTTTTACCGTCGGCGAAAACGAGGTGCGCGCGTGGACGATGCACCGCGGCGACACGGCGTTTGCCGCGGCCGGCGAGATCCACTCCGATTTCCAGCGTGGATTCATCCGGGCGGAAACGGTGGGCTACAACGAGTTTGTGAAGGCGGGCAGCTACAAGGTCGCCCGCGAACAAGGCCTGGTACGCAGTGAAGGACGCGACTACGTGGTGAAAGACGGCGACATCCTACTGTTCCGCTTCAACGTCTAGCGCGTCCAGATCTCCACGAGCCCGCATGAGCCTGCGGCGGGAAGCCCCGTGCCCATCCAGGTCGAGGAACCCGGTCGCGACTGGATCGACCGGCTCAGATCGGCCGGCGGCACCCCGCGATAGACTTCGACCCCGGCGACATCGGACACCGTGATCTGATCGTAATCCATCTCACGCTGGGCAACTCCGTCCACGCTGATCGGCACCGCGCAGAGGATGCCACGCGCAAATCGCGTCGGAATACACTCTAGATGCCGGAAGCAGCGGGTCACGATGCCTTCCATCGTCAGGAGCCCACTGAGCTTCGCGAGCCGCGCCCGGGCGAGGTCCTCGCGGGTGAAAAAGTGTGCAAAGCCGCGGTAGGTCCGCCGCCGCTCGTAGAACCCGGCCAGATCGCGCCAGAGGTTGGGTTGCCGCGCTTCCACCACGATCGGATCGAGATCGACGGCATCGACATCGAGGACCACCGCGATCCGTTTGGTGTGATCGGCATCCAGCGTGAAAACGAAGTCCTGGGTCTCGCGCCCTTCGTAGGAGACGCGGATGGCGTGCCGTCCGGTGGGGAGGCCGGCGAGCTCAAACCCGCCGGTCGAGTCGGTGACCACGAACTTGTGCACTTCCGGCGCCGAGATCATCACGCCGGCAATCGGCAGCCCATTGAAGGAAGAGATCGCCGAGCCGTGAATCCGGCCGGTGGTGTCCGCCTGCACCTGCAGTAACGAGGCAATGATCGCGGCGGTGACCAGCTGCATATCGCTCTACAATACCACGCCGTGGCACACCTTTCCACGCCTTTACACGCCGTTTAGCTTTAGCCGCACAATTCCCCTACTCGGTGCCTTCCACCGCACCGGGTCACCTATGACCAAAGGGAGGTGGCATGAATCGTCGGTACGAGACGGTCTACATCTTTGACAGTGCCCTGGACGAGCCGGCAATCACCGAAAAACTCAACCGCTTTCACGCCCTCCTGACGAAAGACGGCAAGGGCACGCTGTCGAACGTGTCCCATTGGGGCAAGCGGACGATGGCGTACAAGATCAAGAAGAAAGACACGGGCTACTACGTGGTCGCCGAGTTCCAGGCGACCGGCGATCTGTTGCCCGAGTATGAGCGCGCCGTGAAGCTCGATGAAGGTGTGCTGCGCTACATGTGCGTCGAGGCGTCGCGCGAGCAGCCGAAGCCGGTGGTGGCGGCGGTGGTCGCGCCGGAGGAAGACGAGCTGGAAGAGGAGGAAGCGTGAGACGTCCCGCCAAGACCTGCCCCGTGTGCGAATCCGGCGCGCGCGTGCTCGACTACAAAGACGACCGGACATTGAGCCGCTTTCTCACTGAACGCGGCAAGATTCTGCCCAGCCGTTTGTCGGGTATGTGTGCGCGGCACCAGCGGCAGCTCGCGACGGCGATCAAGCGCGCGCGGCAGCTCGCCTTGATTCCGTACATCAAGGGTCACACCGCATAAACACGAAACCGTCGTGGTGGCGCCTGCTCCTGGCGCTGGTCGCGTTCGTGCTCTGGGCGCCCCCGAGTCTGGTCGGTCTGCCCTGCGCGGCGTTGTTGATCCTCACGCCCGCGTCCGACCAGCCGTCCGGATGGTCGCAGCCGATCGCGGGCGCGATCGGCGCCGTGAGTGTCGCGCTGCTGGTCATCGGCGGCGGGAGCGGCGGTCGCCTGGGGGCCGTGACGAGCGCGTACATCGTGCTCACGACCGCGGCGTTCGTGTCGTTGGTGTTGCTCCGTCCCGACGCCCCGCTCCGCCAGGCGTTGCGATCGGTGGTGGCCGCTGGTCTCGCGTGCGCGCTGCTGATCGCGGTGATGTGGGGATCGGAGGCGTGGGGCGGTCTCGCCTGGGAAGCGACGCGCCAGGCGAGCAGCGCGATGCGGGCGATTGTGGAAGTCGCGCCCGACGCGTTCCCCATCTACGAGCCGGTGGTGCGGTTCATCAGTCTCACCTGGCCTGGGATGCTGGCGCTGCAAACGCTCGCTGGGCTTACGCTCGCGTGGCAGCTGCATGTGCGAATCGCAACGACCGGGAGCGGAGCCGGGGCAGCGGACGGGGCGGGGGCCGCGGGGGCGGCTGGGGCGGGGTTGGCGCGCGCGCCACTCACGCGGTTCAAGGACTTCAACCTCGGCGACGGCTGGGTGTGGGGCATCATCGCCTGGTTGGGCGTGCTGATCCTGCCGGTCTCGAGCTCGCTGCACATCGCGGGAACGAATGTGGGGCTCGTCGCGGGCACGCTCTACGTGCTCCGCGGCGCGGCGATCGTCGCGACCTTCGCCGAGGCGTTCGGCGTCTCGGCGGTCGCGCTGGTCCTCATGGCCGCCGCGGCGGCGGCGCTGGCCGTCCCGCTGTTGTTCGTGCTCCCGGGGCTGTGCACGCTCGGCATTACCGATACGTGGTACCAATACCGGCGCCGCCTCGCGGAAGCCCGCGAGCGGCAGCGGTCCAATACAACTTGAGGGCTCAAGCGATGGAGATCATTCTGCGGGCGGACGTGCAGCATCTGGGCAAGCTGGGTGAGGTCGTGAAGGTGAAGGACGGCTACGCCCGCAATTTTCTGCTGCCCAAGGGGCTCGCCTATCCGGCGACCGAAGCCAACAAGAAAAAGATCGCCTACGAGGGCGAGCGTCTCGCCAAACAGCGCGCCGCCGAGAAGACCGCCGCCGAGACGGAGGCGACGCGGCTCGCGGACGTGCATCTCAGCTTCGAGGTGAAAGTGGGCGAGGAAGAAAAGCTCTACGGCTCCGTGACCGCCAGCGACATCCAGCGCAAGCTCGAGGAGCTGGGCATCAAGGTGGACAAGCGCAAGATCGACTTGCCCGAGCCGATTCGCGAGCTGGGTGAATTCAAGGTCGGGATCAAGATTCATCCCGAGGTGCGGCCCGAGGTCCGGGTGACGGTGGTGAAGGAGTAACCTCGGCAGTGCCTCGTGACGCCCATCACACCGGTGTGGCCGCGCACGCCGGGATCGGCGCGTGGGGTGTGTTCTATCAGAATGAAGACTAATCTCGCAGAATGAAGACTGAGCTCGCCCAGGTTGTCGGCGCGCTCGTGGACCGCAAGGCCGTCGACCCGGTAGTATTGGATCTACGCGGCTTGTGCGAGGCGACCGACTATTTCGTCATCGTCTCGGGGACCTCGGACGCGCACGTGCGCGGGATGGCGGAGCACTTGCTCGCGACACTCGCGCCCCGGGGCTTGGAGCCCCATCATGTGGAGGGGTTGGCGCAGGGACGCTGGGTCCTACTCGACTACTTCGACTTCGTCGTGCACGTTTTCCATCCGGAGCTGCGGGACTTCTACCAGCTCGAGCGGCTGTGGGGCGATGCGCCCGTCGTCGCCGCAGGGGACGTCGGAGAACCAGGTTCGAAGGGATAGCAGGATGCGTGGATTTCGTTGGCTGACACTACTCGGGATTGTGCTCGTCGCCACACCGGTGCGCGGCGGGGCGCAGTATTTCGGTCAGAACAAGGTGCAGTACCGAAGCTTCAACTTCCAAACCATTCAGACCGAACACTTCGACATCTACTACTATCCGGACGAGCGGCCTGGCGCGCTCGATGCCGCTCGCATGGCGGAACGTGCCTACGCCCGCCTGTCGCGCATCCTCCACCATCAGTTCCAGAGCCGCAAGCCGATCATTTTGTACGCATCACAGTCCGACTTTCAGCAGACGAACGTCGTCGACGCATCGGGCGAAGGACTGGGCGGCGTGACGGAGTTCTTTAAGCACCGCGCGGTGCTGCCCTTCACGGGCTCGTACGCCGATTTCGAGCACGTGCTTCAGCACGAGATGGTGCACCAGTTCCAGTACGATGTGTACAGCCGCGGGCATCCCGGCGCGGGCGTGCAGACGCTGGTGACCGTCAACCCGCCGCTCTGGTTCATGGAGGGCATGGCCGAGTATCTGTCGCTCGGTCCGATCAACCCCGAGACCGCGATGTGGCTGCGCGACGCCGCGCTCGAGGGTCACCTGCCCTCGATCGAGGAGATGACCGCCGACCCATACATCTTCCCGTACCGATACGGGCACGCGCTGTGGGCGTACATCGGCGAAAAGTGGGGGGATGAAGTCATCGGCGAGATCCTGCAGGCGTCTGCGACGTCGGGGCTCGAGGCGGCATTCAAGCGCGCGACGGGACGGACGCTCGAGGACCTTTCCGCCGACTGGCGCGACGCGATCCAGACGACATTCTTGCCGCAGCTGGGCGATCATTATCGCGCCCGCCGCATCGCGCAGCCGACGCTCACGCAGCGGCGCTCGCGCGGCCGCCTGTTCCTCGCACCGGCGCTGACGCCGGACGGCAAAGCGATCGCGTTCTTCGGCGATCAAGGCGGGTTCTTCGTCAATCTCTGGCTGGCCGATGCCGAGACTGGTCGCGTCAAGCGCCGTCTCGTCAAATCGACGCAGAACAACAATTACGAAAGTCTGCGGTTCATCAATTCGGCCGGCGCGTTTTCGCCCGATGGGCGCTATTTCGCCATCGCCGCCAAGCGCAAGGACCGCGATGACCTGGTCATTCTCGACGTCGAGCGCGGGCGCGAAGCGCGCCGCATTCATGTCGGCCTGAACGGGCTGCAGACCCCGCAATGGTCGCCGGACGGACAGCAGCTCGTGTTCACCGGCTTCAGCAACGGCTTCACCGATCTGTTCATCATCAATCGCGACGGCACGGGGCTGCGGCGCCTGACCAACGACAAATACGCGGATCTCCATCCGTCGTGGTCACCCGACGGGAAGACGATCGCGTTCGTGACCGACAGCGGCGGCGAAACCGATTTCGATCTGCTGCGCTTCGGCAATCTGCGGATCGCGCTGCTCCATCTCGACACCGGCGTGACGGAGCTGCTGCGCAACATGGAGATCGGGAAGAACATCAATCCGGTGTGGGCGCCCGACGGCCGTTCCCTCGCCTTCGTATCCGATCGGACGGGCATCGCCAACATTTTTCTGTACGACCTGGGCGGTGGCCAGATTTACCAGCTGACCAACATGTTCACCGGCGTGCAGGGCATCACGCCGCTGTCGCCGGTCCTTTCGTGGGCGCCCCTCGCTGACCGCATGGCGTTTGTGTATTACGAAGACGGCCAGTACAGCGTCTATTCCGTGGAAAACCCGCGCTCGCTGCGCCGCGCGCCTTACCGTGGGCCGTCCACCATGCCGGTCGTGGCGCTGCTCCAGGCCGAGCAACGCGACAGCGGGGGTTCACCGGCACCGCCGATGATTCCCATACCGGTCCCCCCCCCCTCCACGCTCGGCGGTGGCTCACCGGCCGGCCCCAACACCATGACGCGGCCGGCGCGACCCGGTCAAGGCGCGTCGATCTATCGCACGTCCGGCGGCTTCCGCCCGTCGGGAGAGCCGCAGGCCGCAGAGTCGTCCGCCGCATTTCCGGCCGTGACCGTGCGGGCCTTGCTCGACTCGGCGACGTTGGCACTCCCCGACACGAACGAGTTCACGTTCCACCCCTATAGGGTGCGGTTTACCGCCGACTACATCGCGCGCCCCACAGTCGGGTACGCCCGGGACAACTTTGGGCGCGGCATCTTCGGAGGAACCGCGATCGCGCTCTCGGATATCCTGGGCAATCATGCCGTCGTCCTCGCCGGCTCCATCAACGGCCGCATCAGCGAGGCGCAGTTCCTCGGTCTCTACGCGAACCAGTCGCACCGCTTGAATTGGGCCGGCGGCTTTTCGCAAGATCCGATGTACTTCTACGGCGGGAGCGACTGGAGCCGGATCGAAGACCCCCGCAAGGCCGGGGACAGCCTGGACGTGTTCACGACCCGGATCCGGCGTTTCGTGGTTCGGGATCTATTCACCGCGTCCGCGTACCCGTTCAGCCGCTTCAATCGCCTCGAGCTGGGCCTGCACGCCGTGAACATCTCGGAAGCGACGCTCGCGTTGCAGACATCGTACAACGCGAGCACGCGTGACTTCGTGGATCAAGATCTCATCCAGGGTGGTGGACCGTCGGCGACGTTCGTGCAACCGTCCATCGCACACGTGCATGACAATACGCTGTTCGGCTATGTCGGCCCGTTTGCGGGCGCGCGCTCACGCTTCTCGATCTCGCCGGCCATCGGCACGTGGCGCTTCACGGCCGGGCTGATCGACTACCGGCGCTACATCTTCTTCCGGCCGTTCACGATCGCGGTGCGTGGCCTCATGTTCGGCCGGTTCGGGCACGACGCCGATCGCTTCCCCGTCTTCCTCGGCAGCACGGAGCTGATTCGCGGCTATACGTCCGGATCGTTCCGCCATCACGAATGCGCGGCCGATCCCCGCTCGAACTCGCCGACCAACTGCGCCGAGCTGGATCAACTGATCGGGTCCAAGATCGCGGTCGGGAATATCGAGCTGCGCTTCCCGCTCACGCGCACCCTCGTGCTGGGCTTTCTGCCGGTGGGCTTCCCACCGATCGAGGGCGCGCTGTTCTATGACATCGGCATGGCGTGGGATGACGCCAGCACGGTCAAATGGAATCGCGCTCCGAGCGAGGACCCCCTCCTCGTGCGCACGCCACTGCGGAGTTGGGGCGGCTCCATTCGTGCCAACGTCTTTGGGTTGATGATCATGCGGCTCGACTACACGAAGCCGCTGGACCGGCCGTGGACGCGGTCGTATTGGACCATCAGTTTAGGTCCGACCTTCTAACTCCGCTTCGCTGAAATAGTTGCAATGGCATAGCCGGTTGTCTATTTTGTCCGGCGAGGCCATTTGCGCATCTCCCGTTTCCTTCTGATCGCGTCTGTTACGCTCTGGGGTTGTGGACCCCGGGCGCCGACGGCTGAGTCGTCGCAATCACAAGCGCCGCAAGTAGTTGGCAAGCCACAGGCGCTGGCACGCGCGCCCGGTGTGGCAATCCGGCTGCCCGCCAAGGGTGGTGTCCCCCAGCTCTATAAGCTGCCTCGCCTCACGTCGGTCGACGGCGTGTTAAAAGGCCGGCTACCCCCGGTCGACCGCGTCGTCGGCCTGGATCCCGAATCGGAGTTCCTCTTTGTCACGACCGCCAAGCACGAGCTCTTGGGGCTCGATCTCGGCAGCGGGCGGGCGGACACGGTCGCGACGAATGTCAGACAAGCGGCCCTCGGCCCCGATGGCACGCTCTACGCGATCGACTCATCGCGGCATGTGGTCTCGCTTTCGCGCCGGACGCGCTTCGCCTGGCCGAAGGCGCTCACCGCGCTCCCACGCGACCTCTTCGGCTCGACCGACCAGCATCTGGTCGGCGTCGTCCCACAGGACCAGCTGCTCGTCGCCGCCGCCGATCAGCCCCCGACACTTCGGGCGATCGCCGCACTCGGCGATGTCGAGGCCGCGGGCGGGGGCGA
>QHTY01000194.1:13302-40846 GCA_003220985.1 Gemmatimonadota bacterium
ATTTGCCGGCAATTTCTCCGGACGGAATGCTGATCTACCGGCGCGGCCACGACGTCGTCTCGGCGCGGCCGGACTCGTTGAATGACGTCGGCAAGGTCACGAACGGGGCGGCGGACTTGTGGGTGCTCACCTCCTGGCTGCCCCGGGGCGTCGCGGCGAGCCCGGTGAGCACCGCGGCCGCCGAGAGCGGCGCCGCCGGCGCGGCGGGGGCCGAAGGCCCGCTCTATGTCCAGGTGTCCACGTCGCAAAACCCGGAATGGTCAGGTCACCTGGCCGATGATCTCACTCGCGCCGGGCTGGCAGCGCGCGTCTTGCCGCCGCAACATACCGATGACGGGTATCGCGTCGTGCTCGGCCCCTACGCGACGCGCGAGCAAGCCGAGGCCATCGGCCGCCGCCTCGGGCGCCCGTTCTGGATTTACCAGCCGGGCCAATGAACACGGTTCCTCCTCCGCTCCCTCCGCGCCAGCTGCCGCTTTCGCGGCTCGGGCATCTCGTTCCGCCGCTCGTAAACGATGCGGCGTTGGTTGCGCTCGTGACGCTCACCGACGATATGCCGTGGGCGGCAAAAGCGGCCTGGGACATTGCCCGCATTGCCGCCCGCGACGGACGCCGCGTCGCTCTCGTGGATCTCTGTCTCGAGCATCCGGCGCTCCACGAAGTCGTCGGGCTGAGCACCACCGAAGGAATCGTGGACGCGTTCGAGTATGGCGTTTCGCTGAACAAGGCGGCGCACGAAGTCACCGGCGTCTTCATCATCCCCGCGGGTTCGGACACAGCCCACCCGGCGGAGGTCTACGGGCACGCCCGGTGGCCAAAGTTGCAAGCCGGCTTCCGTTCCGAAGGGGCCTTGCTGATCGTCATGCTTCCGCTCGCCGGTCTCGCACAGTCTTCGCGCTCGCCCCTGAGGGTCTCGCGCCAAGCTTTGCATTGCCGCGCGATGTGCCGTTGCTCGGCGTCGTTCGCGATCGGTGGCTGCCGTCGAATCCTCGCCTGTCGCCGCCGGCGATGCCGGTACCGATTGCGGAGCAGCCGCGGCGTGGACTCCGCGTCGCCGTGGGGGCGCTCGTGGTTGCGGGACTGGCGGTCGGAGGTTGGGCATTGCTCGCGCGAGCGCGTGAGTCAGCGGCGGTTCCGCGACCCCCCGCTGCCACCGTCCCACCTGCTCCGGCCACGTCGACACCCTCCACCAACCTCCACCACCCTCCACCTCCTCCCGTCAGGCTGGATACGCTTGGGTGGACCGTCCAGCTCGCCGCGTATGCGTCGCTCGACAAAGCCCTCGCGCATGCGGACCGTCTGGCGGCGGATGCGGGCGTGCCGGCACTCGTCACGCCCGTGCCGCAGGGCGGGAAGGGACCGATGTGGTACCGCGTCCTGGCCGGCTCGTACGCCACGCGCGCGGCCGCCGGCACCGCGCGCGCGAGCCTCTGGCGTCGCGGCCTCGCCGCCGA
Organism: Gemmatimonadota bacterium; assembly: GCA_003220985.1. Lineage (GTDB taxonomy): Bacteria > Gemmatimonadota > Gemmatimonadetes > Gemmatimonadales > GWC2-71-9 > 20CM-2-65-7. The sequence continues at coordinate 14,757 of QHTY01000194.1, forward strand.
AGGTGTCGGCGACTTGGTGCTCGCGCCCTATTCCTATCACGCGCCGGCGGGCGCGTCACTCGAGCAGCTGCGCCGCCGTGGGCTGCCCGCGATGCGGTGGTCGAACGGCGTCATTTTGCTCGGCGCGTTTGTAGGCCCCGACCAGGCGGCCTACACGCAGGCCGCACTCAAGCGCGCCGGTGTGCGCGCGAACCTACTCCCTCGCATGGGGACACCATGAGACTGAGCAGGCTCGAGCTGCCGTTCGAGCAAGGCGTGACCGCGATCGTGGGACCAAACGGCTGCGGCAAGTCGAACATCTCCGACGCGGTGCGCTGGGTGCTGGGCGAGCAGTCGCCGCGCCTCTTGCGCGGTGGCAAAATGGAAGACGTCATCTTCCAGGGTTCGACGGGACGCCGGCCCGTGAACGTGGCGGAGGTGTCGCTGGTCTTCGACAACTCTGACGGCAGCCTCCCGATCGCCTATCAGGAGGTCGTCGTCACGCGCCGTCTCTCGCGCTCCGGGCAAAGCGACTATCAGCTGAACCGCTCGCCCGTGCGGTTGCGCGACATCCAGGACATGTTGCGCGGGACCGGTCTCGGCGCCGATGCCGCGGTCGTGATGGAAGCGAAGATGATCGACGCGCTGTTGTCGGAGAAGGCGGAAGAGCGCCGCGCCCTGTTCGAAGAAGCAGCGGGCATCGGCCTGTATCGCGATCGCAAGAAGAGCACGGAGCGGCGGCTCGAGGAAACCGCTGCCGATCTCGCCCGGCTCGAGGACCTGATCGGAGAAGTGCAGACGCAGGTGCGTAGTCTCGCGCGTCAGCGGGGCCGTGCCGAGCGCTATGGCAAGATGATCGAAGAGCGGTTCGGCATCGCGCTGACGCTCGTGCGGCGCGAGCTCGAGGACTTCGATCTGTCGCTCGGGGCGCTCGGCGTACGGGCCCGCGAGCTGGCCGAAGCGCTGCCTGCGGCACGCGCGCGGCTGACCGATGCGGAGCGCCAGCGTGAAGCGCGCGTCCAGGCGCGGCACACGGGTGAGGCGCGACGCACCGAAGTCGAGCGCCGGCTCGGCGACGCCAAGCTGGAAGTCGGCCGGCTGGAGAGCGATGTCGCGCTTGCGGCCGAGCGATTGAGCAACGCCAGCACGCGGCGGCAGACGGCGGCCGATGAACGCCTGCAGGCGGAACGCCGCGCGGCGCAGGCGGAGCGCGAGCACGAGGCCGCGGCCGCCGAGCGCGCCGCCGCCGAGCGTGATCTCGCCGCGGTTCAGGCCGAGCTCGGTGCGCGGACCGGCGAAGAAGACACCGTGCGCGGTCGCCTGACCGCCGAGCGGCTCACCGTCCGTGAGCTGGAGGAAGCGCTCCAAAGTCACGCGGAGGCCGCACGCGCGCTCGAAATCGAGGGGGCGGCCCTGGATCGCGAGCGCGGCGAGCTGCGCGAGCAGCTGGCGCTGGCGAGCGACGAGCACCGCGAGCGCGATGCGACGGCGCAGGCAGCCAGCCGCGAGGCCGCCGCGGCTGCGCAGCGGGCCACCCGGGGCGCGCAGGCGGCAGTGCAGGCCGTCGAGGCGCTGCAGCACGCGCGCCGCCAGCTCACGGCCTTGCATGAGGAGGAGATGGGCGCACGCTCCGCGCGCCGCCAGGCCGAGGCCGCACTTGCGCAGCTCGAGGCACGGCGTGACGCGCTCAGCGAGCTCGACCGCGAGCGCGTCGGCCTTGCGCCCGCGGCGCAGGCGCTGCTCAAGGTCCGCAAACAGTTCGGCGACGGCGTGCTCGGACCACTGGCCGATTTCGTCCGCACCAGCCGGCGCGATGCCGAGCTGGCCGAGCGGCTGCTCGGCGAATGGCTGCATGCCGTGCTGGTGCGCGACGCGTCCGTCATCGATGCGATCCGCGCCTGGCATGGCGAGACCCAGCCAGGTCCGCTCGTGTTGCTGCCCGCCGTCCCTGGGCCGCGCCTCGGTGCGGATGGCCATCCGCTGAAGGACGAGCTGCGCGTCGATGGCCCCGCCGCCGCGTGGGTACGGGCGCTGCTCGCGGGCCATGAGGTGATCGGGGCGGGAGCGCTGCGCCGGGCCAACGGTGCGGTGTTCCTCGACAGCGCGACTCCGGCGGCGGGACCGCTGCAGCGGCGCGCCGAGCTGGAGGCTCTGGAGAAGGAGGCACGCGAGGCGACGACGAATCTCGATCGCGCGCGGAGGGCCGAAGAGTCGACGGTCAAGAAGCAGGCGGCGGCCGAAGCCGCCGTGATGACGGCGGGTCACGAGGCCGAACACGCGCGGCGCATCGAGCTGGAAGCGGGCGCCGAAAACGGAGAAGCGGCCCGAGGGCTGATCCACGCCCGCCGCCAGGCCGAAGCGGCGGCCGCACAGGTCGAGCGGCTCACGAAGCGACTCGCTGAGGTCGAAGCGCGGCTCGGTGCGCTGCACGTCGAGCTGCAGGAGCGCGAAGTCGAGCGCGTCCGTTCGGCGAAAGAGTTGGGCGCCGAGCGCTCAGGGCTCGCCGATCTGGAGGCACAGCAGGAGGCGGCGCGCGAGCAGCGCGTGCGCTGGCAAGTCGAGGCGGCGCAGGTGGAAGCGCGCCTGGCAGCCGCGCAGGAGCGCGCCGCGCGCACCGCGGCCGACGCCCAGACGTCACGCGAACAGGCCGGTGCGCGAGCCGAAGAGATTGCGCGGATCGAGCGCGAGACGGCCGCCCTCACGACGCAACGCGCGCAATGGGCGGATACGCTGCAAGAGCGCCGGCTCGCACTGACCGAGCTCGAAGCGGCCGCCACGGACGCCGCAGCGCACGTCGGCATGACCGACTCAGATCTCGGCCAGGCTGAAGGGGCGCTCGATCAGGCCCGCAAGGCGCTGGCCACGCTGGGCGAAGAAGAGCACCGGCTCCAGCTCGAGCGCACGGAGATCGAAGGCCGCAAACGCGGGCTCGTCGAGCGCGTGGAAACAGAATGGCGCAAGCCGCTGGCGACGCTGCTCGCCGACGCGCCGGAGGTCGCCGGCGACCTCGAGTGGCTGCGCCAGGAGAATGAACGGCTGCGCGGAGCCATCGACGCCGTCGGACCGGTGAACGCGCTCGCCGTCGAAGAGCACGCGGAAGAGAACAAGCGCCTCGAGTTCCTCCAAACTCAGCGCGACGACCTCGTCACCGCGCGCAACTCGCTGCAACAGGCCGCCCGCGAAATCGATCAGACAGCGAAGGCGCTGTTTCTCGAGTCTTTCTCCAAGGTCCGAGATCATTTCCGCTCCGTCTTCCAAACGCTGTTCGGCGGCGGCGAATGCGACGTGCGCCTCGCGAACGAAGCCGAGCCGCTCGAGAGCGAGATCGAGATCCACGCCGCGCCGCGCGGCAAGCGCACACAACGCATCCATCTGCTGTCCTCAGGCGAACGCACGCTCGTCGCGGTCTCGCTGCTCTTCGCGATCTTCCTCGCGAAGCCGAGCCCGTTCTGCCTGTTGGACGAAGTCGATGCCCCGCTCGATGACGCCAACGTGGGCCGCTACGTCCGCCTGCTCGCGGAGTTCAAGGATCAAACGCAGTTCATCGTGATCACGCACAACCCGCGGACGATGCAGGCCGCCGACGCCGTGTATGGCGTGACCATGCAGGAACCCGGCGTTTCAACCATCGTCGGCGTGCGGCTCGGCCAAATGGAGCCGGTCTAGCGATCGATTTACCCTTCCCCCGTTCCCCCTCCCCGTTTTGATGCGGCGGTTCTTCTGGCTCGTCGTCCTGCCTGCGGGGTTGGCAGCGCAGCAACCGGCGGTGTCCCCTGTGTTGCCGCGCGCGTTGACGCGCGTTCAGGACACGACCTTGTCTGTGTGGCTTTTCGTTCGAGCTTGGGCATCGCTCGACGAAATCAGTGCTCGCGTAGCCGCGCTTCCGGGAACGCACGTGCGCGTTCGCAGCCGCTGGCTGCACGCCATCAGCGCTGACGTCCCCGCGTCCGCACTCCGCCGGCTCCTGAAAGACCGCGACCTGAGCCGGATCCAACCGCTCGGACGGTTCAAGCTGCGCCATCGCGCCGGACGTCCAATTCCGGATCTCGCGCCGCTCGTCACGTTCGCGCCAGCCCAAGGTCCGGGAGACACGTGCGGTGTGACACCGGGCGACGATCCCGTCCTTGGCCCATCGGCCATGCCGTATCGCCAGCTACATCTCCGGCCGCTCACCGATCAGGGCATCGATGGCACAGGCGTCCGCATCGCGCTCCTCGACACCGGCTTCGATACGGCGAATACGGCGTTCAGCGGGATTACGATCACCGCGCAGCATGACTTCGTGTTCAACGACGCCGTCGTGAAGGACGAACCGGCAAAGGACGCCCTTGGCGCGCAGTCCCACGGCACGGCGACCTGGTCCCTGTTCGCGGGCGATGTGCCGGGGCGCCTGCACGGTATCGCGCGCGGCGCGCGGTACCTGCTCGCGAAAACCGAAGACATTCGCAGCGAGACGCGCGTCGAGGAAGACAACTACGTCGCCGCGCTCGAGTGGGCCGACTCGATCGGCGTCGACATCGTCTCGTCCAGCCTCGGCTACCTCACGTTCGACAATGGATTCAGTTACACGCCGTCCCAGTTGAACGGCGATATCGCGGTCACGACGGTGGCGGCCGACATGGCCGCGCAACGTGGCATCCTGGTCGTGACCGCCGCCGGCAACGACGGACCGGACTTGCGCTCGATCTCCACACCGGCCGACGGCGACTCGGTGCTCGCGGTCGGGGCGGAAGATTCGTCGGGGACGATCGCGTTCTTCTCCTCGCGCGGTCCGACGGCGGATGGCCGGCTCAAACCGGACTTCACGGCGCCCGGTGTCGCCGTCTGTGTGGTCAGCGGAAACGGGCAGGTCGGACGGGGCGACGGGACGTCGTTTGCGACGCCGTTGCTTGCGGCGAGCGCGGCGCTCGTCAAGCAGATGCATCCGACGCTCACGCCCATGGAGCTGCGGGCCGCGTTCCGCAGCACGGGGAGCAAGCGCGCCGCGCCGGACTCGATCTACGGTTGGGGACGGCCGGACGTCGCGACGGCCGCGGTATTCCCCACCGGCGTCACCGCGACCGCACCCCTGCCCGCCACAGGTCCGCTCACGACGATCACGCCCGCGTTCACCTGGACCGTGGGCACGACCCCGCCCTCCGCAACACCAGTGAGCTACCGCGTGCGCGTGAGCCGCGACAGCACGCTCGCGTCACCGCTCGTCGACACGCTGCTCACCGCCGAGACGCTCAACCTTCCAGTGCCGCTGAAGGCCGGTTCTATTTTCTGGCGCGTGGATGCGACGGCCGCCAGCGGCGAGACGGCAACCAGCGGGCGAATCGGGCCGGTGATCGTGCCGGCATGGGCGACGCTCACGTCCTTGAGCAATCCGGCGGGGATGGTGATCGATACCGCACAGCCAACGCTCACCTGGAGGCCCGTCGCCGTCTCGACGCCGCCGGGACCGTTCACGTTCGATCTGGACGTGCAGCGCGTGGCGACGGGCGTTACGGATTTCAACGTCGCGAACCTGACCGACACCACGTTCAGCCTCACGCAGCCGCTCGAGCGCAACACGGCCTATCGGTGGTTCCTGATCGTCCATGCCGGACCCGATACGAACATCATCAAGAGCCAGGGATCATTTCTCATCGTGGACCTCGGTATCCCGACGTCCACGCTGCTCTACCAGAACTTCCCGAACCCCTTTCCGGCGGCCGGCCGCGACTCCACCTGTCTCTGGTTCGACCTGCCGATCGCCGGCGCGGTCGAGCTCGACATCCTCGATCTGCGCGGCAATCCCGTGCGACACTTCGTTCCCGGGCCTGATTTTCCTGGGATTTTGCCCCCCGGCCGCTACGGCCGCGGTTCGGCGGGCGGCGGGATCTGCGATTCCCGGTTGATGTGGGACGGCCGCGCCGATAATGGGCACCCGTTGCCTGCGGGCGTGTATCTGGCCAAGCTCAAGGCGCCGGGCTTGATTGTGTTCAAGCGGATCGTCTTTCGGGGAAAGTGAGTATGGAACTCGTTACCGTCGGCACAGGCACAGTCGCACCGTCCGCCCGCCGCACCGCCGCCTGTCACTGGGTCCAGCGCGTCGACCTTCGCATCCTGCTCGATTGTGGCGCCGGCGCGCTACACCGGCTCGCGGAGTTCGGGTTGCCCTGGAGTCAGGTGTCGCACGTCATCCTGACGCACTTCCATCCTGACCATTGGGGCGAGCTGCCGATGCTCGTGTACGCCCTCAAGTACACGACCGAGCCGCCGCGCACTGAGCCATTCGTCATTCTCGGGCCGCCGGGCGTGGTGCAGCTGCTGCGCCGGCTTGCCGAAGGCTACGGCGAGTGGCTGCTCGACCCCGGATTCCCGATCGGCATTCTCGACGTGCGAGACGGCGAGCCATTCCCGCTGAATGCCGACGTCAGCCTCGAGACGTTTCCGGTGCCGCACACCGATGAAAGCGTGGCCCTGTCGCTGGTGGCGCCGGAAGGGCGTCTCGTGTACACCGGCGACACCGGTCCCAGCACCGAGCTGGCCCGCTGGGCGTCTGGCTGCGACCTGCTGCTGGCGGAGTGTTCGCTCCCGGAGGAGCGGGCGATGGATTCGCACCTGACTCCCCAGCGGGCCGGGGACTTGGCCAACGACGCGGGAGCCAAGCGACTAGTCTTGACGCACTTCTATCCCCCTGTAGAAACTTCGGACCCGGCAAAACTTGCGGGCACCCGCTTTGGCGGGCCCGTGTCGGCGGCGAAAGATGGCGATCGCTTCACCATTGGAGACGGGAGACGATAGGTCGTGCTGATCGTGATGCGGCATGGCGCCACGCCCGAAGAAGTGGACAAGGTCATCTCCGTCATCGAGGAGATGGGCTATCAGGCGCAGCCCATGCCGGGGACGCAGCGCACCGCCGTCGGGCTCATCGGCAACGACGGCCGCGTCGATGCGTCCCGGCTCGAAGGCCTACCCGGCGTTCACGAGATCATCCACGTCTCGCAGCCGTACAAGCAAGTCAGCCGGGAGTGGAAAGCGGAACCGACCGTCGTCCGCCTGCCGGGTGGCGTGGCGTTCGGCAATACGGAAGTGGTGGCGATCGCCGGTCCCTGCTCCGTCGAAACTGAGCGGCAGATCGTCGAGGCGGCGCGGCAGGTCAAGGAAGCGGGCGCGGTCATCCTCCGCGGCGGCGCCTGGAAACCGCGCAGCTCCCCCTACTCGTTCCAGGGACTCGGCAAGCCGGCCCTGCGGCTGCTCGCCAAGGCGCGGGAAGAGACCGGGCTCCTGATCTGCACCGAAGCCATGGACGAGAGCGGCCTCGGCTGGGTCGCCGAGACCGCGGACATTGTGCAGATCGGCGCGCGCAACATGCAGAATTTCTCGCTGCTCAAGATCGCCGGGCGCTGTGGCAAGCCGGTGCTGCTCAAGCGGGGGATTAGCGCAACGGTCCAGGAACTGTTGCTGTCGGCGGAGTACCTGCTGGCCGAGGGCAATCACGACGTGATTCTCTGCGAGCGCGGCGTGCGGAGCTTCGACACTGCGACGCGCAATCTCTTCGATCTCACCGCGATACCGGTGGTGCACAAGTTGTCACATCTGCCGATCATCGCCGATCCGTCGCACGGCACTGGGCTCAGAGACAAGGTGATCCCGATGGCGCGAGCGGCGATCGCGGCCGGCGCCGACGGCATCATGGTCGAGGTGCATCCGAATCCCGAAGAGGCGTTGTCCGACGGCGCCCAGTCGCTCTATCCGGACCAGTTTGCGCAGTTGATGCGGGAAGTGCGGATTATCGCGGAAGCCATTGGGCGGCGGGTGGCTGAACCGGCTGCGGTAGGAGCATGAAGGCTGGAAGGTTGGAATGGACAGTTGGAATGTGTCTCTTCCTTCCAACCTTCCAACCGTCCAACCTTCAAACGCGGGATCCCTGGCCGAGTCTCGACCGTGCCACCGCGTCCTTCGACACGGTCCGCACCCTCACCGCCGACTTCGTCCAGATCGTCGAAAACCCGATGCTCGGCGACCCCGATACGACGCGCGGCAAGCTGTATCAACGGCGCCCCAACTACTTCGCGATGCGCTTCACCGAACCGAAGCACGACCGCGTCGTCGCCGACGGCCGCCGCCTGTGGCTCTACACGCCGAGCACGACGCCGGGTCAGGTGATTCGCACCGCGATCCCCGGAACGGGCACGACCGGGCCGAATTTGATCGGACAGTTCGTCCAGCACCCGCGCGAGCGGTATACCGCGCGTTACGTGCGCGCAGATTCGACGCCGGACGGCGCAGTCGATGTGATCGCGCTGACGCCGCGCGCGGCGGATCTGCCCTACTCGGAAGCGACCGTGTGGATTGCGAAGCGGGATGGACTGGTGCGGCGGATCGAGATCGTCGAGACCTCGGGGCAGCGCCGCACGATCATGCTCCAAAACCTTACGGTCAATCGGGCGATCGCCGCTCGTGAATTCAGATTTTCCCCGACGTCCGGAGTACGGGTGGTAGATCAGTAGCCAGCGCCTCAGCAACTTTCTCCGCCGTCGCCGCATCCATCCCCTGCTTCTGGGCCAGCTCGAGCGCCGCGCGGCCGAGCGCGCGGTACAACTTCGCGTCATCGACCGCTAACGATTCCAAATGCCGGACGATCGTCGCTGTGTCGCCACGCACCACGGGCCCCGTGAGGGCTTCCCGCGGCTCGTGCCGGCTCAGGTTTTCGAAGGTCCCCTCCACGAGCGGCCGCAGCGCCGCCCAAGCCTCGGCGTCCGACAATCCGGCATGCCGTAACAGGCGCTGCGCGACCGCCTCCACCACCACCAGGTAATTCGAGGCGAACACCGCGCCCGCATGATAGATCGGCTTCGACTTGGTCGCGATCCGGAACGGCCGCATCCCAAGGTCCCGCGCGATCTGTTCGCCGGCTTCGATCGCCCGCGGCATCCCCTCCACCGCGGCCCAGGCGCCCTTGAGACGGGCCGGCGTCAATTCCGGTTCGACAATCGTCTGCAGCGGGTGAAACGAGCCGAGCGCGGCGCGGGTGGTGACGAGCGGGCCGAGCGCCTCCTGCCCCTGCACGCCGGACAGGTGGAGCACGACGTGGCGTTCCGTGATGACGCGCGCATTGGCGAGGGACGTCGCCAGCGGCGTGATCGCGTCGTCGCGCACGGTCAGCACGACGACGGTGACCTCGCCAATCCAGGGAGGCGGCTTGCGCCCATCTCCCACCGTCAGGGTGAGCGGTGCTGGTACGCTTTTCTTGTTTCGCCCGTGGAGGCGGACCGAATAACCTGCCTGGGCCAGTGCGAGAGCCAGTCCGACACCCGCGCGACCGGGCCCGATGAGCCCGATCGCGCGGGGAGACTGTAGGGTCACCGATTGCGGACCGTCGTCGGAGAGGGCTGCGCGCGTTTCACCTGCTCGTCGTCCGCGATGCGGCGGCGGAACTCCGCCGGGCGGCCAAACACATACCGGGCCGCTTCGTATCCCAGCTCCTGACTGATCAGCGTGCGCGCGCCGGCGATCACCGTGTCCGGGAGATCGGCGCCCTTGGCGCGTATCCGGCGCACGATCTCATCCACCATCCCTTGCGTGACGGTGAAATTCGGAGACGCCAGGCGGTTGCCCTCTTTCAGCTCGAGCGCGTAGGTAGCGAGCGCATCGCGGTACAACGGAATCTTGTCGCTCAGCGCCTTGACGAACGCACGCTCCGCGGTCGTGAACGTGTCGGCGACAACGTAGATGTCGGGCCGAATGCCGCCACCACCATAAATCGTGCGGCCCGCATCCGTATGGAACAGCGCCGACGAATCCACCTTGATGTCCTGGCCGCGTTGCGCCGCGATCACCTGCGCTTCTTGTTCTGCCTCGTTCCGGGTCACTCGTTGAATCGTCCGGCCACTCGGCGTGTACCAGCGCGCGGTCGTGAGCTTGAGCCCGGTTTCGGGCGTGAGCCGCCAGAACGATTGCACCAGCCCCTTGCCGAACGTCGGCGTCCCGACCAGCACCGCGCCTGCAGCGCCCCCGCGATGATCTCCGCGGCGCTCGCCGAGCCACCGTTGACGATCACGACGATGGGCAGATGCGGCCACTGCTGCGGCTTGGCATCGCTGAATTCGTGCGACGAGCCGGGCGCGCGGCCACGCGTCTCCACGATCGGCTCCCCGGGATCGAGGAACAGGTCCGAAACCGCGACGCCCTGATCCAGCAGCCCGCCCGGGTTCTGGCGGAGATCGAAGATCAGCGACTTCATCCCCTGCTTGAGGAGCGTGTCGACCGCCTGCGCCACTTCGCGGGCCGAGCTCTCACTCACCGGATTGAGCGCGATGTAGCCGACGCGGTTGTCGAGCATCATCGTGAGGCGCGGATCGACGGAGCGAATGTGAATCGTCGCGCGGGTGAGCTTGTAGATGATCGGCTTGTCGATGCCCGCACGCCGAATCTGCAGCTCGGCGACCGTCCCGGCCGGTCCGCGCAGCGCCTTGACGGCGGAATCCTGCTTCCAGCCTTCCGTGGACTTGCCGTCGAGCGCCACGATGCGATCGCCGGTCTGGACGCCCGCGCGCTCCGCCGGTGTGTCGGGCAGCGGAGCCACCACGGTGATCCAGCCACCGCGGACATCGATTTGAATCCCGAGCCCCGAGTAATTGCCCGTGGTCGCCTCGGAAAGCTGGCGGAAGTCATCGGGCCTGAGGAAGACCGAGTAGGGATCTTTGAGCTGATCCAGCATGCCGTCGATGGCCATCTGGTAGAGCTGGCGTTCATCCAGCGAATCGACGTAATAGTCGGCAACGTGCGCGAGCACGTCGTCGAACAACCGTGCCTGCTGATAGACGGAACCGGCCGGTTCTGTTTCCCGCTGCAGGAACCAGCCGCCCGACACCAGCGCGGCCAACACGACGACGGCAGCCACGGATCCTTTATGACGAATCATCATGCGCCTCTCATGGATAAAGCCGTTACGGCCGCGACCTCCCGCCAGGCGGCCTCCTGGACGGCCTTCTTGGACTGACTGGCATCAATATGAGCAATTCCGGGCCCAGATGCGCTGCGATAGGCCTCACGGACCCGGGTATGGAACGTGTCATCTTCACGTTCGATGCGGTCTTGCACTTTGCCGGCGGCCTGCTGGCGCTCCCGGCCGACCGCGACGGGAACATCGAGCACGAGCGTGAGATCGGGCGAAAGCCCCCCGGTCGCGACTCGCAACGCGGCCTCGACGTCCGCCCGCGGCAACCCCCGCCCCGCCACCTGATAGGCCATCGTCGAGAGCCCGAACCGGTCGGCGATGACGACCTGCCCATTCTCCAGCGCCGGCCGAATCACCCGCTCGACCAGATCGGCCCGCGCCGCCAGGAACAGAAACAACTCCGCGCCGAATGCCCGCTCATGACGCGATTTCAGGGCCAGTTTGCGGGCGGCTTCGGCGAGGGGCGTGCCGCCCGGCTCCCGAACCGTCAGCACATCGCGTCCTTCAGCGCGCAACTCGGAACCGAGCCAGCGGACGAGAGTAGATTTGCCAGCGCCTTCAGGACCCTCCACGACAACGAAGGTCCCCATCCCGCGATTCATCCGAGTGTAATGATCGGGCTCGCAGCGCCCTTTTTGATGCCCTCGTAGATGCGGGCATTAATTCTGGCCATCAGTTTCTCGAAATTCGCCTGCGCCGCGACCATCTGCTGATACACCGAATTTGCTTGCACGCTTTGGAGCGCCCGGTCGTATTGCTCGACCTGCTCCTTGGTCGGTTCGTTACCCTGTTGCGCGACGCGCTCGATTTCCTGCGCAAGTTGTTCCGCTTCGGCGAGCACCTTCTGCACCGCCTGGTCCTCGCGGAGGGCTTCCGTCGCGCGACGCAACGCTTTGTATTCCTCAGTCTGACCGAGTACGCGCCCCAGGTCTTCCGCTTTCTCTTCGAGCACTAATCCTCCTTTATAGAGAGCGCGTAACGCGGACAGCCGAACACATCATCATAAATCTCAACGCTCCACCCAACGCCCTGGCCCACACGTCGTACCGCATCGGCTCGCCGTTCGTCGATCTCGAGTGCCAGCAAGCCGCCGGGTTCCAGCAAGGCGCCCGCACCGGCGAACAGGGCGCGAGTGGCATCGAGGCCATCAGCCCCGCTCACTAACGCCTCACGCGGCTCGAAATCGCGAACGGACGGATCCAGCTCCTCATACTCGGCTGCACTGACATACGGGGGATTCGACACGATCGCGCGAAACCGGTCCCCCCTGTCCACCAGCGGCGCGAGCAGGTTCCCTTCGCGAATCTCGACGGGGGTCGCAGCCGCGATGTGTTGCACATTCTCACGCACGAGCGCGGCAGCCGCAGGCGACTGCTCGACCGCTACGACCTTCTCGAACCGCCCTTCCACCGCCAGCGCCAGCGCGATACATCCACACCCAGTACCGATATCAGCGACGAGACCGCGTTTCCCGTTTCCCGTTTCTCGTTTGCCGATTTCTCGCAGCACGAGGTCAACGAGCCCTTCGGTCTCGGGGCGCGGAATCAGCGCGCGCGCATCGATGGCGAGGTCGAGCGTACGGAATCCCACACGACCAACGGCGTAGGCGAACGGCATACCGCGCTCCAGCTGCGCGACCGCGTCCTGATACCTGGAGAGGAGCTCGGGCGATTTCGGTTCACCGCAGCCCAGACCGCCGCCGTTGTCTCTTGACCGCCGCCGTTGCCTCTTGATCGCTCAGACATTCAGCTGCTCCTTCTCTTGCGCCTGCTTCACGGCAGCGATCAGATCGTCGAGCTTCCCGTCCAACACTTGATCCACGCTATGCGTTGTGAAATGGATGCGATGGTCGGTCACCCGGTTCTGCGGAAAGTTGTACGTGCGGACTTTTTGTGAGCGGTCACCGGTGCCGACCTGCGCGCGCCGCTCGCGCGAGCGGGCCGCCTCTTGCTCCGACACCCTGAGGTCCAGCAGGCGCGAGCGCAGGATCTCCATCGCCTTGATCTTGTTTTGCAGCTGCGACTTTTGATCCTGGCACTTCACTTCGAGACCAGTCGGAATGTGCGTCACGCGGACGGCGCTGTCGGTGGTGTTGACGCTCTGGCCACCAGGACCGCCGGAGCGGAAGACGTCGATGCGCAGATCCTTGTCTTCGATTTTGACGTCCACTTCTTCCGCCTCTGGTAAAACGGCGACGGTCGCTGCGGAGGTATGGATGCGGCCCTGCTGTTCCGTGACGGGAACGCGCTGCACGCGGTGGACACCCGATTCATAGCGCAGCGTGCCGTAGGCTTTGGGTCCGCGCGCCGCGAAGACCGCTTCTTTCAGACCGCCGAGCGTGCCCTCCGAAAGGGAGAGGATGTCGACCTTCCAGCCGCGCCGCTCGCAGAAGCGTGTGTACATGCGGAACAAGTCGGCCGCGAACAGCGCAGCTTCGTCATCGCCGGTCCCGGCGCGAATCTCGACGATTGCGTCGCGATCGTCGAACGGATCGCTTGGGGTGAGCAGCTCGGCGAGCTCCGCCTCGAGCCGGTCGATCTCGGGCCGGAGCCGCTCGACGTCGGCGCGCGCCAGCTGCGACAGCTCCGGGTCCTTGTCGGCGAGCACCTCGCGCGCCTGGGCCAGCTCGCCTTGGAGCCGCTCCAGGCGATCGTGGGCCCGGCGAATTGTCTCGAGTTGCGCGCTTTCGCGACCGAGCTGCTTCCGTTTGGCTGGATTCCGCGCCGTGGCGGGGTCGGCCAGCTGCCGGGCGACCTCCTCCGCCCGCGCGAGCGCCTGGCGGAGTCGGGTCTCCACGGGATTAGCTCGCTCCGGCCTTGGTTCCGTACTTCTGGCGGAACCGCTCCACGCGGCCGGCCGTATCGAGCAGCTTCTGCTTGCCCGTGAAGAAGGGATGGCAGGCCGCGCAGACTTCGACGTGAATCATGGGCGTGGTCGAGCGTGTCACGAAGGTATTGCCGCACGCGCATTGGACCGTCGCCCGCTGGTATTTCGGGTGAATTCCGGGTTTCACTGCACACATCCTTGCGAATTGTCGGTCAGAAACGAAGTGCGGAAATATAGCTGGCGCACGAACTTGGGGGCAAGGCTCGGCGTCGTGGTTCATTTGACACCGCTTCCGACAGGCCGTAAGCTGTTCGCGTGTCTGCTGCCGACGTGCTGCAAAAGGTCCCGCTGTTTAGCCAGCTCTCCGCCGTCGACCTGCAGCGGGTGGTGGAAGTCGCCCGCGACCGTGCCTACCCCAAGAACTCCGTCATCCTGTTCGAGGACGATCCCGGCGACGCGCTCTATGTCGTCGCGAAAGGACAAGTCAAGGTCGTCCTCATCGGCGAAGACGGGCGCGAAGTCATTCTCTCCGTGCTCGGCGAAGGCGAGTTCTTCGGCGAGATGGCGCTGATCGACGACGAACCACGCTCGGCGCACGTTATCGCGATGGAGGACTCGACGCTGTACGTACTGCGGCGCGAAGACTTCCAGGGCATTCTCGAACACTCCGCGGGGATCGCGCTCGCGTTGCTCAAGGAATTGTCGCGCCGGCTGCGTCGCGTCGACGAAAAAGTCGGCAGCCTCGTGCTGCTCGACGTGCACGGCCGCGTCGCGCAGCTGCTCCTCGATCTCGCCGACGAAACCGACGGCCAGCGCATCACGCGCCGGCTGACCCACCACACCATCGCCCAGATGATCGGATCGTCGCGCGAGACGGTGTCGCGCACGATGCGCGAACTCGTTGACAAAGGCCTGATTGACGTAAGTCGCAAGGACATTGTGATCAAGGACCGTGGCTCACTCGAGCAAGCGGCCGGCCGGTCGTGACTCGCGTCACGGTTCTACGTCACTAATTCCCAGTAACTTAGCCCGAGTTTCAGCGTGCCGAAACGCATGAAGTACACGGTGACCTTCTGGGGCACCCGGGGAAGTATTCCTACTCCGGGGGCAACGACGTCGCGCTACGGTGGCAACACGCCGTGTGTCGCGGTGGAAGGCGCCGAAGGCCAACTGGTCGTACTCGATGCGGGTACAGGTATCCGGACGCTGGGACTCGACTTGGTCGAGAAACAAAACGGCGCAGTGAAAGTCGAAATCCTGCTCTCACACGCGCATTGGGACCACATCCAGGGGCTGCCACACTTCAAACCGTTTTTCGCTCCGGGCAATACCGTCCGCATCTGGGGGACGCGCCAGGGCACGGCGTCGCTGGAAGCGATTCTACGGCAGCAGATGGACCCGGCGGTGTTTCCCGTGCCGCTCGATGCCCTCTCCGCGTCGTTGACGGTGCAGCAGGTCGACAGGGACGAGTTCTCGATCGGGGAGTTCCGGGTTCGCACCACGAAGTTGCGACATCCCGGGACGACATTGGGATTCCGGCTCACGCCCGCGAAGGGCGGCGGTGGGTCGAGCATGGCATATGTGACCGACAACGAGCTGGGCCCCGGCGGGCAATACGACGTCGCAAAGAGCTGGCGGCGCGATTTCGTCAAGTTTTTGAAGGACGTCGATCTGCTGATTCATGATGCCATGTACACACCGGCGGAACTGGAGCAACACCGCGGCTGGGGGCATTCGACATACGAAGAAGCGGTGAACCTGGCCCAGGATGCGGGAGCGAAAAAACTCGTGCTGTTTCATCACGAGCCCGAGCATGGTGACAAAGCAATGGATGGCTTGGTGGCGGCGGCGCGGAAGTTCGCGAAGACGCGTGGCGGTTCGCTCGAGGTCCTCGCCAGTAGCTATGCGCGCGCGTGCCGTACTGACGGCGTTGTGCCTGATGCCGGTGCTCCTGGGAGCGCAGCAGCGTGACCAGGATACCCGCCCGGGCATCGCCGTTCTCCCCTTCAACAACGGCGGCTCCTACGGTCAGGGCAAGGAGGACTTCGACGCCCTCGAGCGGGGGATCGCTGGGATGATGATCTCCGAGCTATCGCAGAATCCGGCGGCGCGCGTCGTCGAACGGCAGGAAGTCCAGCGCCTGGTGGACGAGCAGAACCTCGGCACCCAGGGCCGCGTCGATCCCCGGACCGCGTCGAAGGTCGGTAAGCTCGTCGGCGCCCGCTACGTCGTGCTGGGCACGTTCATCGATTTCTACGGCGACTTCCGCGTGGACGTGCGGCTCGTCAACACCGAGACGGGCGAGATCGTGAAAACCGAGTCGGAGCGGATGCAGCGTGATCACATGTTCGACATCATCCGCAACATCGCGAGCCGGCTCATGAAGGATGCGAATCTGCCGGCGCTGCAGCGGCAGGCATCGGATCAGCGCATGGAGCGCCAGATCCCGACGGAAGCGCTGACGTACTATTCGCGCGGGCTGCTCTACCAGGATCGCGGGCAGAAGGACAAGGCGGCCGAGATGTTCACACATGCCCTGTCGATCTTCCCTCAGTACGCTGAGGCCCAGGACGGGCTGCAGCGAGTGAAGTCGTCCTAACGGACCCCCTCACTCGGCTTGGTAGATTGACGGCGCGCCGGTGAGGTACTTGCTCCTCCATCCGCCGATATGGCGTCCCGACGCGGTCGCGCCGGCGCTCGAGACCTCGCAGGTGGAGGCGCGCGCGGTTCGTCAGGCGAAGGACCTCGCCGTCACCGACGACCGCCCGACGGTGTTCCTGCTCGATGCCGAAAGCCGCTCGATCTTCCCGGTCGACGTCATGCGCGCCTTCGTCGACGCGGGGGGCGCGATCGTCGCGTTGGGTCGCAACGGCGAGACCGACGTGCCCGAAGGGCTGCCCACGGAGTTTCTGTCGGGCTTCCTGACGCAGCCGACGAGCCCACGCCGGCTGCTGGTCGCGATTCGCGCCGGCTTCCGGGAAGCGGCCGCGCGGGCGGAAACGGCGCGCGCGCGCGGCGAGGCAGCGCAGCGCGCGCGCGAGATCGGCGAGCTGACACGCATCGGCGTGGCGCTCGGCACCGAGCGCGACATCAAGACGCTGCTCGAGTTGATCCTCACGCAGGCGCGCCGCATCACGCAGTCGGACGCGGGCAGCCTGTACCTGGTCGAGATCAATGAGCATGGCGACCGGCGGTTGCGGTTTCGGCTCGCGCAAACCTACTCGAAGCCCGAAGCGCCGTTCGTCGAACACACCATTGGCGTCGATCGCGGGAGTCTGGCCGGCTACTGTGCCGTCACGGGCGACCCCTTGGTGATCGACGACGCGTACTTCTTGCCGCCCGATGTCGAGTACACGATCAATCGTTCATTCGACGAGCGCTACGGGTACCGCACGAAGTCGATGCTCGTCATTCCGATGAAGGATCACAAGGACGAGATCATCGGCGTGCTGCAGCTGATCAACCGCAAACGCAACTTCGACGCGATGCTCACGACGCCGGCCGACGTCGAGCGACAAGTCATCCCCTACTCGAAGCGCACCGTCGAACTGGTGACCGCGCTGGCCGGCCAGGCGGCGGTCGCCATCGAGAATGGGCGGCTGTACGAAGACATCGAGAAGTTGTTCGAAGGCTTCGTGCTCGCGGCGGTGCACGCGATCGAGCAGCGCGATCCGACGACCTATGGTCACTCGGGTCGGGTCGCCGGCATGACGGTCGGGTTGGCCGAGGTGGTGGACCGTGCGGGCGACGGTCCCTATCGCGGCGTGAGCTTCTCGCGCGAGCAGATCAAGGAAATTCGGTACGCCGCCCTGCTGCACGACTTCGGCAAGGTCGGCGTGCGCGAACAAGTGCTCGTCAAGGCGAAGAAGCTCTATCCATCAGACCTGAGCCTGGTGCGGCATCGCCATGCCTTCATCCGCCGCACGGCGGAGCGCGAGTTCTGGCGCAAACGTGCCGAGTATCTGGAGGCCAACGGCACAACGGGCTACGACAGCTTCATCAAGGAGCTCGAAGCGGAGCACGAACGGGAGCTCAAGGAGCTCGATCGCTTCCTGGAGATCGTCCTCCTGGCCAATGAGCCGAGTATCCTGCCCGATGGCAGCTTTGACGAGCTGAAGGGTTGGGCGCAACGCACCTTCCTGGGGCTCGACGGCACCACCGAGCCGTTTCTTTCACCGGACGACATGCGCTACCTCACCATCCGCAAAGGCAGCCTCGACGAAGCGGAACGACACGAGATCGAGAGTCACGTGAGCCACACCTATCAGTTCCTGCAGCGGATTCCGTGGACACGCGAGCTACAGCAGATTCCGCTGATTGCCTACGGCCATCACGAAAAAATGGACGGCCGGGGCTATCCGCGCCGCGTGGCGGGGGAGGCGATCCCGATCCAGACGCGGATGATGACGATCAGCGATATCTACGACGCGCTCACCGCCCAAGATCGGCCCTACAAGCGGGCCGTGTCCACCGACCGCGCGCTCGACATTCTCACCACGGAAGTGAACGAGGGACAGCTCGACGCCGACCTGTTCAAGCTGTTCATCGAGGGCAAGGTCTTCCAGCGACAGATCGTCGAAGACGGCGCGAGCTAGAAGAGCAGCAACTTCACCGATATCAGCAGCAGAAACCCTCCGAACATCTTTCGCAGCGTGACGTCGGGAATCGATCCCGCGAACCGCGCGCCGAAATAGGCTCCGAGGAGCAGACCCACCGCCACGACGGCGGCAAAGCCCCAATTCACCTGCTGCCGTTTGGCGTACTGCAGCACGCCTAACAACCCGACGGGGAGCAGCAGTGCGGCGAGCGACGTTCCATGCGCCGTGTGTTGCGGCATGCGAGTGATGAGCACGAGCCCGGGGATGATCACAACCGCGCCGCCGACGCCGAACAGCCCCGAGATGACGCCCGCCAACAGGCCGAGCAGCGATACCAACACCCACGTCATGGCTCTTGTCCTTTCCCCCAGCCTCCACCGCCTGGGGTTTCGATGCGGAGAACGTCCCCTGTTGCCAATCGCAATGCTGTCTTGGACGGCAGCGATTCCCCGTTCAAGAGATTCCTACCAACTTCTCCCGCCAATCCTCCAGCTGCTCCAGCCGGGCCGTGACGCCGCCGCTCGGTCAGGAGCGTGGCCTCCATCGGCGCGAGCGCCTCGAACTCGCGCACCACGCCATCGCCGCCATTCCACGTCCCCCGTCCCCCGCTGCCACGGCGCAGTGCGTACGTCCGGACACGAACGGGATGCTCCATTTCCAGGACTTCGATCGGCGTGTTGCGTGTGTTTGACATCCCGACGTGGACACCCGACGGTCCGTTGGCCCCGCGACTCGCGCCCTGCCCGCCGCCAATCGTTTCGTAGTAAGTCCAGGCTCCTGACTCCCGACTCCCGATTCCTCCAAACGTCACGTTGTTCATCGTCCCCTGACCCTGCGCCGGCACGACGCAGCCGCCGGCCGCAAGTGCGCGAAAGACCGTGTCCGCAATGCGCTGCGACGTCTCGACATTGCCCGCGGCAACCGCACTCGGCGACCGCGCATTCACGAGACACCCCGGCGGCGCCGTCACTGCGATCGCGCGCGGCACGCCGCCGTTCATCGGAACGTCGTCGGGCAGCAGCGTGCGGACCACGAAGACCACGAACAGCACCGCCGAGCGCGTTACCGTCATTGGACAGTTTACGTTGCCCGGCGCCGCATCACGCGTCCCGGTGAAATCGGCGTGAAACGTGCCGTCGGCGATCGTGACCGTCACGCGAATCTCGAGATCGTCATCAATGACGCCGTCGCCCTCCAGATAATCGGTAGCGGTCATCGGCGCGGCTGATGGCAGACGGCTGAGGGCTGATTTCGTCCGCCGCTCGGCGTAGTCGAGCAGCTCACGTGCAGCCTCCCGCAAGGCGTTCCAGCTGTGGCGCCGGGCGAGCGCCCGCAGGCCCTGCGCTCCGCGCTCCACCGCGGCGCGCTGCGCCGCGAGATCGCCACGACGCATCGCCGGCGTCCGTACGTTGGCGAGCAGGAGCCGCTCGACCTCCAGCGTGAGACGCGTCGGCGGAATGATGATTCCCTCTTGGTACAACTCGCGCGCGCTCGCGGGCATGCTGCCCGGCGTCATACCGCCCACGTCGGAATGGTGCGCGCGGACAACGCTGTACCCGCCGACCTGCCCGTCGATGTCGATCGCGCCGATGAGGGTGAGATCGGGAAGGTGACTGCCGCCGCCATACGGATCGTTGAGAATGAACAACTCGCCGGCTTGGGGGACCGGCTCCAGGCGGCGTACCGCGGCCACCGCATCCGCGAGCGCGCCGAGGTGCACCGGAATGTGCGCCGCCTGCGCGATCATCTCGCCATCGGCATCGAACAGCGCGGCCGACGCGTCGCGGCGTTCGCGGATATTCGGCGAGAGCGCGCTGTGCACCAGCACCAACCCCATCTCCTCCGCAATCGACGCGAAGGCGTGGGCCATCACTTCGAGGCCGACGGCGTCGAGCCTCATGCGCGCTCCAGCATCACCGCGCCCGACTCGTGCACCACGCCACGCCAGCCCGGCTCGATGAGGCCGGTCGCATCCGGACCCGCCAGCACGGCCGGCGCATTGAGCTTCTTGCCGGCCGGGAGCTCGCCGAGTGGCCACACGTCCGCACGCACTCGCTTGCCGTCTCGCGTGACGATCATGCGCCGGCCGGCGCTCGGCATGCCGCTGCCTCTGCGACCGCCGAGCGGGACCGTGGGAGCCACGCGCTCCGCTACGACGCGGAGGTTCACGAGCTCGACGTCCTCGGTTCCCCCCGCCCCTTCCACCCCGTCCCCATGGCCGTGGCGCGCGCGATGCGCCGCGCGGAACGCCGCCGCGAGCGCCGGAAGGTCATCCCGCACTGCCGGCACCGTGACTTCGTATCCCTGCCCCGCGAACCGGCAGTCCGCATAACGACTCAAGGCGGCGCCGGGCAGCGCGGCGGCGCCGGCCGTCATGAGCGGCTGGAACGCGGCGGCGAGCTCGGCGCTCGATAGGCCGGCGAGCGAACGATGCATGGACGCCAGGACGTCGAACCGCTCGGGCGCGATCGCGAGGCCCAACGCGCTGAGGACGCCGGGGTGCGGCGGCACAATGACGCGCGACATGCCGAGCGCATCGGCGAGCGCGCAACCGAACAGCGGTCCCGCGCCGCCGAACGGCAGCAACGTCATGCCGCGCGGATCGATGCCGCGCGCCACACTCACGCGCTTCAGGGCGCGCGCCATGACCGCCGTCGCCACCTGCACGATGCCGGCCGAGATCTCGCAGACATCGCGCGGCAGCTTCAGCCGCGCCACGGCGCGTTCGGCGGCCGCACGGTCGAGCTGCACGGCATCGGCCAATGGGTACGTCGGATCGAGCCAGCCCAGCGCGAGACAGGCGTCGGTCACGGTTGGCTCGGCGCCGCCGCGCCCATAGCACGCGGGCCCCGGCTCGGCTCCAGCGCTCCGCGGACCGACTCGAAGCGCGCCCCCCTCGTCGACAGCCGCGATACTGCCGCCGCCCGCGCTGACCGTCTCGATCAGAATCGCGGGAAGCGCGATGGGCACACCGGCAACCGATTCGGCGCCCTCGGCGATGGCGACGCCACCAGTGATTAAGCTGGCGTCCGCACTCGTGCCCCCCATGTCGAGCGTCAGCAGCTCGCCCGCGCCGACCGCCGCGCCGAACCACCGCGCCCCAACCACGCCTCCCGCGGGCCCCGACAATGCGAGACTCGCCGCGCGTTGCGCGGCGTGCTCGGCGCACAGCGTGCCGCCGCTCGACGTCATGATGCGCAGCGACGGAATGCCGCGCGTTCGCGTAGCGTCGGCCGTCTTCGCGACATACGAGGCCACCGTGGGTCGCAGATAGGCCTCAGCCGTCGTCGTGCTCGTCCGCTCGTACTCGCGAAACACGGGCAGAATCTCATGACTGGCCGTGACCGGGACGTGCGGCAACGCGGTGCGGAGGGCGGCGGCGAGCCGGCGCTCATGCTCAGGATGGCGAAACGCAAAGAGCAGCGCGATCGCAATCGATTCCGGCGCGAGCCTGCGGGCGGCGTCCGTCACCCGCGTCACTTCGCCCTCGGAGAGCGCCAGGAGGGAGCCGTCCGGGCCCATGCGTTCCCGCGCGCCGATGACGTCTTCGCGGGCGACGAGGGGTGAGGGGTGATCGCGCCCGAGATCGTACAGCGCGGCGCGATCCTGGCGCCGCAGCCACAACAGGTCCTCGAAGCCCGCCGTCGTGACCAGCACCACACGCGCACCGCGGCGCTCGAGCAGCGCGTTCGTCGCGACGGTCGTGCCATGAACCAACACATCGATCGGGAGGGGTGACAGGGGACGAGGGACGGGTGGAGCAGCACCCGTCCCCCCTCCCCCGTCCCTCGTCCCCACTGCATCGATCGCCCGGAACAAGCCGATACTTGGATCCGCGGGGGTGCTCGCCACTTTGCGGATTTCGAGACTACCGTCGGGTGTGACGGCGACGAGATCGGTGAACGTCCCACCGACGTCCACGCCGAGACGCGTCATGGACGGAAGCGTCGCTTGAGGAGCAGTCCCGCCCCGCCGAGCGTGAGCACCACCACGAGGGTGCCCACCCAGTCCCCCAATCGCACATACAGCGGGATGACGTCACTGGTGCGTAGCACGCCGCCGACAGACGCCTCGACATTGAGCTGCGTGGCCGCGTACGCCCTGCCTAGTGGATCCACGAACTCCGTAATCCCGGAATTCGCCGCGCGCGCGACACCCATTCGGGTTTCGATCGCCCGCAGCACGAGGTGTGAAGCGTGCTGCGCCGGCGCACTCGTATTTCCAAACCACGCGTCGTTCGTCATGTTGACAAAAAACTCAGCCCCGTGGGAACGATAGACGCGCGTCGCATTTTCGAACGCGGACTCGTAGCAGATCACCACGCCGAACTTGCCGATGGGAGAATCGTAGACGACCCATTCCCGCCCCGGGCGGAAGCCGCCGGACCAGCGAGCCAGTCCCGGAATAGCGCGGAACAGGCGGACGGGCACAAATGGGACGCGCTCGGTGACCGGCACGAGATAATGCTTGGCGTAAATCGGATAAGGGGTGCGATTTCCCGTCGAGTCGTAGTAGAACGCGGCATTGTAGATCCGAAAGCTCCGCATGCCTGCGTCCTCCGGCTCGGCATTCAGGCCGCCCGTCATTAGCGGGACGTGGTTCTCGCGCACGAATGCGCTGATCGCGGCATCCCATTGTGGGTGATCGAGGAAGAAGCCGGGGATGGCCGCCTCCGGCCATATCAGCAGTTGTGGTTTCGGGGAGCGGGCCACCAAGCCCCGCGAGAGAGCGAATAGCGTGCTCATCACGCTGTCGGCATGGGCGGAGTCGAACTTCTCTTTGAAGCCTTCGTTGGGCTGTACCATGCCCACGACGCCCACGTCGCGCAGGGGCAGCGTTTTCATGCGCCACGCACCATACGCAAGCGCCAACAATGCGGTACCGAGCACTGGAGCAAGCCGACGCACCACGTACCACGCACCACGCACGTCTGTCGCAGCGTCCACGATCACGACGTTACACCACGCCACCCACAGCGTCACCCCACGCGCGCCGGCGATATCTGCCCATTGTACGAGGACCGGGGCGTCTGCCAGCGAGGTGCCAAGCCCGAGCCAGGGAAACCGGACGTCGCCGAGGTGTCCGATGAGCCATTCGAGCGCCGTCCAGCCAACGGGAAAGACGATCCACAACGGCACCGCGGGCGCGGCCAGGCGGATGCGGACCACGAACCAGAACATGACGCCGGTGAACAGGCCGATGATCGCGATGCTCGCGAGATAGCCGAGCGCCGAAAACGGCGTAAAGTGCCAGAGCGCCACGATCATCCAGTAGAGCACGAACGCGTTCGTGATCAGGCCGTACCACCAGCCCCAGCGAAACGCGGTCCGCGGATTGGCTTCCGTGAACGCCTGCCGGATCAACAGCACCGCGGGCGCGATCGCAACGAAGCTGAGGATTGGAAGGGGGAACGGCGGGTAACTGAGGGTGAGCGCGATCGCGCCCAGCGCGACGAGCACGACCACTCGACGCCGGCTCACAGCAAGACGTCGCGTCCTTCGTCCGCAGAACGGTAGATCGCATCCAGGACGCGTTGCAGCGCGAGCTGGTCGCGCGGCGGCGGCGCGTTCACGTCGCCCTTGATCACGGCGAGGAAATACATCCATTCAGCGCGATAGGACTGGGTAAACTGCGTTTCGCGCCCCGTCGCGCCCGTCGGCGTGACATCCACCGCCGCGCCATGCTGCTCCTTGAAGATGCGCAACGGCTGGATCATCGCGGACCCCTTCGCGCCGACGATGTCGAACCAGAACCGCTCACCCTCTCCGAGATGGCGCCAGCTCACGTCCATGGTGATCGACACGCCGTTCTCGCACACGACCAACGCGGAACCCATGTCCTCGACCGCGTTCATGCCCGGCCGCATGACGTGGGCAGAGATCCGCTTTGGCGCCGGCCATCCCGCGAGCCACAAGCCGAGATCGATGAGGGGCAGGCCGAGATCGAGGACCGCGCCCCCGCCCGCTTGCTCGCGCCGCAGCCGCCAACCCAGCATCCCGCGGCTGGGCTGGAACGTGTACCAGCCGCCGCGCACCGCCTGCAACGCGCCGAGATCCCCGCCGGCGAGAAAGCCGCGCACCGCCTGCACGTCGGAACGGAACCGGTGGTTCATCCCCACCATCACGCGCTTGCCGTAGCGGTCACTCGCCGCGAGTGCGCGCTCGATACCGGCGAGCGTCAACGCGAGCGGCCGTTCACACAGGACGTGCACCCCCGCCGCCAGCGCGGAGGTCACGTGAATCTCGTGCAGGTGATTGGGCGTGCAGATCACGACGACGTCCACGTTCGCATACCGCAGCACTTCTTCGATGTCGTCGTAGGTGTCTTTCACCTCGAAGCGCGAGGCGAGCGCCTGGGCTTTGCTGACGTCGTTATCGCAGATGGCGACGACCTCCACGCCGGGCAGCCGCCGCAGCACGGGCAGGTGTGCGACCTGGGAGATCGCGCCGGCTCCGAGCACCCCGACGCGGATCGGGTCGTTCACTTCCTGCGCCCCGCTCCCTGCTCTCTGCCCCCTCGCAGCCGGTACATGATTCCGGTCCGGAGACTCACCGTCTTGAGCCCGCTCGACAGCACGCCGCGTCCATCCACCGTGAAGCGCCACGCCCGTGAGAGATCGAACTCGAACCCCAGGGTACCGTTCAGACCCGCCGTGATCACGTCGAGCGCATCTTCGACGAAGGTGCCGTTGACGGCGGCCCCGCTGCCGTTGCGCGCATGAATGCTCACCCCCGTGCCGAGATAGGCGGTGATCCCACGACCTTGCGGAAAGACGAGCTGGAAATCGATGTCGGCAATGAGATCGCTGAGGGCAATGCGACCGAGATTGATGTTGTCGGGCGTCGAGGGATTCACGATGCTGTCGAGGCGCCGCTCGAAGCGGTCGCGCGACGCCTGATCGAACTGCGAATGAAAGTACGAGAGTCCCAAGAGCAGCCGCACCCGCGGCGCGATGCGCCCGTAGTCGACGCGCAACCCGGCCGCGGTCGTCCCCACGAGCTCCGATGCGCCGATGAGGCCGGCATCGACTTGAATGCCGGAAAGGCGGAGGTTGTCGTAGGAGAACTGGCTCAGGACGCCTTGGGCGGCCAGACGGCCTGACGGCCCGACGGCCAAACACAGCATTCCAAATCCGATCACCCACCTGGCCGTTAGGCCGCCCGGCCGTCCGGCCGTCCTAGTAGATCTTTTCAATTTTCGTCCCCGGGAAATACGTGCTCAGAATCTTGCGATAATCCTGCCCCGCACGGGCCCGCCCGATCGCGCCCCACTGACACATCCCGACCGCGTGCCCGGATCCGGCGCCGACCGCCACGAGCCGGTCGACCTCGCCGCCAGCGCCCCTGGTCACCGCCAATTGGTCGGCATCCGGGCGCAGCACCGCGCGGACATCGGGACCCGGAATGCGGATGTCGCCCCGCTCGAAGACGATCCGCAGCTCGCCCACGCGACCCGATCGCGTCGTGCGCGTCACGGCGACGTCGGTGATGCGCGGCAATCCGTCGCCGGACAACGGCATCACCGTCGCCAACGTTCGCGACAATATAGCGCGCAGTTTGGGCCCATCCCATTCTTCGCGCCAGCGAAAGCGCGGAGAAATGTCGCAGTAGTAATGCCCCCCACCGCGGTCGTCGGACACGGGTCGCAGATAGGGACGTGTGCGCACCGTGGCGAATGCCTCCTCGATCCCCGCCGTGCTGAACCCGCACGTCGAGTGGAAGTAGGCGTCGATGACGTCACCGCCATACTCGAGCACT
>QHTY01000270.1:0-379 GCA_003220985.1 Gemmatimonadota bacterium
CCACACCGCCGCACGAATCCGTGCAAGCCGGCCGACATCAGCGAGACTGGCTTCCCGAGTCACCGTTTAACCGTACGATCGGCGATAGCCGTCGGAAAGCCTCCAGCGTACGCTCGAACTCCCCCACAAAGACTCAGGAGGGGCGCAGCATGCTGCGCCCCTTCCGTCGTTCACGCCGCCGGCTCGATCAGCCTCGGCTCCGCTATGGGCCAGCCGGTTTGAGCGCGAGCACGGTCGCCAGCCAAGAGATGGGCGAGCCGTCGGAGAACCAGGTCCACTGCGGATCGACTGAACCTGTGCTGGCCTGCACACCGAATTCCCCATCGCCTTTGATGGACCCGTCACTCATCGTGCCGATGGTGGCAAACCCCGCCGGCGG
>QHTY01000270.1:604-5800 GCA_003220985.1 Gemmatimonadota bacterium
AATGCTGTCCTGGGCCGGTCTCTGGTACCCACCGGGGAAGTGCTGGACGTTTGTGGCGACATAGGTAGCCATCGACATGCCGCCCGCCGTGACATACTCGACCAGCGTGTATGTATTGCCGACCGGCGTATAGGGGGCGCTGGTGAGAACGTCGGTCACCGAATCGATGATGTTCGTCGAGCCCAGCCAGAAGAAGGTCGCGATAATTGCATCGCCGTTGCGGGGATTCGTCGGGTTGAACCCTTTGATGAGCATTGACCCGCTCTCATTGAACGTACCGTTGCATTTGTCGATGGTAATGCCCGGTGCGGGATTGAGTGCGAGCACGGTGGCCAGCGACGTCCCCGGCGTCTCCGCCGTGTAGAACCACGTCCACTGCGGATCGACATAACTGGCGCCATTCTGCACGAGATACTCCCCATCGCCTTTGATCGCGGTGTCCGACATCGTGCTGATGTTGGTAAAGCCCGGGGGCCCCGCGATGCCGACCAGGCCGCTCGACATCGTCACGCCATATGCCAGCGCGCCCGAGCAGGCCCCGATCGCGCCGGCGTCTGCTGTCGTGGTGGAGGAGCCTGAGCCCGAGGCAGAGCGGTGCGCCCCCAACGCCCGGGTGTACACGGCGTGCACGCCCGTGTACGCGGACAGCATCACCCCGCCATCGCTCACCGAATCCGCGAGCGTCGCGTGCACCACAAGCAGGCTGTTGCCGTTCGCGCCGTTGTAGCCGTCGGGAAAGTTCTGCACGTTGGTGGCGACGTACGTCGCCATCGAGATACCGCCCTGGACGTACTCGACAAGCGAATAAGTGTTGCCTACCAAGGGGTAGCCGGTCGCCGACAGGTGGTCGGTCACCGAGGTGATGATGTTGCTCGAGCCCCGCCAGAAGAAGGTCGCGATGATCGCATCGCCGCGGTGTGGGTTCGTGGGGACAAATCCCATGCTGAGGAGTGTGCCGCTCTCGCTGAACGTGCCGTCCTTTTGGTCGAGGACAACGTTCGGCGCCACCACGTCAAACATCGGGAGCGCGGGACCGCGGTGCTCGGAGCTGATGGAGTCGCGGCAGGCTGTGGCGAGCAGTGCCGCGGCCAGAAGCGGCGGAATGGCTGCGAAGGTTGCCTGCTTCTTCATGGTTTGCCTCCTTGTGGAGTGCCCGAGACAAGCCTCGGGTACGGGAGGGTAGCGAGCAGGAGCGCTGCCGTCTGTCGGGAGGATTCGTCGGAGAGTGTGGGGAAGTACGGGCGGGCGGCTGTGGGAAGAACTCCCACGCCGGCTCGCGCTACTCGATTTTAAGGAGCCCGGCGCGGAGCGCGAAGCGCACCAGCTCGGAGCGGTGCTTCAGGCCCAGCTTGTCCATGACGCGGGCGCGGTAGGTGTCCACACTCTTCGGGCTGAGACGCAGCAGCTTGCCGATTTCGGTCGAGGTATGCCCCTCCGCGGTGAGGCCGAGGACTTCGCGCTCCCGCACACTGAGCCGGGCAACGGCGCCGATCCCATTCGCGCGCGGCTGCTTCTGGTGCTCGACCAGCACCCTGGCGGCGCTCGGGTCGAGGAACACTTCGTTCTGCGCGACGGTGCGGATCGCGCGCGTCAGGTTCTCAGCCGGGCTCCCCTTATTCACGAAGCCGCTGGCGCCCGCCCTGAGCACGTCCAGCAGCTTATCCTCTTGAAGGTAGGCGCTGAACACGAGAATCTTCGTGCCGGCGTGGAGGGCGGCGATGCGGCGCACGGCCTCGAGACCCCCGATGCCCGGCATGACGAGATCGATGAGCACGACGTCCGGCTTCAGGGCCCGGGTCTGCTTGACCGCCTCTTCCCCCGTTGTCGCTTCGCCCACCACACGCAGGTTGGCCTGGCGATCGAGCAGCGCGTGCAAGCCGGTGCGCACCGCCCAGTGGTCGTCAGCGAGCAGGATGTGGATCGGCTTCGGCACAGGCGCTGACGCCGGCCGGAGAGTTCGTCTCACGGTCCTCCGTATCCGGGCGCCCGGGTGCTGCGGTGAGGTTAGCTCAGGATACGAGACATCAGCCGGTTGCCGCAAGGCTGAGGGAGCCCTGTGGCCCGACCTCTCGTGACTCCGGACACGTCCTTGGAATCGTTCTCGCACAAAAACACTACGGCCCGGGCGTCGCGGAGACCCTTTCTCACCGCGGCGGGCATGTGTACATTGGTACTACCCAGTAATACCGAGTATGCCATGGCCTACGCCCGGATTGCCATCACCCTGCCCAAAGACCTCGTCGCCGCGGCCGACCGCCGCGCCCGGGAGCTCGACCGCTCGCGCAGTCGCGTGATCGCCGCAGCCCTGCGCGCCTACCTCGAGTCCCCCCCGACGGCGCAGGTTCGTGAAGCGCCTCGCCCGGCCTATGGCTCCGATCCGATTGGGTCCGCCCGGCGCGCCCAGCTCGAGCGCGATCTCGCCCGCTCGCCCGCTGAACGTCTCCGGATTGCCGAGGCAGCGGCCCGAACGGCACGCGCGCACCGCGCGCCTCGAGGGCGCCGGCACCAGATCATCGGATTCGACTCCTACGACGATTTTTACGAGTGGAAGCAAAGCCACCGGTAGCCACCGTGTGCGCCGCGCTGAATCGCGCCAAGGCCAGGTACCTGGTCATCGGCGGCGTGGCGTGCATTCTCCACGGCTACGCCCGTGCCACCGATGACGTCGATATCCTGATCGAGCGGACCGAGGCCAATGCGGCCCGCGTCCTCAAAGCGCTCGCCGCCGTGGGCTACGGCTTCGCACGCGAATGGTCGGCGACAGAAGTGTTGAAGAAGCCGGTCACGTTGATCGGTGATGATCCGCGGATCGATATCTTCACCGTCGCCTGGACGGTGAAGTACGAGCAAGCCGCACCGAATGCGAGCACCGTGAAGATCGGCGCAGTCCAGATTCCGCTCATCGGTCTCGACGACCTCATCGCCACCAAGCGCACCGGCCGGCTGCAGGATGCCGCCGACATCGAGGCGCTCGAACAGATTAAGTCGCTGCGCGGCTAACGAAGCGAGCGAGCCTCAGGGCAAGCTCTTCAGGACACAGACAACCCCTTCGCCCGCAAGATGGAGGACACACGAAAGAGTGAGCAGGACGAAAAACGCAATTTGAGCGGCTTGACCCAATCTGCCGTGGGCACGCTGCGGTGTTCGTGCCACGTATCCGCTGTTCATCAGCGCGGCGATTGCGCAACGCTGTGGCGCAAAGATTGCTATCGGAGGGATTAATTCCGAGCGACACAGCACCCACCTCACAGAGAGCGTTCCACATGTACGCGCGTGCAGGGTTTGCTGGGCGGCTGGCAACCGTGGTCGCGGTGCTGCTGGCCCTGGACTGCTCCGATGTCGTCACGTCCGCGCACCGCGCTCGCCGCTCCTTCCGACCTTCCTTCGATGCCATCCAGATCGCCGGCCACGAGCTCGAGGTGCCCACTGGTTTCAACGTGAATCTTTTTGCACAGGGGCTAGACGGCGCGCGCGCGCTCGCGCTCGCCCCCGATGGCGCGGTCTTCGTCACACTCTCGGGTAATGGCGAGATCATCCGATTGGAGGACGCGGACGGCGACGGCGTTGCCGACGCGCAGAGCATCGTCCTGAGCGGCTTGTCCTACCCGTTCGGCCTGGCGTTCCGCGGCGACACGCTGTACTTCGCCGAGCAGACCGCGGTGCGCCGGCTCAATCCTGGAGCGAGGACGCCGGTGACACTCATCCGGACGCGCACGATCGCGTTCGGGCCCGACAATCTGCTCTACGTCGCCATCGGCTCCTCATGCAACGTGTGCGACGATCCGTTGCCCCGCGCGGCCGTCACGCGCTACAACCTCAACGGCACGAATCCGCGGACGTTTGCCACCGGGCTCCGCAATTCCGTCGGGCTCGCCTTCCACCCGACCACGGGCGAGCTGTGGGCGAACAACAACGACCGCGACGATCTGGGCGACGATCTGCCACCCGAGCACCTCAACATCCTGCGAGACGGCAAGTGGTATGGATGGCCGCAATGTTATCTCCCCGGCCAGGCGAACCCCGAGTATCCGGATGCCGACTGCTCGGGAGTGGAGCCACCGGCCATCACGTTCCAGGCACACTCGGCCCCGCTTGGGCTCGTGTTCTATACGGGCACCATGTTCCCGGCGGAGTACCAGGGCGATGCGTTCATGACGTATCACGGCTCGTGGAACCGCACCGAGCCCACTGGCGCGAAGGTCGTGCGCGTGCGCGTGCAAAACGGCCGGCCCACGGCGATCGAAGACTTTGTCACCGGGTGGCAGCTCGCCGATGGCTCTCGCTGGGGTCGCCCCGTGAGCCTGCTGGTAATGCCGGATGGGGCGCTCCTCGTGAGTGACGATTATGCAGGGGGGATTTGGCGCGTGAGCTTCGCCCAAAGTCCGCCCCCGCCACCGCCGCCACCACCGGTGCCGCCGCCACCGCCACCACCACCACCGGCGCCACCGCCACCACCACCACCGGTGCCGCCGCCACCACCACCACCGCCGGTGCCGCCACCGCCGCCGCCGCCACCACCGCCACCTCCGGCTCCGGTGCCGCCGCCACCGCCGCCGCCGCCGCCGCCCAACCGGCCGCCGGTTGTGAACGCCGGGTCGGATCAGTCGGTGCTTGTGGGTCTCTCGTACGCGCTGCCCGACGCGTCTTTCAGCGACCCGGACAACGACGGGCCGTGGTCCTACACGATCGATTGGGGGGACGCGTCATCATCCAGCGGCAGCAGATCCAGTCAGGGCGCCCTTACGGGAACCCACAACTATCTCCTGCCCGGCACCTACTCGATCACCGTGACGGTGACTGACGACCACGGTGCCACAGGGTCCGACTCGAAAGTCCTCACAGTGACGGCGTTACCGGCGCTCTATCGATAGGGCGCGTGAATCAGATCCTACGGAATCGAGGTACAGGTCTGTTGGAATGGGGCGAAGATGACTCCGCACACCTTGAATTCCGTCACGACGGCCGTACCTGAAGTCATCACGAGGCCGAAGGAGAAGATCCCATCGAGCATCGGGTTGAAGATTGGGTTGGCCGTCTGGAGCGGTCCATACATTGTGCCGCCGGCGGTAATGAGTTGTGTGTCGTTTCGATTTTGCAGGAGCTGCGTACCGTTGGCCGCCCCGTAGATGTTGGTGAGCAGCACATCCGTACCCGAGACCGGATCCCCCACGCTAAAGGTGACGCCCCAAGTGATTG
>QHTY01000195.1:0-9723 GCA_003220985.1 Gemmatimonadota bacterium
CGGGATCTCCCGATCCGCCGGGCTTGTCGCGCAACCATCGCTCGCCCTGGGACTCCGCGTCCACCGCCTCTCGCTCGAGGGCGGCGGCGTCCTGCACTACGAACTCGACGCCGCCTCGGCAGGAGAATTGTCCGAGACAGGCGCCGGTGGTCGACACCTCGGAGAGCAGGACCTCTGGGGGCAGGCCTCGTTCGTCCTCGGACCAACACGTGTGCACGCAGGGCTGGTGCGGTACGTCTTCCGCGGCGACTCAGGCACCGGCGGGGTGGGCTCGGCTCGCAACACAACGGAGGTCTTCGCGTCGCTCTCGACGACCAGCCGCTACCTCAACCCCACCGTGGAAGCGTGGTGGGATGTGGAGCGGGTCCGTGGAGCGTATCTGAAAGGGTCGGTCGACCTCCCGGTTCTCGGATGGCCCTTTCCGCCGTACGCCTTCGTGTTCGTCCAGGGCGAACTGGGACTGAATGTCGGCCAGGGACCGAACCCCGCCCGACCCGCTGAGCTTGCCAACTTCGCCACCCGGGGCATCACGCATGTCGGCCTGGGTCTGGGGACGGAAGTGCAACTGCGACGACTCTCCGGGATCGGATTGGCCACGCTGGCCCTTGGCGTTCGGTCGCAACTGAATGTCGATGATGCCACGAAGTTCGACGGCCCGGCCCGCCGTCGGGACTTCGTCGTGTGGCTGTGGTCGGGGATCACCATGGTGCTGGGCGAAGCCAAGGGGAGCGTGCGGTGAGCCGGCGCCGAGCGGTTTTGCTCCCGACTTCGGTCGTCCTGCTGGTGGCGTGCGGCGCTACGCGCCTGCGCGTGCCCGGGCTCCTCAGCCCCGCGCCAAGGCCCGGCACCGCGGCGTTGCTGCAGGCCGGGTTCGCCCGCGTCGATATCACGCCGCCGCCTGGCGTCGGGCTGGCGGGCAACGGCCCCGAGGGTGCCCAGGCAGTCGGCTATCGGCTGCGACTGTATGCGCGCGTGCTCGTCCTGGCCGACGGCGGCGGCAACCGCCTGGCTCTCGTCGTCGCAGATCTCCCCCTTAGCTCGTCCCTCCTGCACCGCCGCGTCGCGGCGCTGACCGCGCGGACGGACGGCATCGGCGTGGATCGTCTCGTGATCGCGGTGACCCACACGCATGCGGGTCCGGGTCATTTCTTCGAAGCGACCGGATACAACGACGAGGGAAGCTCGGTCCTCGGCTACGACCCTGTGATGGTCGATTCGCTCGCAGCGCGCATCGCGCGTGCCGTACATAACGCGGCGAAAGACCTGCGCCCGGCTCGCGTGGCGTGGGGGAGTCGGGCCGTCTGGGGTCAGACGCGCATTCGCAGTCTTCCCGCCATGCTGCGCAATATCCCCCTGCCCACCGCGCCGCCGGACGCGCCCGCCGGGTTGGCGCAGGAATACCGGCTTGTGGATCCTGAGCTCGCCATGCTGCGCGTCGATCTCCGCGACGCCGCCAGCGGCGCGTTCCGGCCCGCCGGCGCCTTCAGCATCTTCGCCATGCACGGCACGGGCAACGCACCGTCCAACGACCTGCTCGACCCCGATATTCAGGGCCTCGTCGAGCGGCGATTGGAGCGGCACATCGACCGCGACGGAGGCTTCGTGCCCCGTGCCGTGTACCTGTTCGCGAACGGGGCCGAAGGCGACGTGTCGCCGGCGTGGCCGCCGCAGAGCCGCTGCGACGTTCCGACACTCGCCCCGCTCACCGCGGTCGCCGGCCCGTTCACGCCCACCTTGTGGGAGTGGCGCGCTCCGACCGCCACGCACTTGGCCTCCTGCAGGCACGCGGCGCGGGAAGCGATCACCGTGATCGGGAAGAGCGTGGGGGACGGCGCGGTGGCATTGTTCGATGCGCTCGGAGCGACGTTGACCGACAGGCTGGAGTTGGGGCGTGCATTTGCGACGCTCGCGCTGCGCGACAGCGCGCGGGCACTCGGCATCTGCTCCGAGCCGGCCGTCGGCCTGAGCACATTGGTCGGCGCGGAGGACGCGCACACGCGCATCGATGGGTGGCAGCTGTTCGGTCTGTTCGACGTCGGCCTCAAGCAGGGCTCGCCCAACCCGGACGTACCGGGATGTCAGGGGCACAAGCGCCAACTCTTCGACGCAGCGTTCGGCGGCCTCCCCAACCATCTGTTCATCAGCGGGAACCTGCCCTCGTACGCACAAGTCACGGTGCTGCGCCTGGGGGATCGTGTCATCGGCGCGGTCCCCGGAGAAGTGACGACGATGGCGGGAAGGCGGATGCGCGAGCAGATGCTGGCCAGCGCCCGCGAGGCCGGGCTGCCGGTGAGTGCGGCGCTCATCCTGGGTCACGCCAACGGCTATATCGAGTACATCACCACGGCCGAGGAATACACGGCGCAGTACTACGAGGGCGGCTCGACGATCTACGGACCTGGTGAGGCAGCGATGTTCGGGCGGGTGCTCGCCCGCCTCGCGGCTCGAGTATCCAACGGAGACAGTCTACCTCCGGGTGCGGCGCCACCACTGGATCTCGTCGTCGGCCACAAGCGGCACGTCGTCCCACGCCGGTCGTCCAACCACGTGCCGGCACCGCGGATCGAGCGGGTCTGGTGTTCGCGTGACACGCTGTACGCCTGGCTGCAGCTCGGCGGTGCAGCGGCGTGGCCGGTGGCCACCGGTGACGTGGCCGCGCAAGCGCGCGTGGAGATCGTGGTGAACGACGCGGCGCGCACCGTTGTGGGCTGGGACGACGATCCGGCGTTGGAGATGCGGTTGCGGTCGCGGCGCGGCGGCCTGGCGTGGTGGGAGCTGCGCTGGTCGGGCGCGGTCGGCCGGACGTATCGCGTCCGTATTCCCGAAGGGGTCGAGAGTGATCCGGTGAGGTGTTCCGTTCCGTAGTCAGGGTTACTGCGGGGTCTCGTTACCGATGAGGTCTTCGCGCTCGTGCTGTGGCGCGCGCCCGAACAACCAGGTGACGCTCACCAGCAATCCCCGGATTACGCGGCGCCGATCCGAGATCTGGAAAAACCGCGGGTCGATCGTCGTCGAGCTTTCGCGCGAAGTGTTGAGAGGGTCGATCACGCGCAGCGTCACGCCCACCCGATCGTTCTCGAGTTTCTTTCGCGCTGCAAGCGTGAACCGCGTCCGGCTTGCGACCCGGCCTTGCTCGACGGTCAGCGGCGCCTGATAGCTCAGGAGCATCTGGAGATCGAGGGTCGGCGAGACCCGGAATGACGCGTTCGTCCGGGCCGTCCAGCCGAACGTCTTCGCGGAAAGGCCCGGGCCCAGATTGGCGGCGTTACTGACTTGCCGGAAGGCGCTCGCACTCGCGAATCCGCTCAACCGTCCCCCGCTCAGCGCGATAGTAGCGTCGGCCCCATAGGCGTCGCTGGTCGCGACGTTGGCAAACGTCCGCGTCATGACGCCCGTGCTGTCCAGCGACCGAATCGTGCGCACGGCATTGAGGGTGTGCCGCAAGAAGGGGGTGAGCTGCATCGTCATCGCGCCCGCCGTGCGCTGCAAGCCGAGCTCGAGCGCGTGGATATACTCGGGCTTCAGATAAGGATTGCCGCGCGAGATGTTCAGTGGGTCGAGATAATGCGGTGTCGGATCGATCAGATCGGTGTCGTCCGGACGGCGGATGCGCGTCGAGTAGCTCAGCTTCACCTGACGCGTATCATCGATGTTGTAGGCGATGAGCCCACTCGGGAACACGCTGTTGTACGGGTTGTCGTACGTCGCGCCCGTCGTTTGCAGGTGAAAGTGTGTCGTGGCGCGCTCGACACGGACGCCAGCCTGGAGCAGAACCTTGCCGCGCTGCGCGTCGAGAATCCCGTAGGCGGCGTGGACGATCTGGTGGTACGTGAAATCGCTGATGCGGGTGGAATCGGGCACGTACGTCGCTTGTGCGGTGTCGAAGACCTCGGTCCGCAGGGTCGTGTGAAAGCGCTGCACCGATCCGCGATATCCGGTTTCGAGACGCAGCAGACCCGAGAGCGGCCGCACGTAGTCGAGTTTCAGCGAGTTCTCGTCTGGATGCTCCCAGCCAACCTGGCTCTCCAGCGCCGACGTGTCGCGCGGCGTGCCGTCCGGCGCGAGCGTGCGCGCGACGATGGCGCTGGGCCCGCCCTCGCGCGCCCGCACGACGCGGAGCTCGCTCGACAGCTTGTGACCCTTCTGCGCGAAGCCGTGTTTGTACGCGAGCGTCGTCTCGAAATTGAACTCGTGGTTCGTGCCCCGGGTGAACCGGTCGCTGAGCCCCGTGAGCGCGCGCGCCGAGTCCAGATCACGGTACAGAAGCCCGTACGTCTCCGCCTCGGTGCGCGTGCTGTAGTCCACGTCCGCCGACAGCTCGTCCTGCCGGCTGAGTTGATAGCCGGCGCTCCCGGTGAGCGTGTGCGCGAGAGGCACCTGCGTGCGCAGCCCCGCTTCCTCGAGATAGGTCAGCGGCGCCTCGTAGGTGTTGGCGCGAAAGATCGTGTCGCGCCGCGGCCGGTTATCCCGCAGGAAGCCGTAGCTGCCATAGAGCGACAGCGGACCGCGTTCGTAGCCGAGGTTGCCCCCCACGTCCACGTGGCCAGTTGTGCCGCCACCGATCGTGAGTCCGCCGCTCCGCGTTTCATCCGCATGCTTCTTCAGCACGATGTTGATGATCCCCGCCACGCCTTCGGGGTTTTCGCGTGCCGACGGGTTGGAAACGACCTCGACCTTGTCCACCATGTCGGCCGGCAGCTGTGCGAGGTAGTTGCCGAGCTGCGCGGGCTTCAGCGGGCTGGGTCGGCCGTTGATCTGGAGGACCACGTCGGTGTTGCCGCGCAGGCTCACGACGTTGTCGATGTCCACGTCCACGGCCGGCACATTGCGCAGCACGTCGAGCGCGGTGCCGCCGCGGGTGGTGGGCATGTCGCGGACGGCGTAGGTGGTACGGTCGGGAGCCAGCTCCACGTCGCGCTTCTGGCCCGTCACCTGCAGCGGCTGCAACACGATCGCCGCCGCCGTGAGCGCCACGGATCCCAGGTCGACGCTCGGCGATGCCGCGCTGATTTCGACGGGGAGGACCCGCGGCGTGTACCCCAGTGCGAGGACGCGGACTCGATAGCGAGCGGGAGGAA
Organism: Gemmatimonadota bacterium; assembly: GCA_003220985.1. Taxonomy (GTDB): domain Bacteria; phylum Gemmatimonadota; class Gemmatimonadetes; order Gemmatimonadales; family GWC2-71-9; genus 20CM-2-65-7. Next base: position 5,079 of record QHTY01000195.1, read on the forward strand.
GGTCCTGAATGTGGAAGCCGCCGTCCGCGTCGGTGGACGCGTGGGCGCGCACTCCACCAGCGGAGTCCATCACTTCCACCGTGGCGATGCCGATCGGCGTCCTGCCGGCGGCACTCACCACGCGGCCGCGGATTTCGCGGCTGTCCTGTGCGACCGCCACGGACTGGGTCGCGAGGATCAACAGTATCCCATGCGCGAGGGAGCGGGGCGCGATCATGGCCTCATAAAAGTAGATGGCGCACCTTACTGCTAGATGACAACGCTACGTTGTGAAACGAAAGGGGGCGTTAGCCTGCTCGAAACGCCGCGGGGCTGTGCTCGTAGGACGAGACACACATGACCGCGCCGATCAGCGCCGAATTCCTGGCCCTCCAGGAGTTGCTTGCCGGCCGCTATTCGATCGAGCGCGAGCTCGGGCGAGGCGGTATGGGGATCGTGCTGCTCGCCCGTGATGTGGCGCTCGACCGCCCGGTCGCGATCAAGCTGCTCCCGCCGCACCTCGCGGCGCGCCCCGACGAACGGGACCGGTTTCTGCAAGAGGCGCGGACCGCCGCCGGCCTCGCGCATCCCAATATCGTGCCGATTCATCTCGTCGAGGCACGCGGTGAGCTCGTGTTCTTCGTGATGGGCTTCGTGGACGGCGAGACACTGCGCGATCGCGTGGAGCGAGCCGGCCCGCTCCCGCCGCGCCTCGCGACGAAGCTGCTGCAGGAAGTGGCGTGGGCGCTGGGCGCCGCACATCAACGCGGCGTGATTCACCGGGACGTGAAGCCTGACAACATCATGATCGAGCGCGCGACGGAGCGCGCAGTCGTCACCGACTTCGGGATCGCGCTGGGCAGACGCGCGGCCGAAACCGGGGGCGGCGCAATCACCGGGACGGCGCGCTACATGAGCCCCGAACAGGCGTGCGGCGAGCGGGTGGACGCGCGCAGCGACCTCTACTCTCTGGGTGCGACGTTCTTCTACGCCCTCACCGGCCGCGCACCATTCGAAGCTGCAAACGTGCCCGCGATCCTCACGAAACACGTCTACGAGCCCGCGCCTCTGGTCCAGGCGCTCCGGCCCGAAGTGCCCGCAAAACTTGGCGCCGTGGTCGACCGCCTGCTCCGCAAAACGCCGCCGGAGCGGTTTCAGACGGCGGACGATCTCGCGCGGGTCGCGGGCGAGCTGCGGGGCCGGGACTTTCGCGCCCCGCCGCTGCTGCGCGCCTTCGTGCGGAACGCGCAAGTCTCCACCCTGGTCCTGTTGACGTCGGTGCTGGCTGGGAGAGGGATGGGGATAATCGGCGCGATCCTCCTCTTTCAACTGGTCGTGGTGGCGCGCCGACTCTTGAAGGACGGCTACACGTTCGACGACATCCGGGCGGCCTTGCTTGCCGAACGCCAGGTGCAGCAGGAGGAGGACGAAGTCATCAAGCGGCGCCGCTGGTTCCTGCGGCTGGACTCGTTGTGGTACCGGATCTGGGCCGGAAGAGCCGGACGCTCGTTCTTCTGGCTCGCTGGGTGGGGCCTCAAGGCGACTGCACGCGCGGCCCTGCCCTCCGTCGAGCCGACCGAGCTCGTGCTGGGACGCTCGGCGCTCGCCGTGTATAAGGCGCTGCCGGACGCGGAGCGGCGGCAGGCGCGCGACCTCCCGGCCGTGCTCGAGCGATTGGAGACTGGGGCAGAGGCACTGCGGGCACGGGGCGACACGGGTGAATCGCTCACCGAAGCCGTGGCCGCGCTCGAACACCTGCGCCTTGCCCTCGTGAAGCGGCAGTCCGGCATGGGGTCGCCCTCCGATCTGACGCTCGTGCTCGAGCGTGCCCGGGCGATCGGGGACCACGTCGACCGCCGGCTGGCGGCGGCGGCTGAAGTGCAGGCGCTCCTCGAGTAGACGGAGTGTAGCCCGTCGGCTGAAGCCGCGGCTCGGCCACTACGCGAGCCCTTAAGGGCTCACGCCTTCGCCGAGCCGGCGTTTCAACGCACGGAAAACACGCAAGCCGGAGGGCTCTCGCTCCTCGAACCAATCCGTTACCCCCTGCCGCGCGTACTGTTTGCACTGGTTGTGAATCGCCACCACTTTCGAGACCGTGGACCGGCCACTCGTTGAGCGCATGGCCGCCGGCGACGAGCGCGCCCTGGGCGAGCTGTACGACCGCCATGGGAGCACCGTCTACGCCCTGGCGCGCGCAATCGTCGGGGAACGCGCGGACACGGAAGAAGTCGTCGCGGATGCGTTTGGCCAGGCGTGGCGCACGGCCGGCCAGTTCGACCCCGCGCGCGGCAGTGTCACCGCCTGGCTCGCGACGATCACCCGCACGCGCGCGCTCGATCTCGTGCGCGCGCGCGGGCGACGGTCCAAAGTGCTGGCGCGCGCCGCACAAGAGAGCGACGCCGGCTTCGCCACGCCGCTCGCCTCGAGCGACGCGCCCGATCGCGACGTCGAGCGACAGGAGACGCGGCAGCTCGTGACGCGATCGCTGGGCGAGCTCCCGGAAGCGCAGCGCCGCGTCATCGAGCTCGCCTACTTCGGCGGACTTTCGCACAGCGAGATCGCCGCCGAGCTTAAGGAGCCGCTGGGAACGGTGAAGACCAGGCTGCGGGCTGCCATGGAGAAGCTCCGCGATGCGCTCAGCCCGCGGATCCGGCAGGTGGAGCCATGACCGAGCACCGCTGGACAGAACTCGCCGCGCCCTACGCACTGGGCAGCCTCGACCCCGGGGAGCGCGCGGAGTTCGAGCGGCACCTCGAGACCTGCGCGAGCTGTCGCGTGGAAGTCCAGTCGTTCCGCGAAGTCTCAGGGCTTTTGGCGCGGGGCGTTGCGCATGCGACACCACCTGCCGAGCTACGCGCACGCGTGGTGCGATACGCTCGGCGCGCCCGTCCGGCGATCCTGCCGTGGGCAGTGGCGGCCGCCGTTGTGCTCGCTATCCTCGGCGGATTCGGCTACTGGCGAGCTGCGAACGAAGCTCGCGTGCTGCGGACCAGGTTCGACGTCGCGCAAAGTCAGCTCGACAGCACGAAGTACGTCGTGGCGGCATTGCTCGATTCCTCCGTTGCCATCACGGATCTCGCCGCCACCGGCAAAGCGCCGTCCATGCGGCTCTACTGGAACCGCGCGCGCAACATCGTCGTCGTCGCGGCGTTCGACCTGCCGCCCGCGCCAGCGGGCCGGACCTATCAGCTCTGGGCGATCGAGAAAGGCCGCGCGCCGGTGAGTGTGGGCACCTTCAACTCGGCGCCCAGCGGCCGTCCGGTCATCACATTGCAGATGCCCGCCGGCGTGCAACCCGAAGTCAGCGCGGTGACGGAGGAACCCGCCGGCGGCTCGCCCCAACCCACGCAGCAACCGTTCCTGGTAGGTAGCTGGAGATCCCGCTCGTAAGCGTTGGGATTTAATCATGAATTGGGGGGCTCATTTGACCTCGCATTGATCGATGTCGACCAAGATGCCATGTGGCCGCTCACCACATCTTCTTCCACCTCACCTGGTCAACATATCGGCGCATGCCGATGATCGATCAGCCCACGCGCAATTTTCTCGATGGCTTCTTCCGGCGGACGGCGATCCAAGAGCGCGTCACCATCGTCGCGCTAGCGTTTCTCCGAACGCACGTCCATCTCCTGCTCCAGACCGGTCCGCGACTCGATTTGTCGCGATTGGTGCGGCTGCTGAAGGGAGGAAGCAGTTACGCTGCCAGCCGACAACCTGACAACAAGCTCGGATTGAGGTGGAATCGCGAGTATTCAGTGACAAGCGTGAGTCCGAAGCTGCTACAAGGAGCAATCGATTACATCGAGAGACAGAATGAGAGGCACCCAGCTGAGATGATCCCACCCTAAAGGGTGGGCCCAGGAGAGCACTGCGCTTGAAGCGCAGTGCCTTCTTGGGCCCACTCCTCAGAGTGGGAACCCAAGTCACTGGGCCACAATTCACATTGAGGAATCCAATCCGATCGCCCGGCGCGGGCGTAGAGAAGATGACACTCTACGCCCGTTTCTTTTTTTTGTGCTGAGTTTGCTGCTCGCGGGCGCCGTCGCGATCGGCGTCACGCGGTTGATCAGCGCGTCGGACCACAAAGACAGCATGCTGCTCGCCGGTGACCCCGCTGCTGACATCGCAGACGTCTACACGTTCTCGAGCCCCACCAATCCGGCGAACACGGTGCTGGCGATGACCGTGTCGGGGTTCATCCCGCCGTCCGAAGCGAGCACCACGTTCTTCGATCCGAACGTGCTGTACCAGTGGAAGATCGATAACAACGGCGACGCGGTCGAAGATCTCGTGATCCAGGCGTTCGTGACCGGAACCGGCGGGCATCAGGTGATGCATTTCCGCGGCCCCGCGGCGCCGTCCGACATCGGCGCGACGGACCGTATTATCGACGGTGCCGAGACGGCAACCGTCGCCGTCAGCAACACGCCCACTCCCGTCGTCGCCTCGCGTAGCGGCATGACCGTATTCGCCGGCGTGCGCGACGATCCGTTCTTATTCGACCTCGTGCAGTTCAAGCACATCATCGCGGGTGAAGCGACGTCGTTCCGCAGCCCCGGCATCGACACGTTCGCCGGGACCAACGTGCTCGCCATCGTCGTCGAGCTGCCAAGCTCGCAGCTCGGCAACTCGAAGCTCGGCGTTTGGGGCACGACCAGCCGGCCAC
>QHTY01000195.1:10097-10416 GCA_003220985.1 Gemmatimonadota bacterium
ACGATGTGATCACCGGCGAGCTGCACCTGATCTTTGGCTCGAATGCGGCGTTGAACGACGACCACGTGGACGCGAACGACACTCCGTTTCTGACGACGTTTCCGTATCTCGCCAGGCCGCACGTCCAATGACGCGCGCCCGCGTACGGCTTCGCTTCGTGGTGGCGCTCGGGGTCGCACTCGCGATCTCGCGCGTCGCCGTGCGCGGCGCGGCGCCCGCCCTACCGGCGCCGAGCGACACGGCCATTACGTCGCGCAGCATCGCGTTCTTTGAGGGCCGACTGGTGCAGGATCCGGACAATTTCATGGTCGCGGGGCAG
>QHTY01000271.1 GCA_003220985.1 Gemmatimonadota bacterium
TCGAGTATGCAGGCTGGCGGCTGCGCTCCCGCATGCGCGCGCCTGAGTCGTGGCGGTTCCCGGTCAAGCTTGGGTTCAACGTGGAATATGAAACTGCCCGGCCGGCGTTCAGCGAGAGCGCGCGGACCCTCGAGCTGACGCCAACTCTCGAGCGACGTCTTGGTCCTGTCCAACTGCTCGCCAACCCCACGCTGGAGCGCGATCTCGCCGGTCCCGAGCACGAGTGGGAATTCGAGCCGCGGGCACGCGTGGGCGTCGCTGTCGGCCGAGTCGTGACGCTCGGGCTCGAGTACTACGGCGCCTTCCTCGAGGCCGAGAAATTCCATCAGGTCTATCCGACGGCAGATTTGCGGCTCGGGGACGACATCTCCTGGCATCTGGGCGTGGGTTTCGGGTCGGCAAGCGCCGGCGACCGGCTCGTGTTCAAGACCGCATTCGAGGTGCCGTTGTTCGGCGAGAAATAAAAGTAGGGGCGCAGCATGCTGCGCCCCTACCATCCAGGAGGTCGCATGAAGCGAGTGCTCGCGCTGTGCGCCGCTGCCTGTGTGAGCTCGACCACCGTGCTCGCGGCGCAAGGTGACCGCGGCACCGGCATTCGCACCTCGATGGTCGAGACGTACGTCGAGCCGCATCAGCTCCTCATCTATCCGTTCGCGGCGTACTCGTGGGATCACAATTACGAGTACCAGCCCACGATGTTCGGGTTTGGGAGGGACCAAGACTTCCGCGGCCATTACAGGACGACCGAGGCGGCGCTCTTCCTCGCGTACGGCGTGACCGACTGGCTCGCGCTCGAGCTCGAAGGTTCGCAGATCACCGCGACCTTCGAGAAGGCGCCGGCCGACACGTTCGGGACGCCGGCCCAGATCCGCGAAACGGGCGTCGCCGACATCGCCGGCCAGCTGCGGCTGCGCCTCGGCCACGAACGCGGCCGCCGGCCCGAGTTCTTCGCGTCAGTCGAAGTGCTCCCGCCGATGCACGCGGGGCGCGTCCTCATCGGAGACGCGCAATGGAATGTCAAAAGTGAGATCGGCGCGGTCCGCGCCTATCGGTGGGGCACGATGACATTCCGCACCACCATCGAATACAACCGCGGTGACACCCACTGGGACCTCGGCGAAACGTCGCTGGAGTATCTGCGGCAGCTGTCGCCCGCCTGGCGCATCCTCCTCGGCATCGAAGGCGGCGAGGGCGGCGCGCCCGACGACTGGGTGCTCGTGACCGCGGGACGGTGGCGCATCGCGCGCGGGCTCGATTTCAAGTTCGCCAACGGCCTCGGCATCTTTTCGAAGTCGAACGACTGGGAGTCGCAGATCGGCCTGCTGCTGACACTTCGGTAGATTCGTCGGTCGGGGACATTTCGGGACTTCACACGTCCCGGCAACGCGTGACGTCTGTCACGCTGGCCTGCCGTCATCTCCCTACATTTGCCGGCGGCACTCACGTCGTCCCCGGTCGGGACCGCGCCCACCCGCCCCTCACGCCGCGCCTCCTGGAGCCTTCATGGCCGCCTGGAATATTTTCGGTCGCGAAACGACCGCCGAGCAACTTCCCGCTGAGCTGCGTGCAATTCTTGCCGAGATGAAGCGCGAGCGCGTGGCATTCGAAGCTCTGACCACCGCCGCCCGCGAGTCCGGTCAGGGTCTCACGCAGCTCATGCAGCCGATCACTGACGCGCAGAAAGTCGTTGCGGAGCTCCAGTCGCGCGTCAAGTCGCTCGAGCGCCTGGTGCCGGTTTTGGCGACGCTCGACGAGCAGACCGAGAACGTCTCGAAGTCGCAGCGCCGCACCGAGACCCAGCTCACGCAGAACTCCGAGAATGCGAAACACCTGCGCACCGAGATCGACGAGCTGCGCGGCGTGCTCGAGCAGGCGCTCGCGCTGAAGAACGAAGTCGCCGGCTTCCTCGAGCTGGGCGGCGGGTTCAAGGCATTGCGGATGGATGCGGATACGCTGAGCGGGGCTGTGCGCGAGCTGACTCAAGGGTTCGATCAGGTGCGCGCGCGCCAGGAAGAGCTGCGCAAGACCAGCGAAGCGGTCGCCACGCGCTTCAGCGCGTTCGAGGACCGGCAGCAGGGCGCGCAGCGCAGCGTCGCCGAGACCGAGTCACGCGCCGCAACCGTCGGCCAAACACTCAAGGAGCTGACGCAGGCCGCGGCGGAGGCCGCGCAGACCAAGCGGCAGCTCACGACGTTGAAAGCGCTCGCCGACGGCGTGACCCAGAAGGTCGCGGCGCTCGAGCAGCAGCGCGACGTCGTCGATCGCGCCACCGCCGAGGTGGGCAAGCTCCACGAGCTGATGCGCGACGTCGATGCCAAGATTCGCCGGCACGAGGAGAGCGCGAAGGGCCTGAACGACCTCGAATCGAAAGTCGGCGAGCTCAAGGACCTGCACGCCGAAGTGCTGG
>QHTY01000272.1:0-609 GCA_003220985.1 Gemmatimonadota bacterium
CGAATCGACGCGTCGCCTCCGGCACCGTGGTGAGCACGAAGTCGGGGTCGTAACGGATCGCCGCCAGTTCCGCAGGGGTCAGGCCGGGCGGGGCATAGAGAAAGTTGGGATCCAGCAGTTGGCCCTGCCGCAACAACTCCTGGACCTGGAGAATGTCCTCGTTGGAAATGGCCAGCGTCTCCAACACGAGCGGCCGGCCCCCGAACTCCACCGGGTTGCCGAAGCGATCGAGAACCATGACGTTGTGGACCACGGTGTAGTTGGACGCGATGTTCCGGTCCACGAGCGCGACCATATCGCGGTTTTTGCGGTGGATGTACGCGACACCGGCCTTCCAGCGGCTGCCGAGGGCGCGTTCCAGCGAGAACACGGTCTGCTCCATATACGGCTGGTGATACTGCTCCACTCGACCCGCTTGATCGAGCCGCACGGTTTCCTCGAAGCGGAACAGGCCCGCGGCCGCGAGCGAATCGCGCTCGGCGCGCGTGAACGTTTGCGACGGGGTACCGGGCGCTGCCCCGAGGTAGGACCAAATCTCCTCATCGCTGTACGATCCGGCCCCGGCCACTCGATCGAACAACGCGGCGAACATCGGCTGGTGATACCGGC
>QHTY01000272.1:664-7754 GCA_003220985.1 Gemmatimonadota bacterium
GAGGGCCGCGTCCCGCACCGCGGTGAATCGCGGGCCCCCGCTTGCGGGGCTGATGTCCCCCACCACCCGTACCGGAACCCGGGATTGAAGCGGAGCCACGGGAGGATCCCAATCTGCTCCTGTACGAATAGCGCGCCGTTCCGGACGTTGCTGTTGATCGTTACGTCCCCACCCCACCCGGTCGGGATGGCGTTGAGGTAGACCCAAGTCGCCGGGATCGCGGGATCGAATCCGGAGACGCGCAGCGGCCGCCACGTCATCCCGGCGTTGCGTCGGCGCTCGTAGAACCAGCCTCCTACCGTGTACTCGGCGCCAAGCTTCACCTCGTGGTCCAGCCCCACGAGCCGGCCTCGCCCCGTCCACGCGGCCGTCAGTCCGACGCTCGACGGGTAGGCCGCCGTGCTAAAAGTCGTGTTCTGATAGCTGGGAGGGTTCACCGGTGTCCACAGCTCGATGCCCGGCGTTGCGGAACCGTTGTACGGATCGTGCCACTCGCGCGCGACGAACCCGCCCAGGCGCACCGTGAGTGCACTCAGGGGTGACCAGCTCCGCTGCCACGTGAGGTTGCCGGTCAGGTTCCATTGTCTGAGCCGCGCGGTCGCGGCCGCGGCTTCGTACCCCGTCTGATCGACGTGGTCGCCGTTCTGGTGCCGCCCCATGAGACTGCCCCCGACCAGATCCCGGTCGTCGGGCTTCCAGCTCAACTTTGCCAGCCCGCGCTCCTCCGCGAACGACGGCGGCCGCGCGACGAAGACACCACCTGTCGACGGCAGGTAGTTCAAAACCCGCTCCTCCTGCCGGATGACGTGGCCGAACAACGCGAAATGCAGGCGATGGTGCACCAGCGGACCACGGACCTGACCATCCACCTCCCGGCGACTCGCCAGCTCGCTGCCGATCTCACCGGGGACCAGGTTGGTGCCATTGAGCCGCTCAGACTCGAACGAGGTCCGGAGCGCCCCCTCAATCACGTTCCTGCCTCGCAGAGTCACCACTTCGACGAGGCCGCCCTGTGCGTCCCCGACGTCGGCCCCGGCGCCGAGGCCGCGGACCTCGAGGGTCTCGATCCAGCTCGGGCTCGGCAGTAACGGGGCTCCGCCGAGTCCGGGGTGGTTGATCGCGGTGCCGTCGAGCGAGTAGGAGTTAGCTTGGTCGGACGCGCCGCCCCAGATCTGATCAGGCCGCGCTCCGGGTGTGAGGGCGATCAGTTGACGGGGGTCCAACGTGGACGGGAGCAACGAAATCTCGTCGGCGTCAGTGGTAGAGATACTGGAGGGCGGGGCGCTGACGACCAGGGAGTCGAGCGTGAAGGGGACCGGCTCGAGCGTGAAAGTGACCCGTATCGTGCGGCCGGGCTCGACCTCAACGTCTTGTCGTGACGAACGGTAGCCGAGCCGGCGTACGGCGATTTGGTACACCCCGGATTCGAGGTGCGTGATCCGCCACGCGCCATCGGCGTCAGTGATTGCTCGCCAACGACCCACGCTCACTTCCGCAGCCGACAACGGGCGACCCGCGGGATCGACGACTCGGCCTTCGACTCCGCCGCGCGCCTGAGCCGCTGCCGCCGCGGGGACCGCTGCTGCCGCCAGGACGGCGGCCAAAAGCGTCAGTCGAGGCACATCACGATTTCGGCGGTTCCCAATGGAACCGGTGCATGATGCGGTGAACTACCGGTGCCAGGAACAGCCCCGCGACGACCAGGAATACGACGCCCGAGTAGAGGGCAAAAACACCGGCGAACAGTTTGCCACCGTTGGTGTGGGGAGCGTCGACCGGCCCCATGCCGCCAAGCAGCATTGCTGTATTCAGGAAAGCATCGCGCCAGGGGAGGCGTTCGTAGTGCTCGTACCCAGCCATGCCGGCGACGAGTGACAGCAGCACGAGTACGGCGGCAACGCCAACATGACTGGCCATACGCACCGCGAACATTCTCGCGGGTAACGGCCTGGTGTGGCGATTCTCGTACATCACGTCGCCCCTCGCACGGGAAAAGGAATCTCGAGTGTGTCCCCCGGAGACAACGCGTACCAGCGTGCCTCGAGCGCCCCGCGCAGCTCGCGCACCCGGGATAGCTGCGCCTCGGTGAGGCGCTGAAACGCCGGTCGCTCGGCGGGGGGCAGGCTCGCTACAACGGCTTCGTTGAACTCTAGCGCCGTCAGCGGCTCTGGGAGCGCGCGCTCACGATCGAATACGCCCACGACGTGCTCGGCGACAATCGCCTGAAGCGGCATCCTCCGACTTGCCCCAGGCTTCTCGAAGTCGTCGATGCTCCACCCGGTCGCAATCAGACCAAAGAACGCCTGATCGAAGGCGAGCACACTTTCAACCGCGTAGTGGGTGATGTCGTGCACGGGGAAGAAGGGATGCTCTTTTCCCCAGGTGCGCGTGCCGTCCGACCGAAGGCATGCGAGTGTCGCTGGACCGTCGCGGCCCTTCTTGATCTGAATGAACATGACTCTTATGGCAGTGCATAGGCGACGTACGTGTCGCTCGACTTGGATCCCAATTTACCTCCGCCGGCTGCAATCACGATAAACTGCTTCCCCCCCACGGCGAATGTGCTCGGCGTCGCATAGCCGGGCGCAGGCAGCGGGGCTTCCCAGAGCTGCCGGCCGGTGCGTTTGTCGAAAGCGCGGAACTTCGCGTCCTGGGTCGCCGCGATGAAGACCAGCCCGCCGCCCGTGACGATCGGTCCGCCGTACTGTTCGGTGCCGGTAACGGGAACGCCGCGCGCGGTGAGCGCGGCAAACTCACCGAGTGGAATCCGCCAGCGGTATTCGCCGGAATTGAGATCGATCGCGCTCAGCGTACCCCACGGTGGCTTGATGGCGGGGTAGCCGCTCGTGTCTCGCCAGCGCTCATACCCGGCGAATTCATAGGGAGCAGTCGTCGCGGGTTGCGATATCCATCCCGCAGTGTCTGCTGGCGCAATTGCGTAGCCGAGGTACGCGATCACCGCGGCTTTCTGGACAACCGAAAGCGCGGCAAGTGAAGGCATGAACCCGCGGCCATGGTCGAGAATCTGGCGAACGTCGCGAAGCGAGAGACGGGTGCTGAGAGCAACGAGTGATGGCGCGCGACCGTTGCCACGTCGATCGGGGCCGTGACAGGCGGCGCAGACCGTGGCGTAGACGGCCGCTCCGTCCCGTGGAGTGCCGCTGTTCGGCGATGAGACTGCGGACTCACGCATGGCCGCAATCCACGGCACGTCGCTGGCATTGACGTAAAGTGTGGCGGTTTCGGGGTCGACGGCCGCGCCGCCCCACTCACCGCCACCGTCGAATCCGGGCAGCACGATGCTGCCCTCACGACTCGGCGGCGCGAAAAAGGCGCCGCGCAAAGTACGAAAGCGCTGGTGCTGCTCTGTTACATCCGCCGCCCCAACCGTCTGCCGCGCGAACGGGGCGGGCTTCACGGGGAACGGTTGCGTGGGCCATGCGCGCTCGCCGCGCAGATCGGATGCCGGGACCGCGCGCTCCACAATGTCGAACAGCGGTTTGCCCGACTGCCGATCGAACAGGAACACGAACCCGCTCTTCGCGATCTGTGCGACGGCATCCACCCGCGCCCCGCCGCGGGTGACCGTGACGAAACTTGGCGCCGCGGGAAGGTCACGGTCCCAGAGATCGTGGTGCACGGTTTGGAAATGCCACAATCGCCGTCCCGTCGCCGCGTCGAGCGCCAGCAACGCGTTCGCGAACAGGTTCGCGCCGGTGCGAGCACCGCCGTAGAAGTCGGGCGTCGCCGAACCGGTCGGCACGTAGACGATCCCACGCGCCGTGTCCACGCTCATGCCAGCCCAGCTGTTCGCGCCTCCCGCCGACTGCCACGCGCCGCCGGTGGGCCAGGTGTCGTAGCCAAACTCGCCAGGATGCGGAATCGTGTGGAAGGTCCAACGGATCGCGCCGGTGTGGACATCGTACGCGCGCACGTCGCCCGGCGCCGATCCTTCCTCCTCCCCCACCCGCGTGCCCTGGATGAGCAGGTCCTTGGAGATGGCGCCGGGACTCGTCGCGACGAGATAGGCGTCGCCGATCTCACGCGACAAGCCTGCGCTGAGATCGACCGAGCCGGAGTCGCCGAATGACCGGATCGGCCGGCCGCTGCGCGCGTCGAGCGCGTACAGCCGGCGGCCCGCCGTAAAGAGGATGCGCCGCTCGTTGCCCCCGGCCCAATACACGACGCCCCGATTCACGTGGGAAAAATCCGTGCGTCGTGGTGCGTGGGTCGAAGCGCCAGATCAGCGTGCCGTTCTCGGCACGGAGCGCGACGACCGCGAGTGCCGGGGTCGTGGTATACAGGACACCGTCCACAACGATCGGTGTCGCCTGGATCTCACCGTGACCGTCCGGCGGCAGATCGCCGGTATGGTAGACCCACGCGACGCGCAGCTGGGCCACGTTGGTCGTATCGATCTGATTCAGTGCCGAATACCGCGTATTCCCGGGGTCGCCCCCGATGACGCGCCAGTCGACCGAGTCAGTCTTCGGGGACGCGCAGCCGGCGACGAGGACGAGGATCCAGGGCGAGCGCACTCAGCGTGCCGCAGGAGACGGCTTCTTCCAGAGATCGATGGGCTTCGCCACGCCGTTGGGCCGGAACGGAAGAGAAATCTTCCGGCCCTCTCCCGCCGAGGCGTACGCGGCGTACAGGACTTCTTGGACGACGCGGCCGGTCTCGCCGTCGGCAATCGGTGTGTCTGTCCCGCGTACACACCGCGCGAAATGCCGCATCTCCTGCGGGAATCCGTAGTTCCAGTGCTCTTCGAACACAGGATAGGTCCAGCCTTTGGTGCTCGCCGCTTTTTCGACGGCATAACCAAAGCCCACCTCCGAATAGGTCGGCAGCGCGTTGCCCATGAGCATGTCGGCGTACGTCTGGCCCTTGTCGCCGAAGATCTCGATGGAGTCGTCCATGCCGCCGGGCCGGTTCCAGCTGCTCTCGACCATCCCAATCGCGCCGCTTGCGAACTCGATGATCGTGACCGCTTCATCTTCACCCTGCGTCCGGTCGCGATGCACCTGCTGCGACATCTGCGAGTAGACACTCTTCACGGCAGGCTTGCCCAGAAACCACCAACAGAAGGCGATGCCGTGGCAGCCCAGGTCCATCACGGCGCCGCCGCCGGACTGCTCGATGTCCCAGAACCACGGGGAGTGCGGGCCCGAGTGCTTCTCGCCCTGCTTCACGAGGTGCACGCGGCCGAACGCACCCTCGTCGGCCATCTGCTTCGCCTTTACGTACTTCGGTGCGAAGAACAGCTCCTCGGCGTAGAGCAGCAGCACCCCGGCCTGCTGACAGGCGTCGATCATCGCGTCCGCTTCCTCGAGGGTGATGCACAGCGGCTTCTCGCACACGACGTGCTTGCCGGCCCTCGCGGCGTCGATCGTGATCTGCGCATGGAGACGGTTGGGCGCCGTAATGGAAATCATCTCGACCTGGGGATCGCGCAGCAGGTCGCGATAGTCGGTGTACGCCTGCGCGATACCGTGGCGCTTGGCGAACGCGGCGGCGTTGCCCTTCGTCGGCGAGGCGACCGCGACGAGCTCGGCCTCTTCAGGGATCGCCTTTACCGCGCCCGCGATGCAATCAGCCTGAAACCGCGAGCCGACGATGCCGACTTTGACTCTCGACATAGGGAAGGGCGCCAAAATACCTGTGGGCCTGGAGGTTGGACAGGGTCGCAGCTGGAACGATGGCAACATCAATACAACGATGCCAACATCAATACCAATGAAACAGCTACACGGGACGGATTTTGAAGTGAGGGAAGGGCGCCAAAATACCTGTGGGCCTGGAGGTTGGACAGGGTCGCACACGGCGACGCCGACGCGGGAGTCGGCCGTGCCATAGTACAGATACCACCGGCCGCGGAACCGCACCAAACCTTCCACAAACGTTGTGCCCGCGGTGTACTGTCCGGTCCGCTCGTAACTCTCGGTTGGCTTGATGAACGCGCTGTCCGACCGTGCAATCAGCTTCGTCGGATCACGCGCATCAAACAGCGCCTGCCCGGCCGAGTACGTGCGTGACGGCAAACTCCCCGCATTGTACAGGACCAGCACACCCCGAGCCGTCAGGAGCGCGGGCGGGCCTCCTTCCACGAGCCAGGAATCGAAGAACCCGGCACGTGGCGACAGCACCTTCACAGCGCGCCCGTCCGGGCCTTCCACGGGTGTCCAGTCCAGCAGATTGTCGGAGGTCGCGATCAGCAGATCGGGAACGCCGAAGTACATCCAGTATTTGCCGTTCACGCGCGTCGCGATAATGCGGTCCCCTGCGACGCGGCTGAGAATCGCCCCCGATTTCGACTCGACGCGCAGGTATTTGCCGTCTGCGGCACGCGCGAAAGCAGGTCCGTGCTTGGTCCAATGAACCAGATCACGTGAGGTGGCAACCGCCAAGCGCGGCACGTCGCGATTCCACTGCGTGTAGGTGACGATCCGCGGATCCTCGACGCCGCCCGGCCACTCATTCTGACGCTGCGCGTCCGTGTCGGGATACAGGACGGGAGTCGCGCGCCGCGTGAAGTGAACGCCGTCGTTGCTCTCCGCGAGCCCCAGTCGCGACGTGTGCCCGCCGATCTGCTGCTCCCCGCTGGCGTCTTCGGCGCGATAGAGGAGGTAGACCTTCCCGTCCTTCACGACTGCCGCGGGATTGAACGTCGCATACGCTTCCCAAGCCACCGCGGTATCGCTCAGCGGCGAGCGAAACCGGGAGGCGGGGTTGGGAGCGATGACCGGGTTTGCCTGCGCCGGCTTCGTAAAAGGCCCGATCATCCACGGCTGCTGCAAACGGCCGCCGAGCGAGGAAAGCAGCGCGGCGACCAGCAGCTTCACGGATGGGGCAGGTTGGAGGGCCGGCGCACCCACGCAACGAGCGGGACCCCGACGAGCATGAGTACCCAAGCGAACACCGGCACGGCAACGAATGGCGTTGCGCGGGGGCGTGGAGATTTCAGCGCGGCAACGGCATAGACGACCACTGAGACGATGGCGGCCAGGACGATGACGACGTCCAAAGCCGTTCGCGCGGCCGCGGACCAGCGCGCGGAGAATCGGCCGGCGAGTGCGTAACCCACAAATGG
>QHTY01000246.1 GCA_003220985.1 Gemmatimonadota bacterium
CCGTTCCCGCGTGATGCCAAGCTGCGAGCCGATCTCCTCGAGCGTCATCGGCTCCTGGCCTTCGAGCCCGAAGTACAGCCTGAGGATTCTGGCCTCGCGCTCCTTGAGCGTTGCCAACACCGACTCGATCGACTCGGTGAGCGCGTGCTCGAAGATCTCGTCGTCGGGACCCGGATTCGTCGTATCGGGCAGGTAGTCGAGCAATTTGTTGTCTTCGCCGGGCGTGAGCGGGGCGTCGAGCGACAGATGCGCCTGCGAGATCGACAGTGTCTTCGCGACTTCTTCCTCGGAGATGTCCATCCCTTCGGCGATCTCTTCGACCGTCGGTTCGCGCCCCAGCTCCTGGAGCAGCGACGCGGACCGCTTGCCGATGCGATGCAGCGTGCCGGCGCGATTCAACGGCACGCGCACGATGCGCGACTGCTCGGCCAGCGCCTGCAGGATCGCCTGGCGGATCCACCAGACTGCGTAGGAGATGAACTTGATGCCCTTCGTTTCGTCGAACTTGTGGGCCGCGCGGATCAGGCCGAGGTTGCCCTCGTTGATCAGATCGGAGAGGGAGACGCCCTGGTTCTGATATTTCTTGGCAACCGACACGACGAAACGCAGGTTCGAGCGCACGAGCTTGTCGAGCGCCTCCGGATCCTGTTGCTTGATCCGCTGCGCGAGGGTGACCTCTTCCTCTCGCGTTATCAGCGGATACTGGCTGATCTCCCGCAGATACTGATCCAGAGATCCCTCGTCAAATGATGCGCGCCTCGCCGTATTCAGTTGCATTCGGTGGCCACTCCTCTCGTTGCGGAAGCTACCACTCTAATGAATCAGCGAACCGAGCCTGCTCCAGCGAATGTCCGTCAGCCAGGGAAGCGCATCGCGCGTCCCGCGATCGTAACTGAAATAGACGACGAGCGGGCGACCCTTCACCGCACTCGCATCGACAAAACCCCAATAGCGTGAATCGGCCGAATTGTCCCGATTGTCCCCCAGCACGAA
Organism: Gemmatimonadota bacterium; assembly: GCA_003220985.1. GTDB lineage: Bacteria > Gemmatimonadota > Gemmatimonadetes > Gemmatimonadales > GWC2-71-9 > 20CM-2-65-7. Next base: position 994 of record QHTY01000246.1, read on the forward strand.
GTACTTGTCGGCGGGAACACGCAACGGGCCCCACGTATCACGCGTGGGATGATAGCGGCGGCGCTGTTCGTCGGTGCGCCGCACCAGATATTCGCGCTGCCAGTTGAACTCGGGATCAAATCCGTCGTGCAGCGGATCCTTGCGCTGGACGTACGGCTCCTCGATCGTCCGGCCGTTCACGTAGACCTGGCCCAACCGCATTTCGACGATGTCGCCCGGCCCGCCGATCACGCGCTTCACGTAGCTCAGCGTCGGATCCTTCGGGTAGGCGAACACGATTACGTCGCCGCGGCGTGGCGTATTGAAGCCGGGCAGGCGCGCGTTCGTGCCGGGAATCTGCGCACCGTAGACGGCTTTATTCACGAACAAAAAATCCCCAGCGAGGAGCGTGCGTTCCATGCTGCCGGAGGGGATCTGAAATGCTTCGAGGAGGAATGTGCGAATGATGAGGAAGAGCACGAGCGCCATGCCGAGCGATCGCATCCAACTGTCGAACCAGCGGGAGAGTACGGAGCGGCGGTTTGGGGGGGGCGACGGGAACCGTGGCGTCTCTGCGCCGGTTCCGCCAGGCGATGCCCCCAAGTCATGCATGTGATTTATCTTAGCAATGCGGCCCGCACGGCGCAACAGTTACGCCCCAGCCTCGGGGCCCAGCCCATTGCCGAACTCTGACTCGGAATTCAGAAACAGCGTCCTCGTGACACACTCGGGCAGCCAGACACGCTACTCGACCCTCCCGTTCGATGCGACACCATGTGACGGTCGTCTCCGGCAACGCGTCGAGCGCATCACGTTCGAGGCTCGCGCCACCGGTTGCGAGGACGACGACAACCGACTCGTAGGCCACATTACAAAACTAAGTCGCGAGGGGTGACAAGCATCACCATTTCGTCGCGGACAGGCGCGTTTCGACGCAGTCACTGGATGTCGCCGAGGCGGTTCTCACACCCACTCCACCGGCACCCGATACGGCTCGAACGCCCGATCGGAGGTCAAGATCGTGAGCCCTTCGTCCAACGCTTGCACGATGAGCAACCGGTCGAAGGGATCGGCGTGATGCAGCGGTAGATCGGGCAACAGGTCGCCGTGTCGCACCGTCGCCGGCAGGGGGAGAAACCCGTAGCGCGTGACGATCTGTTCCACCGTGTCCTTGAGGTCCAGCTTACCCAGCGCGCGCTTGACCGCGATCTCCCAAGCGCTCACCGCGCTCACCACCACAAGTTCGGCCCGCTGCACGGTGCGAACCGCAGCGGGCCGAAGCTTAACGAGGTGCCACCGGACGAGCGCGTTGGTGTCGAGCAGCAGCCTCACCCGGATTCCCCGGTGAACAACCGCAACACCGCAGGAGGCAGCGGCGCGTCGAAGTCGTCGGCGATCCAGCCCCTGCCCTTCCCCAGTCCATATTTGCGCAGGTGGCGCGTGTCCTTCGGCGCGAGCGGCACCAGCCGCGCCTTGGGCTTTCCGGACTTCGCGATGATGATCTCCCTCCCCTGGGCGGCCTGCTCGACCAGCTCAGAGAGATGGGTCTTCGCCTCGTACAGGCTCACGGCCTCGCGCACCGGACGGGGTTTCTTGTGACGAGTCATGCACCACTATGGCAAATTTGACCAAATTGGTCAAGTTTGGTCAGTACCGCGGCAGCGTCGGATCGACCTCCGCCTGCCAGCGCAGGATCCCGCCGGTCAGATTCGTGACCCGCGGGAATCCTGCGTCGGCGAGATGCGTCGCGGCCGCGCGGCTGCGACTGCCGCCCTTGCAGTAGACGACCACCTCGCGGTCGCGATCGAGCGTGTCGACGACGTCGGGGAGCGTCGCCAGCGGCACGAGCCGCGCGCCGGGAATGCGCGCGATGTCCCATTCGAACTGCTCCCGCACGTCGATCAGCTGCAGCTCCTCGCCGCGCGCCAGCCGGCTCTGCAGCTCGCGCGGCGTGACCTCGACGAACCCACCCACCGCCCTCGGCTCCGCCTCCGACGCCCGCACACAGCATCTCGCGCGTGCCACACGCAGGGCACGTTGGGTCCTTCCGGATGTTGACCGTGCGGAACTGCATCCCCAGCGTGTCGATGAGCAGCAACCGGCCTCTGAGCGGCTCACCCACACCGACGATCAGCTTGATCGCCTCCGTCGCCTGAATCGTCCCCACCAGACCCGGCAGCACGCCCAACACCCCGCCTTCGGCGCAACTCGGCACAAGCCCCGGTGGCGGCGGTTCCGGGAAGAGACAGCGATAGCACGGTCCGTCGGACAGCGCGAAGACCGACGCCTGTCCCTCGAAGCGGAAAATGCTGCCGTACACATTGGGTTTGCCCTGCAAGACGCAGGCATCGTTGACGAGATAGCGCGTCGCGAAGTTGTCGGTGCCATCCACGACGATGTCGTAGCCACTGAGAATGTCGAGCGCGTTCTT
>QHTY01000247.1 GCA_003220985.1 Gemmatimonadota bacterium
TCTCAAGCTCGAGAACACCACGCTCAACGATCTCGGCCGCGCCAAGCGCGTCATCGTGGATAAGGACAACACCACGCTCGTAGACGGCAAGGGCAAGGACGACCAGATCGAGGGCCGCAAGGCGGAGATCAAGGCCCAGATCGAGAAGTCCACGTCCGATTACGACAAGGAAAAGCTCCAGGAGCGGCTGGCGAAGCTCGCCGGCGGCGTGGCCGTACTGAATGTCGGCGCGGCGACCGAGACCGAGATGAAGGAGAAGAAGGCCCGGGTCGAGGACGCGCTGCATGCGACCCGCGCGGCGGTCGAGGAGGGCATCGTGCCGGGCGGCGGTGTGGCGCTGCTGTGGTGTCAGAAGTCGCTCGACAAGACCAAGGGTCACGATGACGATGAGAAGACCGGCATCGAGATCGTGCGCCGGGCCCTCGAGGAGCCGATCCGCATCATCGCCCAGAACGCGGGCGCGGAAGGCGCTATCGTGGTCGGCAAGGTGAAGGAGTCGAAGGACAAGAACTTCGGCTACAACGCCCAGACCGATAAGTTCGAGGACCTGGTTGCGTCCGGCGTCATCGACCCGACGAAGGTGACTCGCACCGCCCTGCAGAACGCCGCGTCCATCGCGAGCCTGCTCCTCACGACTGAGTGCGTCGTGGTGGAGAAGAAGGAGAAGGAAAAGGCTCCGCCGATGCCGGGTGGTGGCATGGGTGGGATGTACTAAAGCCTAGGTAAACTACTAGGTCGTAGGGAGTTGCTCCCTCTCGTGTGAGATTCGGCACGGGAGGGAGCACTATTTTGGGGAGCCATGACCGGGGCTCCGCCGTCCGAAAAGGCCGCTCTCTCGCGAGAGTTGGCCGATTTTCTCATCGAGCTGTCCATCGCGCTGCACAAGCACGCCATGTATCCGGAGGGGCACCCGTCGCTCGCGCCTGCCGCGGCGGGTGTGACGCGCCGTGCCGAGCATCTCTTCGAGGGTCGCACAACGGTTGCGCTCGGGGTCGCCCGGCAACAGCTCGTTATTGAAGGCGTTGCCACGGATCCGAAGAACCCGCTCCTCGCCGAGCTTGCCGGCCGGCTGCATCGCCACCATCTCGGTGCCGTCACGTTCCATCGCGGCCTGCGCGTCATCGAGGTCACCGATGTGCTGAAGACGTTGGCGATTGACGGCGAGCGCTCTGGCGACCCGCTGGGATTAGGTCCGCCGGAGCGGCTGCGCGCGTGGGATCACATCCGGTTGCATTCGGTCACGTACGAGCGGCTGGAGCTGCTCCCGGAGGACGAACAAGCGTCGCCCGCCGCCGATGACAAGGGCGCACAGGAGCGCGGGCTGCACGGCTCGCAGCTGTGGGTGGGACTGGCGCGCGCCGCGCTCGCGGCCGATGCGATGGCAGGCGACGACGCGCCACCGCCCCCCACCGAGCCCTCCATGATCGCCAAGGCGATCGATCAGCATCCGGGCGGCGCGGCCTACGACCAGGTCATCGTGGGCTACCTGCTGCAAATCGCGGATGAGCTGAAGCACGCCGGCGGCGCGGAGGCGGCGGCCCTCCGGCGCCGCACGTCGAAGCTGGTTGGCGCCCTGCAGCCCGGTACGCTGCGCCGCCTGATCGAGATGGGCGGCGACAACGCGCAACGCACCAAGTTCGCGATCGACGCGACGCACGGTTTGGCCGTGGACGCCGTCCTGGACATCGTGCGGGCCATGGCGGACGCGTCCCACAAGACGGTCTCCGATCCGCTGGTGCGAATGCTGTCGAAGTTGGCGCAACACGCGGAGCAGGGGACGGCCGAAGCGCGGCCCCAGGCGGACGAGGCGCTGCGCGAACAGGTGCGGGATCTGCTGCGCGGCTGGACGCTCGAGGATCCGAATCCCCACGCGTATGGACAGGCGCTGCAGAAAATGGCTGCCGCGTCGCCCTCCCCCCTCGTCCCGGCGGCGCCGCGCAAGAGCGGGACGCAGTCCGCCGACGCGTTGCGCATCGTGCAGACGGCCGTCGAGACCGGCACGCTGGGATACGGCGCGTGGCGCGCGATCGAGCGGCTGGTCGCCGAGCACCACGTCGGGCAACTCGTCGATCTGCTCGCCGAGCCTGCCGCCGTTCCCGAATCGTCACGCCCACCAGTGCGTGCCGACATCGCGCCGCTGTGGACGCGTGTCACGTCGCCCGATGTGATACGACAGCTCGCCACGAGCGAGCCGCCCGATTTTCAGACGCTGGATCGTGTCCTGCCGCGGCTGCCGGTGGATGCGTTCGAGCCGCTGCTCGATGTCCTGGGTGCCTCGGAGTCGCGGACGACCCGCCGCGGGTTGCTCGATCGACTCTCCCACGCGCCACGCGCGCTCGGCCCCGTCATCACTGCGCGGTTGTCGCGCGAACTCCCCTGGTATGTCAAGCGCAATCTGCTGTTGATTCTCGACGGCTTGCCGGCGGTGCCCGATGGCTTCTCGGCCGCTGCCTTCATCGCCCATGAGGATACTCGGGTCCGGCGCGAAGCTCTGAAGGTGGCAATCAAGATTCCCGGGGAACGGGAGCGGGCGCTCGTGGGCGCATTGCGCGACCCCGACCCGCGGACGGTCCGGCTCGCCCTCACCGCGGCGCTCGAAGACTGCCCGCCGTCGGTGTTGCCGTTGATCACAGAGATCGCCTTGGAGGCCACCGCAGCCTCCGAGTTGCGCGTGCTCGCCATCAAGGTGCTGGGGCGCGTGCGCCATACCGCGGCACTGAACACGCTCCTGCTGCTCGTGGATGGTGGGACCACCTGGCTGGGCCGGAGGCGACTCGCCGCGCGTTCACTCGAATTGCTGGCCGCGCTGATGGCGCTCGCCGCGAGTTGGCGCGGCGACGCTCGCGCCGCGGCGCTGCTGGCCCTGGCGGCCGGGTCCAACGATCCCGACATCCGGAATGCGGCGGTAAAAGGCGCTCGCGGCGATGGCCTTGTATCGTGACAACCATCCTGCGCGCGAGCGCGCCATCGACGCCGCCTACCAGCAGATTGTGGATTTGCAGTCCGGTGGGGAGCGTCCGCTGTTCACGTTCCTCGGTGATGAGGTCGTCTTCGGACGGCTGCCGTTGCGCGAGCTGAAGGCGTGGGATTGGAGCCAGCGGCTGGCGCAGGCCGGCATTCAGCGCCTCGAGTTCGAGGATTCTGTCAGCCGCGAGGACTTCGAAGGATTTCTCGAGGAAGTGCTCGCCCGTCTCACGCTGTCGGCCATCAGCACGGAAGCGCGGCAGATGCGGCGGAGCAGCATCCGGTTCGGAGCGGTCGGTTTGAAGGGTGAGACGGAGCTCGCCGCCGAGCCGCTGCCGACCGCGACGATCAGCTTCTCGCTGGGCGAGGAAGTGGATGCGCTGCGTTGGCTGCAGGGTGAGGTGCAATCCGGCGGTGCGATTCCGCTGGCCGAGGCGGCAGCCGTCGTGCGCTCGCTCGCGGTAGCCATGCACGGCGGCCAGCAGATCATGTTACCGCTGTTGCAACTGAAAGAATTCGACCAATACACCACGACGCACTCGATGAACGTCGCGGTGCTGTCGATGGCACTGGCGGAGTTCCTCGCCCTGCCCGCGGCGGACGTGCGCACGTTCGGCGTGGCCGGGCTGCTGCACGACATTGGCAAGGTCAAGATTCCCCTCGAAGTGCTCACCAAGCCCGGGAAATTGACCGACGCGGAACGGGTACTGATGAACGAACACCCGGTCGCGGGCGCGAGGATGCTGCTCGAGACGCATGAAGACCTCGATCTCGCCGTCGTCGTCGCCTATGAGCATCATATCATGATCAACGGCGGTGGATATCCGGTACTGCATTACCCGCGCGACTGTCATCAGGCGAGCAAGCTCGTGCATGTGTGCGATGTGTACGACGCGCTGCGCACGCGGCGGCCGTACCGGGAGGCGTGGTCGTTCGAGAAGACGCTCGGGTATTTGGACGAGCGCAAAGGCCTCGAATTCGAACCGGAGTTGTGCGGCTCGTTCGTGCGCATGATGAAGCAATGGGAAGGCCACGTGGCGGTGGTGGCGGAGCCAGCTGCAAAAGCGCATTAGATCCCGCTAAAATTGGTCTCATGAGCAAAGTGCTGGCGGTC
>QHTY01000248.1:0-2402 GCA_003220985.1 Gemmatimonadota bacterium
CGGAAGCAGCGCAGTCGTGGCTTCCGGCAGCCCGGCGATGTTCGACATACCCCCGCCGAGCACCACCACGTCAGGGTCGAGCACGTTGATTAGCCCGGCGAGCGCGCGGGCGAGGCGATCGTGGTAGCGGGCCAGGGCCCTGGACGCATCAGGGTCACCGCGCGCCGCGGCCTGGACGATCTCGGGACCGGAGAGCGCGCGACCCGTGAGTTGAGCGTGGTCGCGCACGAACCCGGGGCCCGACAGCCAGGTTTCGATGCAGCCGCGCTTGCCGCAGTAGCACGGTGGGCCCGGCTGCTCGGCGCCGCTCGACCAGGGGAGCGGATTGTGCCCCCATTCGCCCGCGATGAGGTTCGCACCCGTCAGCACCCGGCCGCCGGCGACGATGCCGCCCCCGACCCCGGTCCCGAGGATCACGCCGAAGATGACACGGGCGCCCGCGCCTGCGCCGTCGGTGGCCTCGGAGAGCGCGAAACAGTTCGCGTCGTTCATGAGCCGCACCGGACGGCCGAGCCGGTGCTCGAGATCGCGACCCAGCGGCTGGCCGTTGAGCCACGTCGAGTTAGCGTTCTTCACGAGCCCCGTGCGCGGCACGACCGCGCCCGGGATGCCGACGCCGACGGTGCCAGTTCCGCCCGCGGCTTGTTCGAGCTCGCGCACTAGCGTCGTGATGGCCTCGAGGGAGGCCGCGTATTCCCGCGGGGTGGCGATGCGGCGGCGGGCGATTTCCTCGCCGGTTGGCGAGAGCGCAATGGCCTCGATCTTCGTGCCGCCCAAGTCGATGCCGATGCGCACTCACGTGTCCTGGGATGGTCGTCATGGAAGTTAGCGATGGCAGAGTCATGAGGCGCGCGCTCTGGGTGGTGCTCTATGCCATAGCCATGGCCGCCGTCGAGTCGGCGGTGGTGGTGTATCTGCGCGCCCTGCACCAGGGCACCGCCCCGCTCACCGTGCTGATGCACGAGATCCCGGCCCCGCTCATCGCAATCGAGGTCGGCCGTGAATTCGCCACGCTGGTGATGCTCCTCGCGGTCGCGGGCGTAGCTGGGCGCAACACGTGGGAGGGGTTCCTCTACCTCGCGCTCGCGTTCGGGGTGTGGGACATCTTCTACTATATCTGGCTGTGGATCTTCATTAGCTGGCCACCCTCGCTGCTCACCTGGGACGTGCTCTTTCTGATTCCGGTCCCGTGGCTCGGACCGGTGCTCGCGCCCGTGATCGTGAGCCTCTGTCTGGTGGCCGGATCGCTGTGGCTGCTAGGCCGCTCGGCCCTGCGACTGTCTCGCCGGGCGTGGGTGCTCGCAAGTGTTGGCGCCGTGCTCGTGCTGCTGTCGTTCACGATCGACTACCACTTTGCACTCATCCGCACTGATCCACCGCGGTTCCGGTGGGAGATCTTCGGTCCGGGGATCGTGATGGGGGTGGTCGCGGTGCTTTTGGATAGTCGGCGCGAAGTGAGATGACTTCTTGTCTGTTGCGGGCTCAGAGCCCGCGAGCCCGCCCTCTCAGGGCGGGTTAACCGCCGACTGACGTCTAGCGCACGCGCACCGCATCTGCCACCACCACGGCGCCCGCCGGCGCCCGCCGCAGCAGCACGATCCGATTCCACCCGGTCGGAAATGTCCACGTCCCCAACGTGTGCCAGGAGCCACCACCCGTTCGCTGATCCCGAGACACGATCTGCAGCGTGTCACCCGCGGACGTGATCACGGCGTACGGCGCCTGCGGCACGCGGTTGGTGCCGCTCGTCCAGCGAGCGTCGACCGTGCGGGTACCGGATGCCGCGACGTAGAATGAGAACTCGACGCCGTCCGTTGCGCTGGGACTCGTAGACGCCCAGTGGTAGCCGCCGCCGTAGTAGTCGGGCGTGGTGTCCGTGGCTTGCCAGCCGGCCGGCACTTGGGTCCGAGCAACCACCGAATCGTTGAACTGCGCCGAGTCGTCCACGACCAGCTCCCCGCACAGCGCCTGCACCCGGTGGATGTAGGCGATCCACGGCCAGTGGGGCCCCGGGTCCGTGCGGTCCGCGGGCTGCAGCTGCCCGTGGCCGACGATGTGCTGCCAGTCGCGCGGGATCGCGCGGTCACGCGTGATGTCGCACACCAGCGCGGCCGAGTGGTCGAGCTGCGCCCGAGGGAAGGAATCCTGCGAGGCAAAGCCGGCATGCTCGATCCCGACGGTGAAGTGATTGCTTTGGACGCCGTTGCGCCAGCATTCGTGCCGGCGATTTAGGGTGCAGTCGTAGAGCGCCGCGATATGCCAGGCTCGGGTTTGCTCGCGCACGAGCTGCGAGATCTCGCTGCCGTCCTCGTTCACGACGTAATGGGCGCTCACCTGCGACGCCGGATTGTCGAGCCAGCTCCAGCAGCTCGCGTAGTTGCTCTCGCAGGTGTGGATGATGA
>QHTY01000248.1:2489-2974 GCA_003220985.1 Gemmatimonadota bacterium
CGGTGGTTGCCTGCGCCGATCTCGCGATCCCTTGTGCCTGCGCGACGGCGGCGACGTATGCGGCGCGGCCCGCGGGCAGCTCGATCCCGCTGAAGCGCGCGGCGGCCTCATCCCAGTCACGGCCCGCATCGGCGACGTAGGCAGCGAGCAGCGCCGCCGCGGCGCGGATGTTGGCCACGGGATCCTGACGCGCCGCCTCAATGGTCACGCCCGCGAGCGCGGCCCCTCGCTCGAGCGCCGCGCCCCTCAGGCCCATCACCCCAAAAGCCGCCGCACGGCCGGGAAACTCCTCGGCGCCCCGCACCATCTGCCACCGCGTCTCCACCCAGCCGACCCCTGAGAGCAGCGCTGGCGACACGCGAAACTCGGCGCCGGCGGCGCGGAAGATGGAATCAAACTGGGGGCTAGGGGCGGGGGGCTCGGGATTCGAAGCGATGCGCGAGAGTCCCGCCGTGACACACGGCTGCACGGGAGATTGGTGGCAG
>QHTY01000249.1:0-6214 GCA_003220985.1 Gemmatimonadota bacterium
AAATCGCGAATTCGATTATGCTCGCCGCGAGCGCAACGTACTTGGCGAACCGGCCGGGCAGGAGAATGACGACGAGGCCGGCGATCAGCGGCCACGCCAGCAGCACGGTGAGCACCCAGGGCGCGTACATCAGCTCATTGCCCGCCAGAGGAGCAGCAGCACGCCGACGACGAACACCGCCACATACATCCCCACCTGCCCCGTCTGCAGCCAGCGGTTCGCCCAGCCGAGCGCGCGCGCGCCGCGCGCGGCGCCATTGACCGCGGCGCCGTCAATGACGCGCTGGTCGACTTGCTTCCACAGCACCTCCCGCGACAGCCAGACGACCGGCCGGACAATCAGCGCGTCGTAGATCTCGTCGACGTACCACTTGTTGCGCAGCACCCGCTGGAAGCCCCGTTCCTCGGGGGCCTGCCGGGCGGGCGGCTTGAGGAGGCGCCACGCGCCCACGATGCCTGTGATCGCGACGGCCACGGCGATCGCCACCAGCACCCATTCCACGCCCGTCGAGACATGCGCCTCGGGGAGCAGCGCGGCGCCCGCCGCGGTCACGGGCTCGAGCCAGTGATGGAGCCACGCGGTGCCGCTCCACAGCTCGGGCACGTTGATCAACCCCCCGGCGACCGATAGGAGGCCCAGCACGACCAACGGCGCCGTCATGATCCACGGCGCTTCGTGCAGGTGCGCCTGCTCCTTCTCGCCGGTGCGATTGGGGCCGTGGAAGGTGTACAGCACGAGCCGGGTCATGTAGAACGCCGTCAGCAGCGCTGCGAGCAGCCCAAACCCCCAGAACACCAGCCAGGCCGGATTGGCGTGTCCGCGCGCGTTCGCGGCGGCGAGGATTTCGTCTTTGGAGAAGAATCCGGCGAGCGGCGGAATCCCCGCGATCGCGAGGGTCGCAATCCACATCACCGTGGCGGTCCAGGGCATGTAGCGCGCGAGACCACCCATGTTGCGCATGTCCTGCGCGTCTTCGTGCGCGTGCGTGTGATGATAGGCGCGATGCATCGCGAAGATGACGCTGCCCGACCCGAGGAAGAGGAGCGCCTTGAAGAAGGCGTGCGTTACGAGGTGAAAGATGCCGGCGGTGACCGCCCCCGTGCCGACGCCGAGGAACATGTAACCCAGCTGCGAGACCGTCGAATAGGCGAGCACGCGCTTGATGTCCCACTGCTTGAGCGCGATCGTCGCGGCGAACAACGCCGTCAGTGCGCCCACGCCCGCCACCACCGCGCTCGAGACCGGCGCCATCGCGAACAGGAGATTACAGCGCGCAACGAGATAGACGCCCGCCGTCACCATCGTCGCCGCGTGGATGAGCGCGGAAACCGGCGTGGGACCGGCCATGGCATCGGGCAACCAGGTGTACAGCGGGATCTGCGCCGACTTCCCCGTGCAGCCCAAGAACAACAGCAGCGTAATGGCCGTGATCGTCGTGCCGCCCGCGGCAAGGGCGGTGGGCGCGTGTGCGAACACGGTGTCGAAATCAAGCGAGCCCGTGGACCAGAAGATCATGAACATCGCGACCATGAAGCCGAAGTCGCCGATGCGGTTCATGATGAACGCCTTGCGTCCCGCGTTCGCGTTCACTTCTTCGTTGAACCAGAACCCGATCAGCAGGTAGCTGCACAGGCCGACACCTTCCCAGCCGACGAACATCACCGGGAAGCTGGCGCCCAGAACCAGGACCAGCATGAAGAAGACGAACAGGTTCAGGTACGCGAAGTAGCGTGCGTAGCCAGGATCCTCCTTCATGTAGCCGATGCTGAAAAGATGGATCAGGGAGCCGACACCGGTCACGACGAGCAGCATGACGAGGGACAGCTGGTCCACCTGGAAGGCGAAGTCCACCTGCAGCGTGCCAACAGGAATCCACGACCAGTATCGGAAGACGAGCGGCCCCTCAGGAGCGGGCTGCAGTCCGAGGAACGCGCCGAACACCGCAAGCGCAACGGCGAACGCGGCGACCAAGACACCGGCGCCGATGACCGACACGAGCGTCTTTGCCGCCGGCCGCAGCAGCGCCAGCGCGCCGTTCAGCACGAAGCCGAGCAGCGCCAACGCGGGCGCGAGCCAGATCAGGTCGACCGTGGTCCCGGTCATCCGTCCTTGAGGAGATTCATGTTTTGCAGGCTGACCGACTGCTTGTGGCGGTAGACGGCCAGAATGATCGCCAACCCGACCGCCGCTTCAGCGGCGGCGACCGCCATGACGAAGAAAACGAAGACCTGGCCGCCCATGCCCAGAATTTGCGCGAGGGCGACGAACGTGAGGTTCACGGCGTTGAGCATGAGCTCGACGCACATGAAGATCACGATCGCGTTGCGGCGCAGCAGCACGCCGGCGACGCCGAGCGTGAAGAGGACCGCGGAGATGGCGAGCGCGGGGCTGAGGAGCATTCAGAGCTTCCGCTTCGCGAGGACGACGGCGCCGACGATGGCGGCGAGCAACAGCACGCTCGCGATCTCGAACGGGACCAGATACGCGTTGAACAATGGATTGGCGACCGCGGCGACCATGCCCTGCTGTTGTTGCAACGCCGCTACCGTGCCCGCCGGGAGCTGGATCGACGACGGGAGTTGCGCCGCGCTGAGCACGCGCAGCTGCAGCAGCAGCGCGCCCGCCAAGACGACCGCCGCCAGCACGCCAACGGGGCCCTTGATGTCCGTCGGTCCGGGACGGCCGAGGTTGAGGAGCATGATGACGAACAGGAACAGCACCATGATCGCGCCGGCATAGACGAGCACCTGCAACACCGCGATGAACTGCGCGTCGAGCAGCACGAACAGCGCCGCCAGCGCGAACAGTGTCACGACCAGCCACAAGGCGCAGGCGATGGGGTTCTTGCGGGTGATGCACAAGAGCGCACTGCCCATCGCAATGACCCCGAAAATCCAGAAGAACGTGAGAAGCACGGGGCTGGGGCCTCGGGGCTAGGGCCTAGGGCTATTCGCCCTTGGGATCGGATGGATCCCAGAGCGTCGAAACCGGGTGTGTCTGAGCTGTCAGCCGTTCCAGATCGTACACGAATCGGTCGCGCGAGTACTCGGAGTTCTCGTAATGCACCCCGACGTGAATCGCTTCCTCCGGGCACACCTCCTGGCAATAGCCGCAGAAGATGCAGCGGAACTCGTCGATCTCGTAGATCAGCGGATAGCGATGGCCTTCTTCGTCTTCCCCGGGCACCAGCTTGATGCAATTCGCGGGACAGATCTGCGGGCAGAGGCCGCAGGCGACGCACTTGGCGCGCCCCTGCTCGTCCGTGAGCATGCGATGCGTGCCGCGCCAGCGCGAGGAGAGCGTCCAGTCTTTCGAGGACGGACTTTTCCTCGGGATACTGCATCGTCACCTTCGGGCGCAGCAGATGGCTGAACGTCAGCGCCATGCCCTTGAGCGTCGCCCGCAGATAGGACGTCTGCTTGGTCGGCCGCTTCATGACCTTCACGCCGATGGCCATTACGCGGCCTCCTGCGGCACCGATCCGGACACGATGCGGCCGCGGTCGAGCCACCAGACGACCGCGATGAGCAGGATGAGATTCAGACCACCCAGCGCCGCCGCCATCCCGGGACCGTACGTCCAGCCGAGCTGGACGCGGAAGTACCAGATCGCCGCCGCGATCATGGTGATGTAGACGAGCGCCAGCGGGAGCAAGACCTTCCATCCCAGTGCCATGAGTTGATCGTAGCGAAAGCGCGGCAGCGTCCAGCGGACCCAGATGTATGTGAAGAGGAAGCTGAACGTCTTGAGCCCAAAGACAGCCATGGTCGCCAGCGTCTTCACGACGGTGGGTTCGCCGGTCGAGTCCCAGCTCGTCAAGGGGATGTCCCAGCCGCCAAAGAACAGCGTCGCCATGAGCGCCGACGCGGTGACCATGTTCGAATACTCGGCGATATAGAACATCGAGAACTTCATGGAGCTGTACTCGGTGTGATAGCCGGCGATCAGCTCGCCCTCGGCTTCGGGCAAATCGAACGGCAGGCGGTTCGTCTCGGCGAGGGCGCTGATGAAGAAAATGATGAACGCGAGCGTCAGCGGGATCACGAACCACAGTCCCTGCTGTTGCTGCGCGATGACCTGCGACAGCGTGACGTTGCCCGCGAGCAGCAGGACCGCCACCGTGCTCATACCCAGCGCGATTTCGTACGAGATCATCTGTGCCGATGCGCGCAGGCCGCCCAGCAGCGCGTACTTGTTGTTCGACGACCAGCCCGCCAGGACGATGCCGTACACGCCGAGCGAGCTGATCGCCAGGATGTAGAGAAAGCCGACGGGAAGATCTGCGACCACCATCGGTACGACGCCCCACTTGGTCGGCAACGGCGACGCGAACGGAATCACGCCGAACGTGAGCAACGCCGGGACGAAGGATACGATGGGTGCCAGCGTGAAGAGCGCCTTGTCCGCCATCGCCGGCGACGTCTCTTCTTTCAGGAAGTTCTTCAACCCGTCGGCCGCCGGCTGCAAGATGCCCTGGGGCCCGACGCGATTGGGGCCCAGGCGGTCCTGCATCCACGCGCAGACGCGCCGCTCGAGGAGCGTGAGCAGCGCGACTCCCACCATGATCAGGTTGAAGACCACAAAGACCTTGATGGCGGATGACACGAGGAAGAAGGTCATCGCTGCGCCTCCGCCAGGCCCATGACGGATGCAAGTTGACCCAGCACCCAGGCGGCGGGCTGCGCCATCCCCGGCGCCGGTTTGGCCTGGTAATAGCGCTGTGCTCGCCCGTCGCGGTTCGTAAAGGTGCCTTCTTCCTCTGCGACGTTGGCGATCGGGAGCACCACGTCGGCATGGCGGCACGGCGCATCTGCGCCCAGCACCGCGCCGAGATAGATCAATGCGCCATCCGTTTGAACGAGGCAGTCGGGATCGTCGAGCACGAGGACCACGGCTGCCGATTTCGCCGCCGCGAGCGCCTGCGCGTAGTCGCGCGTAAAGCCGAGATTCTCCGCGCCCTTCGCGTTGGGCGCGCGCTCGGCGCGCAGCGCGAGATTGGGGATCCCGGCGAGCGGTGCCTCTTCGCCCATGACGACCTGGAACGCACCGGTCCACTGGAAGCCGGTGAAGACGCGCTTGGCGAGCGCGAGCGCTTCGGACGACGCCCCGGGCGAGACGAGCGCGACCGCCGTTCTTCCCTCAGCGCCGCGCAGAATGCCTGCAACACGGTCGAGTGCCTCATCCCAATCGGTGGCCTGCAGCGCGCCATCGCGGCGCACGAGCGGGGCCTCGATTCGGTCGCCGCGATTCATCCACTTGTAGTGCATGCGCCCGTGGTCGCAGATGAAGTACCGGTTCACCTCGAGGTTGGGCCGCGGCCGCACGCGCACCACGACTTCATCGCGCGTATCGAGGGTGATATTGCAGCCCTGCGAGCAGCCGGTGCAGATCGACGCCGTCTTGTCGAGCTCCCAGGCGCGCGCCTTGTGCAGGAAGTCCTTGGAGAGCAGCGACCCCACGGGACACAGGTCCACCACATTGCCGGCCCAGGGGTGGTCGAGCCGCGCCTCCGGGTGAATGCCGATGAACGCCCGATCGCCGCGTTCCGAGACGTTGAGGACGGGCTCCTGCGCGACGTCTTCCATGAAGCGGACGCAGCGCGTGCACAAGATGCAGCGGTTCGGGACGTACAGGACGTCGGGACCGAAGTCTTCGACGGGATTGAACCGCTTCGCGTATTCGGCGTAGCGTGTGCGCGCTTGGCCTTCCTGGAACACGAAATCCTGCAGCTCACACTCGCCTGCCTGATCGCAAATCGGACAATCGAGCGGGTGATTGATGAGCAGGAACTCGAGCACACCCCGGCGCGCGTCTTTCGCCTGCGGCGTCTGCGTCTTGACGACCATGCCCTCCGTCACGGTCGTCGCGCACGCAATCTGCAGCTTGGGTGCCTTTTCAATCTCGATCAGGCACATGCGACACACGCCGGCGACCGGCAGGCCCGGGTGATAGCAGTAGTGCGGCACGAGCACGCCCGCCTGCTTCGCAGCCTCGATGACGAGCGTGCCGGGAGGAACTGACACAGGAACGCCGTCAATGATCAGATTGATCATGCCGTCAGCCATCAGGCCACCATCACCGGTTGACGCTTGCCCGCCAGATAGGCCTCGAATTCGCCGCGGAATTTCTTGATGCCGCTGACGACGGGCGCGGCGCACGAGTCCGACAGTACGCAGATCGTCTTGCCGGTCATGTTCTCGGAGAGATCGAGCAG
>QHTY01000249.1:6556-6995 GCA_003220985.1 Gemmatimonadota bacterium
ACTTCATAGTTGCCGGGGCGTTGCACGTTGCCGCACACCGAGAAGAGCTTCGTGCCGGTGCTCTTCGGATTGGACAGACACAGGCTCTTGTACCACGCGGCGCCGCGCTTGATGATGTGCGGCACCGCGGCGAGCGTCTCGACGTTGTTGATCGTCGTCGGCATGCCGAACAAGCCCGCGGCCGCCGGGAACGGCGGCTTGATTCGTGGATTGCCGCGCTTGCCCTCGATCGAATTCATCAGCGCGGTTTCTTCGCCGCAGATGTACGCGCCCGCGCCGCGATGCAGGTAGATCTTGATCTTGCCGAACACGCCCGCGGCGTTCGCCTCCGCGAGCGCCTGTTCCATGATCGTCCACGGCTCGGTGAACTCGCCGCGGATATAGATGTAGGCGACCTCGGCGCGAATCGCGTGCGCCGCGATCGCCGTTCCCTCGAGCA
>QHTY01000249.1:7104-7726 GCA_003220985.1 Gemmatimonadota bacterium
TCATGAACGACCACTTCACGCCGGTCGGGAAGCCGGCGCCGCCACGGCCGCGGAGGCCCGATTCCTTCACGACGTTGACGATATCGGCCGGCGCCATGCCTAACGCACGTTCGAGTGCGACGTAACCACCGCGCTTGCGCCAACCGTCGAGCGTGGTCGCCTCCATATCGCCGAAGTGCTGCGAGAGGACCGTTGTTTCGCGAGCGTGCGGCTTGTGCGGATAGCCCATGTTACTTGTAGCGCGAAAGGAGATCGGGAACGCCTTCCGGCGTCACCGACTCGATGAAATCCTCATTGACCATCACCGGCGTCGCGAAGCCGCAGGCGCCGAGGCACTCGACCTCGACGATGGTCCACTTGCCGTCCGCGCTCGTCGCGCCGGCATCTCCAGCCCCGGTTTGTTCGAGCAGCGCCTTCAGCACCGCCTCGGCCCCGCAGATGTTGCAGGGCGATGTCGTGCACACTTGCACGAAGTTTTTGCCGACCGGGTGCTGGTGATACATCGTGTAAAACGTCACGACGCCCTTCACGTATGCGGGCGTTAGCCCCAACACCTCTGCTACCTCGGCCATGATGCGGTCGGATATCCAGCCCAGCTCACGCTGCGCGATCCAGAGGGCAG
>QHTY01000250.1 GCA_003220985.1 Gemmatimonadota bacterium
CCCCGTCGCTGAGGCGTCCGCGTCGCACCTCCCGGGGCGTTTCCGGATCGAGCCGAACGGGCCGACGCTGCATTACGTCGTGCGCGCCGTGCCGGACGCCGGTGAGCAATTCGGCGCGATTTTCGCGGGCGCGAATACCCGCTCCGCAGAGCTGCGGCTGGAGCAGCTCCTCACGACGATCCTGATCGCCTTCGTCGTCGGCGTCGTCCCCGCCATTTTGGTCGGCCGCTGGATAGCGGCGCGGGCGCTCGAGCCGGTGGATCGGATGATCACCGAGGTCCGCGAGATCAGCGACGGCCGCAGCCTGCATCGCCGCTTGCCCCTGCCACTGGCGCAGGATGAGCTGGCCCGGCTCGCGGCCACGCTGAATCAGATGATGACCCGGCTGGAGCGCAGCTTCGCGGCGCTACGACGCTTCACCGCGGATGCGAGTCATGAGCTCAAAACGCCGCTGACGGTCGTGCGCGCCGGCGTGGAGCGCGCCATCACACGCCCCGACACTGCGCCGGAAACGCTCGCGGCTTTGGAAGAGACACTCCAGGAAGTGAACCGGATGACCGAGCTCCTGGATTCGCTGCTCACGCTGGCGCGCGCCGACGAGGGCCGGGCGGAGCTCCACCGCGAACCGGTCGACCTCCGCCAGATCCTCGAGGAAGCGGGAGAGACGGGCGAGCTCCTGGCCGAGCACGCCGGCGTGGGCATCGATATCCGTCTGCCGTCCGAGCCCGTCGTCGTGTCGGTCGATCGCAGCCGCGTGCGGCAGCTCGCACTCAACCTCATCGAGAACGCCGTGAAGTACACGCCGCGCGGCGGTCAGGTCTCGGTCGAGCTTGGCAGCAGCAACGGACGGGCGGTGTTCACGGTGGCCGACACGGGCATCGGCATCGCGCCGGGTGACTTGCCTCACGTGTTCGACCGCTTCTGGCGCGCCGATTCCGCGCGCACGCGCACGAGCGAGCGCGCCGGCACCGGCCTCGGTCTCGCCATCTGCAAGTGGATTGCGGAAGCGCATGGCGGCACGATCGAGGTGCAGAGCCGGCCGGGCAGGGGCACCACATTTACCGTGGGGTTGCCGCGCGGGTAGATCCACATCGCGTTGTCACGATTCTGTAATTCAGGTGCAAGCGCAGGGTCAGAAGTCGTCTGTATCTCTCAGATGGCCTCAAGCTGAGGGACGACCATGTACGATGACCCGGCGCGATCGCAACGGCCCAGCTCGCTCGAGTGGCTTGTCGTCCACACCGTGATTCCCTCAGTGCTCTTGACCCTGGTCTTGCAGGCATGGGGAGCCACGCCGGCCGCGCGAACCCCGGCCGTGATGGAGGAGGTCGGGCCCCGCGACCCCAGACCCGATCCCTTTCCCATTCTGTTGCGCATGCCGCGTCCCGTGTACCCGGTCATCATGCTTCGCGCCGGCATCGACGGTCGCGTGGTCGTACAGGCCTTGGTGAACGCGGAGGGACGAGTGGAGGCAGCGTCGATCCTGGTGCGGCAAGCGACGCACGTCGAATTCATTCAACCAGCGCGTCAGGCCTTGGCCGCGGCGCTGTTCCGACCTGGGCGGTTCGGCGGAAAAGCCGGTGCGGCCTGGATCGTCATCGCGATCGACTTCAATCTCACCCGGGAGTGACACCATGCGTGCCTTCAGCGGAGTGGCATCGATCACGATTCATATAGGCCTTGGCGCCGCCGTGCTGCTCGGACCCGCCAAGACCGGGCGCTCAAATCCCAGGTCTTCGGAACCAGTTTCCATCGTCTTTCCTCAACCGGCAGCGAGGACGACGACCTCCGAGACTCGGTTCGTGTCGTTTCGGCGACTCATCCCGAGTTTGTTGCGGCTGCGCGACAGGTGCTCCTCGCCACGCTGTTTCGGCCAGCATTTGTTTCCGGACGAGCGGTGCGCGTGCGAGTGCGAATTCCCTACGACTTCACGATCCGAAACGGCACGGGACGTGCCCGTTGAGATCGACGTCAAAGGCTCATCCGGCTGTCATCGTTTTGTAATCTTTCGCCTACTAGCGGGCCAGGTGCAACGGGTACTATTAGTTAGCGAACCAGTCCACCAGTCCGGAGGATACGGCGGTGTTTGATCACCTCATCGAGTCCAGTCGCAAG
>QHTY01000196.1:0-298 GCA_003220985.1 Gemmatimonadota bacterium
GGTCCGCTCGATCTGCGGGCCCAGGATTCCGGCCGACGCGGCCGACGCTGCCGCCGGATCGGGCCCCGGCTCGCAAATCAGGACGCGCAGCCCACGCAGCGCCGCGGCGCGGGCGCAGGCGGCGCCGATGATTCCGCCGCCGGCCACCAACACTTCACAGGACGAAACTTTGTGCGACATTTAGGCGTACGCTGCAAACGCACCGGACACCACGGAGGATATCATGTTCCGGAGCATCATTGGTTTCGCGATTCTCGCGGTTGTCGCCTGGCTGGGGCTGAAGTTGATCTTTGGGATC
>QHTY01000196.1:464-8829 GCA_003220985.1 Gemmatimonadota bacterium
GATCTCGTGATGGCCGGTGAGCTGGATGCCACGCCCACCGGCCAGTGTCGGTCGTTCGACGACATTGACACGCGGCCGATAGTGGCGCTGCATGTCGCAATCGCAGGCCGTGAAGTTCTTCGGTTTCCCACCATTCAAATTGCGCGCGATGGTCAATGCCTTGAGGAACACTTCGGGCATCAGCACCGCGCTGCCGAGATTCAGCACCACGCCGCCGTCGTCGAGGTCAGGCAGGGTGGCGGCCAGCCGCTTGAAATCCCGGTGACTGGTGGCGCCGATAGCGGCGCCGTCGGCGGTGGGATGCTGATGAATGATCTCCGCCCCGAGCGCCGCGTGCACGGTGACCGGCACGCCCAGCTCGCTGCACGCGACTAACACCGACACGTCGCGCCCGGGAAGTTCCTGACGCGCGCGCAAGTATTCGGCGAACGCCTCACCGGCACCCTGCTCAGTCTGGGCGCCGCGCGCCAGCGCCGCATTCATCTCGCGTCCCGTTTCCTCCGCCATCCCGAAGGTTCCGTCGCCCAGACCCGCCGCCACGTCTTCGCTGGTTCCTCCGTACGCCGCAAGCTCGAAGTCGTGAATCGCCGCGCTGCCGTTCATGGCGACAACGGTCACCGCGCGCTGGCGCATCAGCGCGATCAGCAGCGGCCCCAGCCCCACCTTGATCACGTGCCCACCCAACATGGCGACGATCGCGCGCTTCCCGGCCGCCGCGACGATCTGATCGACCACGTACCGCAGATCTTGCGCGGCGAGAATCGCGGGTAGCGCATCGAAAAACGCGCTGAACGAAGCCTCGGAGGGGTGCGGCGCGTGGGCGAGGAGTGACGGGTCGACTTTGTTGGGGCGCTTGGCAACGGGGACCGTCTTCAGCCGGGAGAAGTCGGCTTCGCGGTACTCGGTCATGGCTGAGCGACTCCTGGAACCACGTAGTCCTTGAGCTTCAGCGTGACCTGGCCGAACGAGAACTTGGACTGAATCGCCAACACGAGGCGCTGCGCGTCGTCCGACAGCCAGATCAGGGTTTCCGATTTTTCCGCGAAGATCCCGCGGGCCTGCGGAATCTTGGGACGGACGACGAGCGCCCGCCACTTCTTGCCGGCGACGCTGACCCGCTCCCGGCGCACCACCTCGATAATCACGGGATTGCGGTCGGGTCGGAAATAGCGCGCATACTCATATTTCTTGCCGACGTCCAGCGGCACCGTCCGGATCCAGTACAGGAAGGCGGCGTCATCGAGCGGCTCGAGGACGGTCGCAAAGGTCGTGTCGCGCCCGACTTCGCGATAGAACCCGGAATCGGGGAAGATCTCATACTGGCGCTCGCGGTGCCTGTCGCGCTCGTCCTGCACGGACGAGAAACGCCGCGATCGAAAGTCATACCGTCCCACCCACGACTCGATGGTCTGGTCGAGATGGTACCAGAGCGCCCCACCGGATATGCGGAATCGAATGTGCACGGCCTCAACGTTGTGCACGGTATCGATCCCCATGACCTCCATAGCGGCGCTGCCCACGTTGAAGATCCCGTACTTCGCGTTGAACGACAGCCGCTCGCCGACCGGGAACGGCACGGCACTAACCATGTTGCCGGTACACACGTGGTCCTGGGCGCCAAGAGCCCCTGTGGCCGCGAGCAGCGCGAGCACGACCATCGTCGCCGCTTTGCGCGCCGCACTGATCAGGCTGCGCGCGCGCCACGCGGCGAGGAGCTGCTGCCAGGGATTGGATCGCGATGGCCGCTGCTTGAGGTCGTATCGCGCGGCGCTGGAAACCACCTCGATCCGCCGGGCATTGGCGCCAAGGCGCGCCAGGAGCTCCGCGTTCGCCGCCCACCCCTCGGTGGCGAGCAGAGGGGAGGCCGCGCCGTTCCGAGTTGCCTGGCGCAGCACCACGAGACGCAGTGCCAGGAAGCCTGAAATGGAGTCCTTCACACCGACGCCCACGCGGAGCAAGCGCGGCGCCCACTGCCGCGCCCACCGTTCCGGCCAGGAGCGGGTCCCCTGCGCGCGATACTGCTCGGCGACGACGAGATCGGCGCCGGACTCGAGGCGTTTGACCATCTCTTCCATCGTTTCCGGCGCGTGCACGAAGTCGGCATGGAGCGTGATCGCGCAATCGCGTTTCGGCCGATCGGTGCGCTGCAAGGCCACGCGCAGCAACTCCTCGAGGCTCTTTGCGTATCCCTGCCGCGAGGGATGGTGGATCACGGTCAGCGGCAGGACGCGCGCGTATGACGCCAACACGTCCGCCGACCCGTCCGTCGAGGCATCATCGCACGCGATGATCTGATATTCCCGCTCGAACGCGGTGAATACCTGGCGCACCTTCCAGAGCACGAGTCCAACCGTGCGCGCCTCGTTGTGAACCGGAACGCAGACGTAAATCATGGCCCTGCAATCTAGAGAAGGGCCCTATAGACGTCCAAGACTCCTTGTGCCATGGCGTGGGCGGTGAAGCGCTGCGGGAAGGGAAGCGGGGTGGGATGTTCCAGGACTGCCACCACTTTTTGCGCCAACGCTTCAGCAGCCTCGACCGGAACCAGCACGTCGGGAGGGAGGATTTCAGGGATTCCCCCGGCGGTCGTGGCCACGACGGGTCGTCCGAGCGCCAACGCGTTCAGGATGACGCTGCCGAGCCCCTCCGTTTTCGACGACATGACGAAGACGCTCGCCTCGGCGATGAGCGCCTCGATGCGGTCGACATAGCCGACGAGGTGCACGTGGTCCTCGAGCTCGAGTCGCGCGATTTCGCTGGTGAGCGCCGCGCGCAGTGGTCCGTCACCGGCAATGATCCAGTGCAACTCGGGCTCCAGGGCGCGCGCGTACTGCGCGGCGCGCACGAGCGTACGCTGGTCCTTGTGATCCACCAGCGCCGCCGCGTTCACCGCCAGCGGGGCTGTCGCGGGAATGCGGAGCTGGCTGCGGATGTCGAGCGCGGGGGTCGCGGCCCGCCGGATTTCCTCGGGATCGATGCCGTCGGGTACGACGGTGATGCCGTCCGCTGCGATCCCGTCACGCGTGAGGATCTGCTTGACGGCCCCGGAGACGGCGATGATGCGATCGGGCCGGCGCCACGCGCCGAAGCGCCCGAGGTGAAAATCCACGCGCCGAGTGGCCACGAGCGTCCGGCCCATCGCCATCGTCGCGGTCAGGGTGAGCGCGTGGCTATCGTGCACGTGGATGATGTCCGGTCGGAACGCGGCGGTCGTGCGTCGCAGGTGCCACCAGGCACGCGGGTCGAGCCCGATCTCCCAGCTGGTTCCCTGCACGGTGATGCCAGCGGCACTCACGCGACGCGCGAGCTCACTGCCGTTTTTGGTGACGAGGACCTGCTCGATCCCGGCGTCCTTGCCGAGCTCGCGGCATAGCAGCCGGACCTGATTCTGGCCGCCGCGCCATTCGCGGCCGGAGTCTACCTGCAGTACTCGCACTCGCCCTCGTTACGCAGGGACTTTCACGACTCCGGCGAGAACGCGGCGCAGTGCGTCGAGCTTGAAGGGCTTTTGGAGGAAAGGACGGCCCAGCTCTTCGAGGAATTGCAGCGTGTCGCCGCGCACCGTGTCGCCCGTGGCGAAGATAATGCGATCGGCGACCGCCGGATGCATGCGCGCGAGCGTCTGAAACATCTCGCGGCCGCCCAGCCGGGGCATCCGGAGGTCGCAGATGATGAGATCGAAGGGCTGCATGAGCGCCCGTTTCAACGCCTGGCTGCCGTCGTGCGCGACCACTACCTCGTGCCCCCAGCTTTCGAGCGTCGCTTGCATGTAGTGGAGGATGTGCGGCTCGTCATCCACCACAAGGACCCGCAGGTGTTCCTGCCGTTCGGCCGGTGAGGGCTCGGCCTCCGTACTGCCTCCCCCGGCCCCCCGGGTGAGCGGGGCGAGCTCCGCGCGTACACCGGCCGGGAGCTCGACGGTGAACGTGGCGCCACGGCCGCTGCCTGCGCCGCCCGGGTCCACGGAAATGTTGCCGCCGTGTTCCTTCACGATCCCAAGGCAGATCGACAGGCCGAGGCCGGTCCCCTCGCCCTCGGATTTGGTGCTGAAGAACGGCTCGAACACGCGTTGCGCGACGGCTTCCGGAATTCCGGGACCATTGTCCGAAATGCTCGCGGCAATGCCGTCCGGCTCACAGCGGGCGACGATCTCGATCCGGCCGCCCCCCGCTTTGTGGCGCGTGCTGGTGATCGCCTGCGCCGCATTGTTGATGATGTTCACGAAGACTTGCTTGATCTGATTCGCGTGGACTTCGACTTCCGGCAGTCCCGGCTCGAAGGACAACGTGAGCTCGATGCGGGCAGCGAGGAGCTGGTTTTTCAAAAGCTGGTGGGTCGACTCGAGAATAGGCCGGATCGATTGCAGCTGGCGCTCGCCCTCCTGCCGCCGGGCGAACGACAGCAGGTTGCGGACGATAGCCGATGCGCGCTCGGCTTCCTGCCGAATCACCGCGAGGGGCTCGGCGAGGCGCGGCGGCACATCCGCGGCTTCGCCCAGCAGATCGCTGAAACCGACGACCGACGCGAGCGGGTTGTTGAGGTCATGCGCGACGCCCGCAATCAACTGGCCGATGGCCGACATCTTCTCCGACTGCAGCAGCTGCTCCTGGAGACGCCGCTTCTCGCTCTGATCCTCGAACAGGAGCACGGCGGCGCCGGGCTCGCCGGTGGGAATGGCGGTCACCAGCAATGTCCGGTCGCCGGCGCGCACCTCTACCGACGCTTCGCTCGGCGTGGGAGCCAGCAGGCGCGTCACAGACTCTACCCACGACGGCGGGAGGAGGGTGACCCAAGGTCGGCCGGGAAGCGCCGTGACGGGGAGCTTGATCAAATTGGCAAATACACGATTGGCGCGACGCACCGCGCCTTGCGGATCCACATAGCAAATTGCGTGGTTGAATGCGTCGACCGTCTGTTCCCATTCCCGCTTGCCGCTCGACAGCAGCTCGACGAGCCGCGCGTTCTCGAGCGCGAGCCCCGCCTGCGCCAGCACCGCGCGTGTGAACATCAGCGCACCTTCATCGAACGCGTGCTTGCGATCACCTTCCAGCGCGACCGCGCCGATGGTGCGCGTGACGGCGAGAATCGGCGCGCCGAGCCAGCTGGGCGGTATCGGTCCGGTCCGCTTCCCGTCGAGGGTGACCTCGAACTCGGCGGCGCGCGCGGCGACGTTCTCCGGAAACACCAGCGGGCCCTTCCGGAGCGCGAGCTGCAACAGCGGCTCGTCCGTGTTCGCGGGACGCGGGCCGTTGTGGTAAGCGACGGCGAGCCGGTTGGAATCGAGGTCGAGCAACATCACGGAGAGACGACCGGGCGCCAGCTGCTCCGTCAGGACCCGCGCCACGATCTCGACGATCGTGGCCGGCCGAAAGGCGCCGGCGAGCTCCTGCGAGAGCGCGGTCAGTCGCGCCAGCACGTCGGTGACCGAGCCGATCACGTGGCCTCGTCCAGGAACCGCGTCGGCACGCGCGTGGCGGCGTCCACCAGGGCCTCGGCAGACTTGATGAATCGGACCACGATCGGCAACGATCCGTGTAACGCGACCTTGCGCTGCATGATTCCGGCGATGGGACCCAGTTCCTTCTTGATGATCTGTTTCCAGAAGCGGTATTCGGCGGTCAGGACGAAGGGGGCCTGCTGCGCGTCCTCGCGCGCGACGAGCTTCGCGGCGCGGCAGACACCGCGGTCGAGGTCCAGCCAGATCCCCACGTCGTCGGGAACGCCGATGGCGGGCTGCGCGGGCATGACAAGCGCGACCGATCCGTGCGTCCACTCCGTCGACGCGCTGCGGTAGTCGTCGCTCGCGTTGATCGCGGCCTCATACGCGGCCACCCACTCCGCCGACGGAAAGGCGTGGAGCACCGCGGTCACGCGACCGCCCGCGCGAATCCGTCGAACAGCGCCCGCTCCGTGAGGTCTTCGGGATGCCATTGGACCGCGACCATCCACGCGGCATTCGCGTCTGCCGGCTCGGCGGCCTCGATCACGCCGTCATCGGCCCAGGCCACGGCTTTGAGACACGGAGCGAGATCGCGGATCGCTTGATGGTGGCGGCTGTTGACCGTCGCCGAGCGCATGCCGAGCGTGCGTTCAAGGAGCGACCCGGCTGCGACGCGCACCGCATGCTGGGTCGTCTCATCGCTGTGCGGCACCAGGCTGGGCCGCTCGCTGTCCAGATCCTGATACAGCGTACCGCCGAGCGCGACGTTGAGGATCTGAATGCCGCGGCAGATCGCGAGAATCGGCAGGCGGCGCGAGCGCGCTGCGGCGATGAGCGCGAGCTCGGCGGCGTCACGCACGGGATCGACATCGCCCAGGCGGGGATGCGGCGTCGCCCCGTAGCGGTCCGGCGCGACGTCTTCGCCACCCGTGAGCACCAGCCCACGGACCGCCGCGAGGGCGGCAGCGGCACGGTCGGCGGCCACCATTGTTGGGACCGCGAGGGGAACCAGGCCGGCAGTTTCGAGCGCGCGCACGTACGCCGTGTTCAGTGTGACGCGCTCGCGGCCATCGACCATTCGGCGCGGCGCGGTCACGGCCACCGGCTGAGCCTGCGTCACGACGTGGAAGTGGGCGCGGAACCAAACAACGGACAGCGGGGGTTGCTGACGCTGGCCCAGTCGACACGCACGCCGTACAGATTCAGGACCGTGCTGCCGCCGATGACCGTGCCGATCGCGGGATGGCCCGCGGGCTCCTCCTGGTCGAGCAGCAGCACGCCCATGGCGCGTTGCGAGGTGTCGTCGACGACGAGCAAACCGTACCCGCGTGCCGGGAAGGTCGGTCCGCGGTACTGCATCGAGATCTTGCCCTCGGCATCGCGACCGACAATGAGGGCGCCGTTCCCGCCGCTGCCGGCCTTTTGCTCGATCACGCGCGCGGGGAGGGAATCGGGCATGCCGCGGGGCGGGTCGGTCAGCACCATGCGTGCGTTCTGCAGCTGCGACGTGATCAGCGACGGCCCCGCGAGCATCGCCAGGCCGCAGGTTGGCGAGCCACTGCTCCCGCGGCTACACGCCGCGGCCCCTAGCAACATCAGGAGGGACGATACCGACCGGTTCATGGGCTCCCAATCTAACGCTAATGGGACCAGACAGCGGTCAGCGTGACGGTCCGCACAGGCGCGAGGGTTTCGGGCACGAGGTTATAGATGTAGTTGAGCACGTTCGTGGCGAGCAGACGGAACTCAACGGGCCCCGACGTCCAGCGCGCGCGCAGGTCCAACACTTTCACCGGTACGCGACGCGGATCGACGAATCCTTCCAGCTCGATGCGCTCTGGCCGGCTCGCGAAGCGGAAGTCCGCGCCGACGCCCACCGGGCCGACGGTGTAGTCCGCACCCAGCGTGACGAGGTGGCGCGGCCGGAACGCCAGAGGTCCCGACGTGCTATCGCCCGACAGCCGGCGGCGGGTGTCCAGGTACGTGTAGCCGAGGGTCGCGATCAGCCGGTCACGGATCGGTGCAGCGATCACGTTGGCGTCGAGGCCCGCGATCCGGGCGCGCACGACGTTCTGGAGCTGAATCTCCACGGTGGCGGGTGGGATCTGGAGTACCTGCGGTTCGATGAGATCGCGCGCCTCGGTCCAAAAGAGCGCCGCATCGAGCCGCATCATCCCCCACAGGGGCGCGCTCGTGTGCCCAATCTCGAACGACCATGCCGTCTCGGGCCGCAGCGTGGGATTGGGCACGACGTCGAATCCGAGGGCGGTGGTATGCACGAACCGCTCCGCCATCGTCGGCGCGCGGAAGCCGCGCCCGATCGATGCGCGGATCAGCCCCCCATTCGGTCCACTGCGATCTGTCGGCACCGTGATCCCGACGCGTGGGCTGACGACGGCCGTGAGCGACCCGCCATCGACGGCGAGCAAGTCGAGCCGTGCGCCGCCGCTGATCCGCACCACACCGCTGCGCTGATCGCTCTGGCCGTACGCCGCGAATTCGGACTGTGAGTGGTTGCCGAAGATGTCGCTCGTCACGTCGGAGACCGTCGCCTCCGTGCCGACGATCGCGGTGCGCGAGGAGTCCGGGTGTGCCTCGATGCGGCCTTCCGCGCCAAACCGGTTCCCGACGCCGAACTCCGTCGCGGTGCGCCGCAGGTCCGTGAAATGCGTCCGCATCCAGGAGCCGCGCGCGACCCACGCCAGCTGCGGCGAGACGGTCGTACGCACCTGGGCGGCGAGATAGCCCTTGCGTGAGTCGGTGCGTGCGCCCCGCTCGCTCGTGTCCACCTTGAACGGCTGGAAGACTTGCCCCCGATCGTCGCATTCACCGCGACTGCACCAGCTGAGCGGAACGTCGTAGCGGTCGACCGCCCATGCCCCCGAGACGTCGACTCTCGTGTTGACGGACGGTTGCCAGCGCGCT
>QHTY01000196.1:8891-9492 GCA_003220985.1 Gemmatimonadota bacterium
GCCCGCCGATATTCTGCCGCCAAGCTCGTCCGTGCCGTAGGACGCCGTGACGTCGCCGCTGCCCAGCAATCCCGCGTTGTCGCGAAACCGCCAGACTAGGTGGGGCGGATCGCCGTACATGCCACCGGTGAATCGCATCCGGGTGTGGAGGCCATTCGGGATGTCGCGCGTCGTCACATTCACGACCCCACCAAAGGCGGCCGATCCATACAGCGAGGACCCCGCCCCCTTGAGGATCTGGACGCTCTCGATCTCGTCCACCGCGAGCAAATCCCAGTTGATGCCCCCCCGGTCTCCCTGATTCATGGGAACGCCGTCGACCGTCATCAGGACGCGCGAATTCAATCCCTGCACGTAACCGGTCGAGCCGCGGAGGTTGATTTGGCCGTTCACGAACTGCACGCCCGGCGCATGATCGACCGCTTCGTCGACCGTGGTCACGGCACGGCGATTCAGGTCCTGCTCGGTGACTTGGGCGACGCTGGTGGGGGGGCGGTCGCCAAAATGCGGCACCTTCTCGCTGATCACGTCGACCGGCGGGAGCGCGAGCGGCGCCGGCGACAGCGCGATATCGATCGTCGTCGAGTCGCCACCCGTCAGC
>QHTY01000196.1:9556-25063 GCA_003220985.1 Gemmatimonadota bacterium
TGCAGATCGGTCTCGGTCGCGAGTGTCGTTCCGCGCACGACGACCGCGGCGCCGCGAATCGGCGCGCCCTCCCGATCATGCACGGTTCCGCGCAGCACGCCCTGCGCGGCCGCCCTCCCTCCCCCAACCAGCGGCGCGAATGCGAGCGCCACGAGCAGCGCGGCTATGGCCCGGTGCACGTCACGAAATCCGTCGCGGGCCGCAGGTTGTCGAAATCGACCGCGAAATCGACGTCGCCGGCGGACGCCCCAGGTGGCACCGTCACATTGCCGGGGAGCGTCGAGTCCGCCGGGTTGCGGTAGTAGCCGGCGACACGCAGGTACTGGGTATCGGCCGGCGTGAGCGTGAGCGGGCCCGGCTTTTTCCAGACCGCCAGGACCCAATGGTAGGTCCCTGGGGACAGCGGTACGCTGTACAGCGTCAGCGAGTCGGTATACGGCACCGAGCCGGGGATCAGGGGCTGGCGGTTGGCGATGAGCTCGTTGCAGGTCAGCGGAAAGGCGACGTACGCGGCGATGAAGACGTTTTCGGTGTTCGCGGGGATCGTGCCGCGGAATCGGAGCGTCCCGCACAGCCCGACGAGCGAGGGCGCGCAGATCGGCTCGGGCTCGAGGCCGCCGCCACATGCCGTCAGGAGAGCTAGGAGGAGCCACGCCGTGCGCATGCCAGCAATTTGCGGGTGAGGGCGAGTGCGTCAACTTGACCATGGTTTTGCGCGGGAATAACGTTTCGGCATGCCTTTGTACGAGTACCGCTGTACGGTGTGTGAGGCGCGGTTTTCGCGCACGGAATCGATGGCGGAACACTCCGCGCGGTCTCGTCCGAACTGCCCGGAGTGTAATTCGCCCGCCGTGGAGCCCGTCTTTTCCGACTTTTTCGCCAAGACCGTCCGCAAGAGCTGAACTCTGTTCGAGCGCCTGCGGGACGCCTTCCGCGCTGCTCTCGATGCGGCGTCCAGCCCCGACCTGCGATCGCTCGCGCGCCAGATGCGCGAGGCGGTCGTCGATGCGAAGGTCGCCGTCGCAGAAACTCAGGAAGCGATCGCACGCACCGAGCGTGAGGTCGGATTGGAGCGCCAGCGGCTGGCCGATGCCGAACGCCGCGGCCGGCTGGCTGGCGAGATCCAGGACCAGGAGACGGTGGCGGTCGCGGAGCGGTTCGCGGCGAAGCACCGCGAGCGGCTGGGTGTGCTCGAGCGCAAACTCGTCGCGCAGCGCGAGGAACTCGCGCTGGCGCAGCGGGAGCTGGATGAAATGCAGACGCAGCTCAAGAGCGCGGAGCGCGACCGACCGGCGATGCAGGGCGACAGCAGCACGGAACAGGCGTGGCGCGATGTGCAGAGCGCCGGCGGCGCGCGACCCGGTCTCGATCTGCAAGACGAGCTGCTCAAGTCGGATATGGATCGCGCGGCACGCGAAGCCGCTGCGGCGCGGCAGCTCGAGGAGCTCAAGAAGAAAATGAGAAAAGACTGAACCTGCGCAAGAACCGGCGTCCGCGGAGGTAACCTATGGATGTGAAGCGAGGGCGCATGGTATTCCTGGGGTACGGCAAGTACTGGCGCTCGGATCGGATTCTGGGGCTCACGCCGATCGAGCAGGGGCGCGGGCCGGGACAGCGCACGAATGTCTTCATCGACGGGCAAGCGGAGCCGATCATCGCCTCGCGCACCGAGCAGGCCATTCTCGAGGACATGGGGGCCACCGACGACAGCTTCCAGCAGGAAGCGCTGCGTCAGGCGACGCGCGAGCTGCTCGAAGCGTTCCACGAATTCTCGCCGGTGCTGCGCCGCGCGCTGCAGAACGAGCACCACTTCGACGTCGAGAAGTGGGAACAGCGCCTCGGAACGCTGCTACGGCCGTCCGCGCATCCCGACACCGCCGAACTAGACGAACTATTCGATTGATGAACAGCGAGCGACAGTTCTTCGGCCACCCGCGCGGCCTCGCTACGCTGTTTTTCACCGAGATGTGGGAGCGCTTCAGCTACTACGGGATGCGGGGATTCCTCATCCTGTACATGACGAAGGCGCTCGGCTTCACCGATCAGCACGCCGGCCTCGCCTACGGCAACTATGTCTCGAGCGTCTGGCTGACGCCGATCATCGGCGGCTTCATCGCCGACCGCTGGCTGGGCCAATACCGCAGCGTCCTCATTGGCGGCATCATCATCGCCCTCGGCCACTTCACGCTCGCCTTCCATCCGCTGCCGTTCCTCTACGCCGGTCTCACGCTCATCGTGCTCGGCACCGGACTGCTGAAGCCCAACATCAGCACGCTCGTCGGCTCGCTGTACGAGCCCGGTGACGAGCGGCGCGATGCCGGCTTCTCGATCTTCTACATGGGGATCAATCTCGGCGCCTTCCTCGGCCCGTTGATCGCCGGCAAGCTCGCGCAGGGTGTCGACTGGCATCTCGGTTTCGCGTGTGCCGGCGTCGGCATGGTGTTCGGCGTGATCCAGTACGTGCTCGGCCGCGGTCGCCTGCAACCCGGCATCGAGCGGCTCGAGGCCCAGCGCCGCGCGCGACTCGCCGCACAAACCAGCACCGGGACTCGGCAGGCGCCCCTGACTGCGGACGACTGGCGCCGCATCAGCGCAGTCGTCGTGCTGTTCGTGTTCGCGTCGTTGTTCTGGGGAGCCTACGAGCAGGCGGGATCGACGCTGAACCTGTTCGCCGACCGCTACGTGCATCTCGAGTTCCTCGGGATTACGCTGTACGCCTCCTGGTTCGTGTCGATCCAGGCGGCGTTCGTGATTCTCCTGTCGCCGATCTTCGCCTGGCTCTGGGTCAAGCTCGGGCCGCGCCAGCCGTCGAGCCCGGCCAAGTTTGCCCTGGCCCTCTTCTTTGTTGGACTCGCGTTCGTCCTCCTGCTCCCCGCCGGATCGCTGGCGCAGAGCGGCGTGAAAGTGTCGCCGCTGTGGCTCGTCGGCGCCTATTTCATCCAGGAGCTCGGCGAGCTCTGCCTCAGTCCGGTCGGCCTGTCGCTCGTGACCAAGTTGGCGCCGGTTCGCTTCGTCAGTCTGGTCATGGGGATCTTCTTCCTCTCGAATGCCGCGGGCAACTGGCTGGCCGGATGGTCGGCGCGATTCATCAGTACCGTCCCCCTGGTCACGCTGTTCGGCGTTACTGCCGCGGTCACCGTTGGCGCGGGCGTCGTGCTGTTTCTCCTGCTCCGGCCAGTTCGCAGTCTCATGGGCGGCGTTCGATAGAGATGGCAGCACCAGTCGTCCCGCAACGCGACACGGCGGGTTGGTTTAGCCATCCGCGCGGCCTGTCGACGCTGTTCTTCACCGAGATGTGGGAGCGCTTCAGCTTCTACGGTCTCAAGGCCCTGCTCATTCTCTTCATGACCGCGGCGGTCACCCAAGGTGGGCTCGGATTCACCGACCAGCGGGCCGGCAACGTCATCGGGTGGTACGGCTTCGGCGTCTACGCGTCAGCGATCGTCGGGGGTTTGCTAGCCGACAAGGTGTTCGGCCAGTACCGCAGTGTCCTGCTTGGCGGGATCATCATCGCGCTCGGCCACTTCAGCATGGCGATCCCCACAGTCCCGACGTTCTATCTCGGTCTGTGCTTGATCGTCGTCGGCACCGGGCTGTTGAAGCCGAACGCGAGTACGATGGTTGGCGCCCTCTACGACGACGATGACGCGCGACGTGATGCGGGGTTCTCGATCTTCTACGTCGGGATCAATGTCGGGGCGTTTGTCGCGCCGCTCATCGTGGGAACGCTGGGGCAGAAGGTCAATTGGCACGTCGGGTTCGCCTGTGCCGGCGTGGGCATGGTGATCGGCCTGATCCAGTACGTGGCCGGCAAGCCGCGACTCCTGCCGGCGCTCACGCGACTGGGGCAGACGGACCAACATGCCGCTCCGTCCACCGAGCCGTGGTGGCGGTTCACCCGCGATGAGTGGGGACGCGTCGCCGCCATTGGGGTGCTATTTGTCTTCTCGTCGGTTTTCTGGGGCGCCTTCGAGCAGGCGTCGTCGAGCCTGAACCTGTTTGCCGACCGGCTGACGGACAACCGCCTCCTCGGATTCAGCTTTCCGTCGACCTGGTATCAGTCGCTCAACTCCATGTTCATGATTCTGGGCCTCGCGCCGCTCATCGGATGGGCATGGGTGCGACTCGGGCCGCGACAGCCGTCGAGTCCCGTGAAGTTCGCGCTCGGACTGGTCTTCGTCGGATTGGGTTTCGCGCTCATCGTCCCAGCGGCGAAAATGGCGCAGGAGCGCGGCATGCTGGTCAGTCCCTGGTGGCTCATCGGACTGTATTTCCTCCACACGGTCGGCGAGCTCTGCCTGAGTCCCGTCGGACTCTCGATCGTGACGAAACTGGCGCCGCCACGGATTGTGGGCGCCATGATGGGGCTGTGGTTCTTGTCGATTGCCGTGGGCAACAAATTGGCTGGCATGGCGGGAGGACTGTTCGAGACGTTGCCGCTGCCGCAGCTGTTTGGAGCGGTTGCGCTGACGACGTTTGTGGCCGCTGGAATCCTGCTACTGGTGACGAGGCCGATTCAGAGGCTGATGGGCGGCGTCCGCTAGGGTCATTGGCGATTGGGCGTAGTGGCAAGCCGCAAGATGGCCGGTGGTGATCGGCCGGAGCGCCGGTACTTCCGTTCGGCACCGGTCGCTTTTCATTGGATGCGGACATCTCGGGTGAAATGGGCACCCCGCCGGCGGGTGCGCCGCGGACGGCATATCGCCCGCGAGCACGATGCGCTGTTTCGTCGCCCGCGGGTTCGGCTCCGGCACAGCCGACAGCAGTGCGGTCGTATAGGGATGCCGCGGCTGCGCGTAGATCTCCGCCGCGGGCGCGCGCTCGACAATCTTGCCGAGGTACATGACGGCGACGTCGTCGGCGATGTGACGGACCACGGCGAGGTCGTGCGCGATGAATAGATAGGTGAGGCGACGCTTCGCCTGCAGGTCGGCGAGCAGGTTCAGCACCTGGGCCTGCACGGAAACGTCGAGCGCGCTGACCGGCTCGTCGCACACGATGAACTGGGGCTCGACCGACAGCGCGCGGGCGATGCCCACCCGCTGTCGCTGGCCGCCCGACAACTCGTGCGGGTAGCGCTTCGCAAACGCCGCGTCCAGTCCCACCTCTTCCAGCAGCGCGGACACGGCACCGTTCAACCGGTGGATTTCCAGCGGCTCCCGCAGCGTCGCCTCGACGGTCATGCGCGGATTGAGCGAGCTGTAGGGATCCTGAAACACGATCTGCATCCGACGCCTGAGCGCGCGGAGTCGCGCGGCGTCGAGGGCGAACACGTCGTTGCCATCGAAGAGGACCTTGCCCGCGGTCGGCTCCTGCAGCCGCAGCATCGTCCGGCCTACCGACGTCTTCCCCGAGCCCGACTCGCCGACCAATCCCAGCGTGCGGCCGGAGGCGATGGTGAACGACACGCCGTCCACGGCGCGCACGGCCGCGCGCGGCGCCCCCAGGCCGAACCAGCTGCGCTCGCCGGGATAGTGCTTCACCAGGTCCTGCACCTCGACGAGGGTCATCGTTTCGGCACGCGCCGCTCTGGTTCGGTCACGAGCCAGCACCGTGCGGCGTGCCCGGCGCCGTCACCGGCATCGAGTAACGGTGGCTCCTCGGCGACGCACTTCTCCCACGCGTAGGGACAGCGGGGATGAAAGCGGCACCCCGGCGGCCACGCAGTCGCCGCGGGCACCTGACCGGGGATCGCATGGAGCCGCGCGCGCCGTGCGTCGATGCGGGGAACGGCGGCGAGCAACCCTTCCGTGTACGGATGGGTGGGTTGCTCGAACAGCGCATCGGTCGTCGCCGTCTCCACCACGCGTCCCGCATACATGACGACGACGCGATCGGCGTGTCCCGCCACCACGCCCAGGTCGTGGGTGATCAGCAACACGGCCATGCCCAGTTCGTGCTGCAGGCGATCGAGCAGCTCGAGGATCTGCGCCTGGATGGTCACGTCCAGCGCGGTCGTGGGCTCGTCGGCGATCAGGACTTTGGGGTGACAGATCAGCGCCATGGCAATCATGACGCGCTGGCGCATGCCGCCGGAGAGTTGATGGGGGTAGTCGTCGACGCGCTCGTCCGGATCCGGAATGCCCACGAGGCGCAGCATTTCAATCGCGCGTGCCCGCGCCGCGCGGCGCGACAGGTGCTGATGGATGATGGCGGCTTCCGCGATCTGATCCCCCACCGTAAAGACCGGGTTGAGCGAGGTCATCGGCTCCTGGAAAATCATGGCGATCTGATTGCCTCGCACGGCCCGAAGCTCGGGCGCGGAGAGCGCGAGCAGATTGCGGCCTTCGAACTCGATCAGACTTCCCGGAAGAACGTGACCCGGGGGCTCCGGCACGAGCCTGAGAATCGAAAGCGAGGTCACCGTTTTCCCACAGCCCGATTCGCCGACGATGCCGAGCGTCTCGCCGGGAAAGAGATCGAACGAGACGTCGTCGACGGCGCGCGCCGTGCCCTTGCCGTGCTCCGTGACGAAGTAGGTCTTGAGATCGCGCACGCGCAACAGCACCGGGGGGGCGGCGGGGGCGGCGGGGGCGGCGGGGGCGGTCACGTCGTGTCCTCGCGCGGGTTCATGGCGTCGCGGACCCCATCGGCGACTGCGTTCAGGGACATCACCACCAGGGAGATAGCGAGGCCCGGAAAGAATGTCGACCAGGGTGCCGTGTAGAGGCCGGGCGCGCCATCGGCGATCATGTTGCCCCAGCTGGCATCCGGCGGCGGCACACCGATGCCGAGGAAAGACAGCGCCGCTTCGAGCAGCAGCACGTTCCCGACCCCCAGCGCGGCGGCGACGATGATCGGTGCGGCGGCGTTCGGGAGCACGTGGCGCAGGATCACTCGGCTCGAGCCCGCGCCGAGCGCGCGGGCGGCGACGACGAAATCGCGCTGCCGGAGAGAGAGCACCTCCGCACGCACCAGCCGGCTCGTGCCGAACCACGATGTGAGACCGATCGCGATGACCAGCGCCGCGAAGGGGAGACCGTCCCACAAGGCCACCGCCATGAGGAGGATGAAGATGCGCGGGAGGGCGAGGCCCACGTCGACGCCGCGCATCAGGGCGGCGTCAATCCAGCGCCGATAGTAACCGGCGATCGCGCCGACCAGCGTGCCCAGGGCCACGGCTACGAGCGCGCCCAGCGCGCCGATGCCGAGCGACACTCGGGCTCCGTAGACGACGCGGCTCCAGACGTCGCGGCTCAGCGGATCGGTACCCAGCAGGAACGTCCACGAGGGCGGCTGATTCGTGAGGTGCACGATGTCGAGCTGGCGGTTCGGATCGAACGGGGCGATCAGCGGTGCGACCAGGGCGACGATGACCAAGAACATGAGAATGCCGAGGCCCCAGGACGTCGTGCGGAGCCGGAAAAAGCGCCGCCCCCACTGGTCGCGTCGCAAGGCGCGATGGCGTAGCGCGCGGACCACTTCCGCCGCGGTGACGAGCGC
The DNA here is from genome assembly GCA_003220985.1 of Gemmatimonadota bacterium. Lineage (GTDB taxonomy): Bacteria > Gemmatimonadota > Gemmatimonadetes > Gemmatimonadales > GWC2-71-9 > 20CM-2-65-7. Next base: position 17,000 of record QHTY01000196.1, read on the forward strand.
GACGAACAGCGCGAGCCAGTTGCCGAGCGTCATGCGGTGGCGATATCCGCCTCGGCGGCGGCTTGCACACGCAACCGCGGATCGGCGACGCCCAGCAAGATGTCGGCGAGCAGGTTGCCGGCGACGACAACGGTACTGGCAATCAATGCGCTCGCGGTTACCAGCGGATAGTCCCGCGTGAGGATTGCATTGAAGGCGAGCCGCCCCATCCCCGGCCACGCGAACACGGTTTCGACGAGCACGGCGCCCGTCAGCAGGAAGGGAAACGCGAGACCGAAGCGCGTAATAAAGGAAAGCAGCGCGTTGCGGAGTTGGTGTCGGAGCACGATCTGCCGCTCCGGCACGCCCTTGGCGCGCGCGGTTCGCACATAGTCCTGATTCGCCACCTCCAGCATCGCAGCGCGTTGAAACCGCGCGGTGCCCGCCGCACCGACGACGCCGAGCGTCGTCGCGGGCAGGACCAGATGCCAGAGCCGATCGGCGACACAGAACAGCGAGGTTACGGCGGGGCAGAAGATCGGGTCGCTGGCCCCCCCAACGGGAAACCACCGGAGCTTTTCACCGAAGATGAGCAGCAGGATCGGCGCCAGCCAAAATGTCGGGAGCGAGTAAACGAACAGCGTGGCATTGCCCAGCGCCACGTCCGGCAGGCGGTTGACGCGGACCGCCTGATAGATCCCGAGGCCGAGGCCAAGCAGGAAATCGAGCGCCAGGGCCGCGCCCGCGAGCTGCAGCGTGAACGGCACGGTTTCGACCAGGGCGTCCAACACGGGCCGGCGGAGCGAGAACGACATCCCCAGATTCCCGTGTGCCAGCTCCACCAGATAGCGCCCGTACTGCACGGCGAGGGGCTGATCGAGCCCGAATTGGTGGGTCAGGAGGTCGCAGATCCGCGGCTCCAGGTTTTCGCTGCACGGCTTCCCGGGCGCGAGATGGATCAGAATGAAGATGAACGTGACGACGGCGAAGATGATGGCGAGGGACGCAGCCAGGCGCCGCAGGAGCCACGCGCTCCCCGTCACTTAGCGCTCCACGCGGTCTCGATCGATCAACCGGTCGGGGGGGATGCGCCAGGTGCGGAGTAAGGCAGCCCACGAATCGGGACGGAACTGCACGTTGTCGACGCGCTTGTGGACGGCGCCGATGTTGGAGAGCGCGTACAGGAAGATCGCGGGCGCGTCCGCGTTGATCGTCTCCAGGGCGGACCGCCATAGCGTGCGCGCCCGCTCGCGGGTCGGGGCGGAAATCGCCAGCTGCACGATGCGTTCGAACTCGGGATTGTAGTAGCGGCCGAAGTTCGAGCCGCCAAACCCCGCGAGGGTCCACGACTGCGTGATGCCGGACCCCGGTGACGGATCATTGCTGCGCGACAGCAGCGCCGTATCGAAGTTTCCGGAGCCCGTCCGCTGCGCGACCACGCTCCCTTCCAACTCGTCGATCTCGGCGCGGACGCCGATGGCGCGAAATTGCTCTTGCAGCAACCGCGCGTATTGCTTCCGCAGACCGCTCGAGCTCGGGACCAGCATGTGAAAGGCGAGCGGTTGCCCGTCCTTGTCCCGGATCCCGTCCCCGTCATGGTCGCGCCACCCGTGCAGGCTCAAGAGGCGCGCGGCCTGCGCGGTGTCGTAGGGCAGCTGCCGGACATCGGGATCCCAGATGCCGACGAGCGCCGAGATCGGGCCGGGCGGAACCCGGCCGAGATCGCCCAGGGTGCTCTTGACCAGACTCGCGCGGTCGACCGCCATGGTGAGCGCACGGCGCACCAGCGCGTGCGGTTTGGTCGAATCGTCGGCCGAGCGCAGGTTGAAGTCGAGATACGTGTAGACGTTGCCACGGTAGGTGTAGATCGCCAGCTGCTGCGCCGCCTTCGCCCGTTCGACAAAGTCCGGCGTCACGAGCTGCTCGCGGATGTCGGCTTGATCGGCGATCACCTGCTGGACGGCGACGGGCAGGCTGGGTGTGAATCGCCAGATAAGCCGGCGGATCCCCGGGCGGCCGAGAAAGAAGTTGGTATCGGCGGCGAGCTCAATCGACTGCGCCGCCTGCCACCGGACAAAGCGATAGGGCCCGTCGCCGACGGGCTGCCGCCCGAACGGCGCCGTCCGCCACTGGTCGCGCGGCACCGAGCGCAGGAGATGCGCCGGCAAGATCCGCATGTGGTAGACGGCATCATAGAACATCTCGCGGTAGCGCTCCCGGAAGCGGAAGACCGCGGTGAGAGAATCCCGCGTGGTGACCTTCTCGATGCGCTGCAGCTTTGGCCGGAACGGCGATGCCACCACCGAATCATTGTAGGCGTTGAACGTGAACTCGACGTCGGCGGCAGTCACCGGCTGGCCGTCCTGCCAGTGCGCGCGCGGGTCGAGGTGGAACACCAGCGTCAGCGGCCCATCCCACTCCCACCGCTGCGCGAGCAGCGGCTGGAAATCTTCGTCGCCGTCGGTATTGGTGGACATGCCGACGTCGGCGAGCTTGAGAAACAGCTGCTCGCCGATGTCGCTCGCGACGATGTCCTCGGTGGACGGCGGCAGCAGCGTGGGGGGCTCAACCACCGCGGCGTCGATCAGCGTGCCGCAGCCCGCCGTGGTGCAGCCGCCGCGGCGCTCGCAGGCGGCGAGTGCGACGACGGCCAGAACGATGTGTAGGGATCGTGAAGAGCGGCGTGGCATGGCGCTTAACATTTCACCGCAGGACGAGAGATGCAACGTCGGACGGTCGGACAGTGGCGTACGCCTCCACCGGCGGGCACGTGCACACCAGGTTGCGATCGCCGAACGCGGCATCGATGCGGCCGACCGGCGGCCAGACCTTGTGCTCGCGTGTCGCGGCGGTCAGGATCGAGCCGTGCTGCAGGAAGGCCTCGCCGCGCCGCACCTGCGCGGAGCCGACGAGCTTCCTGCCGCTGACGAGAATCTCGCCTCCGACGGGGGACGCGAAACATGAGGGCGGATGGGCGGATGGGCGGATGGGCGGATGAGCCGGAGCGAGTACCGCCTCCACGGCCAGAGCCCGCAATGCTCTCGCGAGTCGAGTGTGGATCTCACAATACGCTTTCCGGAGTGACCCAAACAGCGCGATAGGCGCGACGGCGGCGTATGTGAGCTCGTGCTCATGCCACACAGCTTGTCCACCGGTGGGCCGGCGCACGATCGGAAGGTCGTAGAACGTGTTCGGTTGATTCCGTCCCAGGGAGAGTGTTGGAGGGTCCCAGCGATAGAAGCGGAGATAGGCGCCGCCATGGCACGCGACTTCTTCCAGCAGTGCTTCATCCATCGCCATGTTGTATTCGCCAGACCGCCCCACCGCATCGACGATCAGGTTCCAATGCGGCCCATCCGCCGATCCGCCCATCCGCCCGTCAGACCTCAGCGTAGGCTTCCACCGGCGGACATGTACACACCAGGTTCCGGTCGCCGTACGCGGCATCGATCCGGCTGACGGGCGGCCACACCTTGTGGTCCCGCGTCGCGGCGGTCGGGAAACCGGCGCGGTCGCGCGCGTACGGCCGGTCCCAGGTGTCGCTCAGCAGATCGGCGAGCGGGTGCGGCGCGTGCTTCAGCAGGTTGTTGTCGCGATCGGCTTCGCCGGTCTCGATCTCGCGAATCTCGCCGCGAATCGCAATCAACGCGTCCACGAACCGGTCCAGCTCCATCTTCGGCTCGCTTTCCGTCGGCTCCACCATCAGCGTGCCCGCCACGGGGAACGAGACGGTCGGCGGATGGAAGCCGTAGTCGATCAGCCGCTTGGCGATGTCCTCGACATCCACGCCCGCCGAGCTCTTGAACGGACGCATGTCGATGATGCACTCGTGCGCGACCAGACCGTGCTGCCCGGCGTACAGCAATTCGTAATGTCCGCCTTCCTGCAGCCCCTTCGCGATGTAGTTGGCGTTGAGGATGGCGACTTTAGTCGCCAGCGTCAGCCCGTCTCGACCCATCATGGCGATATACGCCCACGAGATCGGCAGAATCGAGGGGCTGCCCCACGGCCCCGCGGAGACGGTGCCGGCGCTTTCGCCCAATGGAATCCCCACGTCCACCACCGGGTGCGTCGGGAGGTGCGGTACCAGATGCTCCGCGACCCCGATCGGTCCCATGCCCGGCCCACCGCCGCCGTGCGGTATGCAGAACGTTTTGTGGAGGTTGAGATGGCAGACGTCGGCACCCATGTCGCCGGGGCGGCAGAGGCCGACCTGTGCATTCATGTTCGCGCCATCCATGTAGACCTGACCGCCGTACTGGTGCACGATGCGGCACACTTTTTTGATCGACGCCTCGAACACGCCGTGCGTAGACGGATACGTCACCATCAAGGCACCTAGCGTCGCCTGGTGTTCCTTGGCCTTCGCCTCGAGATCGGCGACGTCGATGTTGCCCTGCGCGTCGGTCTTCACCACGACGACGGTCATTCCCGCCATCACCGCGCTCGCCGGATTGGTGCCATGCGCCGACTGCGGTATCAGGCAGGTGATGCGATGGGCCTCGCCCCGGTGGCGGTGGTACGCGCGAATCACGAGCAGTCCCGCAAACTCCCCCTGCGAGCCGGCATTCGGCTGCAGCGACACTCTCGCGAACCCGGTGATCTCGGCGAGCCACTCCTCGAGCTGGCGGAACAGCGTCGCGTACCCCTGCGCCTGCGACCGCGGCGCGAAGGGGTGCAGGCCGTTGAAGCCGCGCCAGGTGATCGGAATCATCTCGGTCGTGGCGTTGAGCTTCATCGTGCAGGAGCCGAGCGGGATCATCGCCGCCGTCAACGAGAGGTCGCGGTCCTCGAGCTTCTTCAAATACCGCAACATCTCCGTCTCGGAGTGATGCGTGTTGAAGACCGGGTGTGTGCAGAACGGCGTGGTGCGCGTCAGTGATTCTGGGATAGCCAATCCGTTTTGTAGGGGCGCAGCATGCTGCGCCCGTACCTCTCGTCCCAGCGGCGCCGCAAATGCGGCCACCACGTCGGTCAGGTCGTCATCGGTAACCGTTTCGTCGAACGCTACGCCGATGCGCGTTTGCGACAGCGTCCGCAGGTTGATCTGCTTCACGCGCGCGACGTCCATGACGCGCGGCAGCACATCCGCCGGTACTTCGACGGCCAGCGTATCGAAGAAATGGGGATAGGCGAGGCTGTATCCGAGCTTTTCGAGCGCTGCGGCGAGCGATCTCGTGTACGCGTGCACCCGCCGGGCGATGCGGCGCAGCCCCTCCGGGCCGTGATACACCGCGTACATCGCGGCAACCACGGCGAGGAGTACCTGGGCGGTGCAGACGTTGCTCGTCGCCTTCTCGCGCCGATGTGCTGCTCGCGAGTTTGCAGCGCCATGCGCAACGCCGTTCGCCCGGCGCGGTCCTTCGAGACACCGATGATGCGGCCCGGGAGGTGGCGCTTGAACTCGTCGCGCGTCGCGAAGAAGGCGGCATGCGGACCGCCGTAGCCCAGCGGAACGCCGAAGCGCTGCGAGTTGCCGACGGCGATGTCTGCACTCGCCGGGTGGCGTGAGCAGGGTGAGCGCGAGCAGATCGGTAGCCACCGTGACGAGGGCTCCCGCGGCGTGCGCGGCCTGGCACAGCGGGCCGTAATCGCGGATCGCGCCGTCGGTCGCGGGATACTGGAGCAGCGCACCGATCACGTTGCCCTGCTGGAAATCGAACGCACCGGGGTCCGTGACGACGACGTCGATACCGCGCGCGGCGGCGCGGGTGCGGACGACCGCGATCGTCTGCGGATGACAATTGGCGTCGATCAGGTACGCCAGCTTGCCGTCGTGCTTCGAGACGGCCTCCGTCAGGTGCATCGCCTCAGCGGCGGCGGTGCCTTCGTCGAGCAGGGACGCGTTGGCGATCTCGAGTCCGGTCAGATCCGACACCATCGTCTGGAAGTTGAGCAGCGCCTCCAGCCGCCCCTGGGCGATCTCCGCCTGGTAGGGCGTGTAGGCCGTATACCAGCCGGGATTCTCGAGTACGTTCCGCTGAATCACCGTGGGCGTGAAGCAGTCGTGGTACCCCATGCCCAGGTAGGAGCGAAACACCTGATTCTGCGCGGCGAGCAGTCGCAGCGCTTCGAGCGCCTCCTGCTCGGTCCGCGCTTCGGGAGTGCGCAGCGGCTGGCGCAGCCGGATGTCCGCCGGCACGACCGCGTCGATGAATGCGTCGAGCGAGTCGTAGCCGAGCGTGGCGAGCATCGCGCCCTGATCCTCGGGCGAGGGCCCGATGTGCCGGTCCTGAAACAGATCGCGTTCGATATCCATCTTACGAGAGCGTGAAGGATTCCCCAGGCTTCAAAATCGTGACGGCCGATGTGCTGCCGACCAGGCGCCGGAATTCCGCGGGATCGGCCTTGATGAGATCCCACGTATTGTAGTGCATTGGGATAACGCTTTTGGGTTTCACGAACTCGACGGCGCGCGCGGCGTCTTCGACTCCCATCGTGTAGTTGTCGCCAATCGGCACGAGCATCAGGTCGATGCGCCCCGCGAGCAGCTGCATTTCCATGGTCAGCGCCGTATCACCCGTGTGATAGACCGTCTTCCCACCCATCGTCACGACCACGCCGGCCGGATTCGTCGTGTACTTGCCGGTGCTGTCGCCTTCGACGCGCCCGCCGTGAAACGCGGGCACGAGCTTCACTCGGCCGAAGGGAAAGTCGTGACCACCGCCGATGTGCATGGCGTGAACCGTGGCGCCCTTGTCGGTGCAAAACTGGGCGAGCTCAAACGTGGCAACGATCGTGGCCTTGTGCTGTTTCGAGAGCGCCACGGCGTCGCCCAGGTGATCGCCGTGCCCGTGGGAGAGCAGAATCCCGTCGAGGCGGGGCAGTTTGTCGGGTCCGATGTCGGCTGCGGGGTTTCCAGTGAGGAAGGGATCGATGATGACGCGTTTGTTGTCCCGCTCCAGAACGAAACAGGCGTGCCCGTGGAATGTCGCTTTCACTCTCCGATATGCTTCGCGTAGGCATCCGCGCGAAGCAGCCCCTCCAATTCCTTGGCGTTCTTGAGCTTCACCTTGATCATCCAGCCCTGGCCATACGGATCGCGATTGACGAGCGCCGGATCCTGCTCCAGCGCCTTGTTGGTCTCGAGCACCGTCCCGGCGACGGGCGCATACAGCTCGGAAACCGCCTTGACTGCCTCGATCGTACCGAACACGGCCTTCTGCGCATACGCCGCGCCGGCTTTTGGCAGTTCCACGAAGACGACGTCCCCCAGCTCGCCCTGGGCGTAGTCGGTGATCCCCACGTCGACGACCTGGGGATCGTCGCTCTCCCGCACCCATTCATGGTCAGCAGTGAAGCGGAGCTCTTTCGGTATGCTGGACATGGGTCGGGAGCCTACAACAGGTCCGGTCGGGGCGCCAGCCCCGCGCCGTCTTCTTCGCTCAACGCGATCCGCTCGTGCCCCCACGGTCGAAGATCGAGACGCACGGCGACCGGATCGGGGTCCGGAGAAATATGGTAGAGCCGGCAGGGACGGGGCGGCACGGCGTGCTCCCATGCGCTACGGGCGCCGTCTGCAGCCGCCGCAGTAGCCACGATCGAAAGCGGGGTCCCTTCGCGCAGGGATTTCGCCAAGCCTTTCACCGTGACGTGCTCAACTCGCATGCCGGCATCGGTGTAACGGCGGTCGATGGCGCCGAGCAACGGCGCAGTGTCTTTGGAATCGGTGGCGCACAAGACCAGTTTTTGACCGGGCTGTTCTTTGCTCACTCCCGCCCGCGCGGCGCGTTTGCGCAGCTCGGCGAACACGGCTTTCGCCTGTTTCTCGAGCGCGGCAACGGTCCCCTCGTTCTCGATGATGTAGTGACTCTGGCCGCGCTTGCGCTCCGCGGGCATCTGCACGGCGATCATGCGGTCCGCGTCTTCATTAGAGAGTCCGCGCAGCGCGCGCAGCCGCGTTCGCCGCACCGGCACCGGCGCGTCGACCAGCACGACGGTGTCGAATTGCGCCGGATCGAGCACTTCAAAGAGCAGCGGAATGTCGTTCACGAGGATCGCATCGCCACGCTCGCGCGCGATGCGCTGCAACTCGAGGCGCCGTTGTTGCACGGCGGGATGGACGAGGGCATTCAGCGCCGAGAG
>QHTY01000197.1:0-8890 GCA_003220985.1 Gemmatimonadota bacterium
ATACGGGCTCGATTGACGTCCTGCGATGATGGACGCGATGGCCCCTTCGCCCACGTTGCGTACCGCGCCCAACCCGAACCGGATCCGCTGAGCGGCGACGACCGTGAACTTATAACGCGATTCGTTCACGCCGGGCGCCAAGACCAGCAGGTCGAGCTCGCGCGCCTCGTTGATGTACTGCACGACGCGGTCGGTGTTGCCGATTTCCGACGACAGCAGCGCCGCCATGTACTCGGCGGGATAGTACACCTTGAACCACGCGGTCTGGTACGACAGGATCGAGTACGCGACGGAGTGCGACTTGTTGAACCCGTAGCGTCCGAACGTCTCGATCTGCGCCGCGATCTCTTCGACGGTCTTCTTGTCGTGCCCGCGCGCGATGGCGCGCTTCACGAAGTTGCCCAGCTCTTCCTGGATCAACTCTTTGATCTTCTTGCCGACCGCCTTGCGGAGCACGTCGGCTTCGGCGAGCGAATAGCCCGCCAGGGCGCTCGCGATGCGCATCACCTGCTCTTGATACACGATCACGCCGTACGTCGGCGCGAGAATCTCCTCGAGTGCGGGATGCGGATAACGGACCTTCTCTCGGCCGAGCTTGCGGTTGATGAACACCAGGTGCATGCCCGTATCGAGCGGTCCCGGGCGCAGCAAGGCGTTTGTCGCGACCAGATCGTCGAACCGGTCGCACTTCATGTTGCGCAAGCAGTCCGTCGCCAGCGGCGATTCAAACTGGAAGATCCCGGCGGTGCGCCCAGCCCGCAGCAGCTCGTAGACCTTGGGATCGTCGAGATCGGGACGCTCGAGGTCGATCGTCACGCCGTGGCGCTCGGCGACCATCTTCGTCGCATCGTGCAGCACGGTCAGCGTCTTGAGTCCGAGCAGATCGATCTTCAACATGCCGATCTGCTCGAGTCCCACCATGTCGTACTGCGTGATGATCGCGTCCGCGTCCGTCTTCGAGTCGGGCGCCGTGCAGACCGGGACGTAGTCGGTCAGCGGTCCCGGCGCGATCACGACTCCGGCCGCGTGCACCGACGCGTGCCGCGCCAAGCCCTCAATCCGGGCTCCTAGATCCAGCACTTTCCTAATACGCTCATCCTGTGCCGCGGCCGCTTTGACTTCGGGCACCTTCTCGGGGGCTTCCGCGAGGGTCACGCTGAACGCGGGCCCCGAGGGAATGAGTTTCGTGAGGCGCTCGACATCGCCCATCTCGACGCGCAGGGTGCGGGCCACGTCGCGGAACGCGGCCCGTGCTTTCAGCGTGCCGAACGTGATGATCTGGCCGACGGACTCCCGCCCATAGCGCTCGCGCGCGTATTCCAGGATCTCGCCGCGCCGCTCGAAGCAGAAATCCAGATCGATGTCCGGCATCGAGATCCGCTCGGGATTCAGGAAGCGCTCGAACAGCAGGTCGAACCGGAGGGGATCGACATTGGTGATGCGCAACGCGTAGGCGATCAGGGATCCCGCGGCCGAGCCGCGCCCGGGACCCACCGGAATGCCGCGGTCGCGGGCCGCCTTGATCAGATCGTAGACGATGAGGAAGTAGCCCGCGTAGCCCGTGCGCGTGATGACGTCGAGCTCGTACTCGAGGCGCTGCAGGGCCGCGGCGGGAAGGGGATCGCCGTAGCGCTCCACGGCGCCCAGCCGGGCGAGGTGCACGAGCAGGTCCTGATCCGTCGCGAATTCCGCCGGCCGCGGAAACTGCGGCAGGAAATAGCGCTTCTCAAAATCAAACTCGCAGAGGTCGGCGACCCGGGCGGTTTCGGCCAGCGTGTCGGGATGCTCGCCGAAGAGCTTACGCATCTCGGACTCGGATTTGACGTAGCTCTCCTGCCCGAAGAAGCGGAACCGTTTGGGATCGTCGAGGTCCTTGCCCGTGCCGATCGCCAGCAGCACGTCGTGCGCCTCCGCGTCCTCGCGTTTCAAGTAGTGCGCGTCGTTCGTCGCGGTGATGGGCAGGCCCAGCTCCGCCGCGATCCGGAGCATGCCCGCGGTGACGGTCTGCTCTTCCGGGATGCCGTGGTTCTGCACCTCGAGCCAGAATCCGTTCGGCCCGAGCGTGCGCGCGAACCACGCGGCGCTCGCTTTCGCGGCCTCATAGTTCCCCGCCCGCAGATACAGCGCGATCTCACCGGAGAGGCAGGCCGCGAGCCCGATGAGGCCGTCGCGGTGCTGCTCGAGCACTTGCTTATCGATGCGCGGCCGGCGGTAATAGCCCTCGAGGAACCCTATAGAGGAAAGCTTGATCAGGTTCTGGTAGCCCGTGCGGTTTTTGGCGAGCAGGATGAGGTGCGAGTACGCCGCGCCCAGGGGTGCGTCGCCGGCCGGTTTCTCGCGCGCATGCCGGCTGCCGAACGCGAGGTAGGCCTCGAAGCCCAAAATCGGACGGATCTTTCGCGCCTTCGCTTCGGCGTAGAACGACCAGGCGCCGTGCAGGTTGCCGTGATCGGTGATGGCCAGCGAATCCATGCCGAGCGCCTGCACCCGATCGAGCAGGTCGGGGATGCGGTTGGCGCCGTCGAGGAGAGAGTACTCGCTGTGCGTGTGGAGATGAACGAACGGCATGGTTACCGCGCTGAATCTGCCGTATTTTGCGCGCTCATGCAATGGCTGCTGCTGTTCATCACGTTCGTCGTCATGGCAGTGCTGCAGCGCCTCGCGCGCTCGTTCGGAGCTCCTCCTCCCGAGGCGCAAGCGACACTCGCCCTCGGGTGCGTGACGCTGGCCGCGACGCTGATGGGAGTGATCGCGCAGTGGCTGCGCGTACCGCGGATCGTCGGCTATCTCATCGCGGGCTTCGTCGCGGGTCCGGCGTGGCTCCGCATCGTGCGCGAACCGGAATTGCAGGCGCTGAGCGTCATCTCGACCGGGGCGCTGGCGCTGATTGCATTCGCCGCCGGCAGCGAGCTGACCATCGACGCGCTGCGCGCACCACCGCGGCGGGCGGCGCTGCTGCGCATCGTGACGGGGGCGATGGCGCTGCCGTTCGCCGCCGTTGTCTTCGTCGTCCTCACGATCAGCCCCTGGTTTCCATTGACCGCGCACCAGCCCTTCCGCGATGCGCTGGTCGTCGCCCTCGCGCTCGGCGCGATGGCCACGGTCAGCTCGCCGACGCTGACCTGGGCGGTCATCACCGAAACCGACGCCACCGGGGGCGGCCCGCTGTCTCGCTCGACCCTCGACGTCACGGTGCTGCAGGATCTCATCGCCGTGCTGTTACTGATCGTGATCCTGGCCGTGGCATCGCCCCTCGCGAGCAGCGGCGCCGTCACCCCCGGGATCGCGACGCAGACGGCTGTTATCTTCGCGGGATCGATCGTGGCGGGCGTCGCCCTTGCCTTCGCACTCGCGCAGTACCTGCGTGCGATTCGCGGCTCGCTCCCGTTGGTGTTCGTGATTCTCGCCTTTGTCATTGCACAAGCCGTGCGTCTGCTCGGTTTGGACGCCGTCCTAATCGCGCTCGCGGCGGGCTGCACCTTGCGTTACGCCGCACCAGACCAGAGTGCGCGTGTCAGAGGTGAGCTCAAACGGTGCGCGATACCCGTCTATGTCGTATTTTTTGCGCTCGCCGGCAGCAACCTGCAGCTCGCCGCGCTGGGAGAGATGTGGCCCTGGGCGCTGCTCCTTGCGGGACTGCGGATCACGGGTTTGTGGGGTGGTCTCCGGTTGGCGGGGGGGGCGGGCAGGGAGGGGAGCGCAACCTGGACCACCTATGGGTGGCTGGGGCTCATCTCGCAGGGAGGACTGGCCGTCACGCTCGCGGCCGTGCTGCGACGGGCGTTCCCGGAGTGGAATGTCTCGCTGCAAGCGCTGCTGGTAGCGATGATCGGCGTGCATCAGCTCGCCGGACCGATCTGCTTTCAATGGGTCCTGCGGCGCGGCGGGGAAATCACCGAGGAGGTGGAAGTTGAGCAGTCGAGCTCTGGGGTGTTTGCTGGCGATAGCGGGGGCGGCCGCGTGTAACAGCACGGACGTGCACATCCGGCCCTGCACGGCGGCTGATGCCGCGGTCACACTCGCGGTCAACCAATATGTCTCGCTCGATCCGGCGTCCAACGCCGGCTGCTCGGTTTTTCCGGCCACGACGCTCGCCGCCGCGTACTTGGTCATGCCGCAGTTGGCGACCGGTGTCCCCGGTCAGACGGCGACGTTTCGATTGGTCGGCGATACCATCCTCCCCGCGCCACCTCCGTCCGCCCCAATCTCCGAACCTGCGGCAGAGCTGAGCCCGGCGGAGCGGTTTCACCGCTTCCTGCGGCTCGGCGATGAGCGGCGCTCGTGGGGTTTTGCACCGGAGATTGGTCCTGCCCGGTCCCCAGCGGTCTCTTAGGCATCGGTTTCGGGCCCGCCGGCGATGAACTCGCTTCGGCAGTTCATGGTCTGCGCGAACACAGATTGCTCGCGCTTCGATCGTGTGGGCGCGCGCGTACGTGCGCTCAAGACCAAAGTCGCCATTTACGTCGACACCCTCGCGCCCGCGGGGCAGCCCGATTCAGCGGCGCTCGATTCCATTGCCGCCACGTTCGATCAGCGATTGTACGCGGTCGACACGGCGGCCTTTGGACGCGAGTCTGACATCGATTCGAACAGCGTGGTCCTCGTCCTGATGACCAACACCGTGAATAAGCTCACGACGAGGGCCGAGTGCACCGCCAGCGGCGGCGGCTTCATCGCCGGCTTCTTCTTCGGCGCCGACATCGATCCCGCGTTCCGGACCGACTCGCGATCCAATAAGGGCGAGGTCTTTTACTCGATCGTCGCCGATCCGGGCGGCACGCTGAGCTGTGCCCACCCGGCCTCCGATATCCAACGGTTCGTCCCGGTGACGTTCATCCACGAATTCCAGCACATGATCAGCTTCAACCAGCACGTCCTCATGCGCGGAGGCACAGGGGAGGTGCTCTGGCTGAACGAGGGCTTCTCGCATTACGCCGAGGAGCTCGGCGGCCGGAGCTATGCGGCATCATTCGACGCGAAGGTCAGCGATTGCGTCCTGGGGACGCTGGATTGCCGGTTTTACGGCGGCAACCTCGTGAACGCCTATAGTTATCTCGATACGACGAGCAAACATTTCCTCCTGCCGACCGCGGGGATCGGGACGTTGGCGGAGCGGGGAGCGGCGTGGCTGTTCGTGCGATATGTCGTGGACAAGTATTCCGCCGGCAGCACACAGGCCAACTGGAACACGCTGACGCGTTCGCTCGTGGGCACGTCCCAGACCGGCGCGCAGAACATCGCGAACGTGACGGGTGTCCCGTTCGCGACCATCGTGAGCCGCTGGGCCCTGGCGAACTATGTGACCGACCGTGGTGGGGCTCCGCCGGAGCTCCAGTACGATTCCTGGAATCTGCACGCCGTGTTCGCGTCGTTGCACACCCAGACGCAAAACAACACGAACAGCCCGTTCAAGAAGTTCTATCCCCTCGTGCCCACCAGCAGCGCGGGACGTGCGGTGAACCTCAGCGGGACGTTGCGCGCCGGCTCCGGCGTGTACCACCTCATCGATCAATCGGCCGGTGATCCCGGCTTTACGCTGAGCTTCACCGCGCCGAATGGCGACATCATCACAGCGGGGATCGTGCCGCGGCTGAATGTGATACGCCTGCAGTGAGACGGCCCCACGGCCGGACGGCCCGACGGCCGGTCGCGTTCGTCGCGTTCGGCGGCGGTGTCGTCTTGGGACGCCTCGCGCTGGACTACGCGTTTCAGGCCTACGACGCGCTTGGCGGTGGTACCCACCGCGTGGGATTGCGTTGGACGCCCTGACCGAGCGCGCGCAACCTCGCTGGGGCCGCGTCTTCAAGCGGATCCTGCTCATCGGCGTCGCGGCGGCTGCCACCGGCGTGGTTTTGCTGCTGATCGTCAGCGGCGACGCCCGTTACATCGCTCGCGCGGGAGTCGAGGAGGCCCGGCTGCTACTCCGGCGCCGCTCGATCGACAAGCTGATCGCCGACTCCGGGACCTCGGCGGCGCTGCGCCAGCGCCTGGCGCTCGTGCTCGCCGCCCGCGCGTACGCGGCCGATTCCCTCGGACTGGCCGTGGGGAAGACGTACACGACGTACGTCGATGTAGGTCGCGACACGCTGCTCCTCGTGCTGTCGGGGAGCCGCCGCGACAAGCTCCACGAGGTCACGTGGCACTACCCCATTGTCGGCGTGGTGCCATATAAGGGCTTCTTCAAAGCCGCCCGCGCGCGCCGCGAGGCGGAGCGGCTCGAGGGGCAGGGACTCGATGTCTTTCTGCGACCCTCCGGCGCGTTCTCGACCCTGGGCTACCTCAGCGATCCGCTATTCTCCACGGCGATGAGCCGGGACACGATGGAGCTCGTCGCGACCGTGATTCACGAGCTGGCGCACAACACGCTGTACGTGAAAAGTCAGACGCCGTTCAACGAGAGCTTCGCCAGCTTTGTCGGCTATCGCGGTGCCGAGGCGTTTTTTCGCGCGCGCCACGACACGCTCGATGCGCGACGCGCGGCGGCGCGCTGGCGGGACGAGCGCACGCTCGACGTCTTCTATGCCGAGCTGGCGCGGCGCCTCGATTCGGCGTACGCCGAGCCGTTGAGCGGCCAGCGGCTCGAGCAGGTGCGGACGACGGTGTTCGGCTGGGCGCGGGATCAATTCCGCGGACCGGTGGGCCAGTCACTCGAGACCTACGACTGGCGCTGGTTCGCGCAGGCGCCGCTCAACAACGCGGTCATCATCGCGGAGCGGCTCTACCGAATGAATCTGAATCTGTTTGACGAGATCTACTTACAGAACAATGCGGATATTGCCGAGACCATTCGCGCGATTCAGATCCGGGTGTTTACACAGGCGGGGGATCCCTACCAGGCGCTGTACTCGCGACCGGGGATGAAGGTGGAAGACTAATTCCCCCGCAGACGCTCGGCGTCGGCCACTCGCTGTAAGGCAATCCCGTACGCGGCCGTGCGGAACGTCACGCCCTTTTCCTTCGCCAAGTCGCGAACAGACGTATAGGCCTTCGTAATCGTGGCCTTCAGCTCGCGATTCACCTGCTCGTGCGTCCAACGATACTGCTGTAGGTTCTGCGCCCACTCGTAATAGCTGACCGTGACGCCGCCTGCATTGGCGAGAAAATCCGGGATGACGGCGATGCCGCGCTCCTCGAGAATGATGTCCGCGGTCGGCGTGGTGGGCTCGTTCGCGCCTTCGACGACGACCTTGCAGTCGATCGTCTTGGCGTTCGCCTCCTTCGTGATCACGCCGCCGAGCGCCGCGGGGATCAGCCAGTCGCACGGAATGGTCCAGAGCTCCTCGTTCGTGACCCGTTTGCCGCCTTTCCATTCGGGCACGGGCTTGCCCTGGGCGACGTGCGCCAGGAGTGCCGGAATGTCGAGCCCCTGGTCGTTGTACACGCCGCCCTCGACCGCGCTCACGGCGACGACCTTGGCGCCGGCTTCACTGTCGAGCAGCCGCGCCAAGTGGCTGCCGACGTTGCCGAACCCCTGGATCACGACGCCCCCCCGTCCGCCCTTCAGCGGAATGCCGAAGTCGCGCGCATACTCCTGCATCACGTACATCACGCCACGCCCGGTTGCCTCCTCGCGTCCGAGCGAGCCACCCAGCGACACCGGCTTGCCGGTGACCACCGCGGGAGTGTAGCCCTGCCGGCTCGAGTACTCGTCGAGGATCCAGGCCATCACTTGTGCGTTCGTGTTCACGTCGGGGGCGGGAATGTCGCGGTAGGGACCCAGGACGATCGCGATGCGCTGGGTGAATCGCCGGGTCAGTCGTTCGAGCTCGAGCTTGGACAGTTTCTTGGGATCGACGGTCACGCCGCCCTTCGCGCCGCCGAACGGGATGTCCATCAAAGCGGTCTTCCACGTCATGATCGTGGCGAGGCCGAGCACCTCGTCGTGGTCCGCTTCGGGGTGATAGCGAATCCCGCCCTTGCAGGGACCGCGCGCGCCGTTGTGCTGGATGCGATAGCCGGTGAACACCTCGATCCGTCCGTCATCCATCCGGACCGGCACCTCCACCTGCACCTCGCGGAAGGGGGAGATCAGGATCTTCCGCATGTACGCCTCGAGGTTGATCAGGTCCGCGGCACGATCGAACTGGTTTTGGACGATCGCGCGACCGGACATCGGAGCACGACTGGGGCGCGGCGCGGTCATGGCTTGGTTAGCTGGGGCGGAGCCGCCGGCCTGCGAGGCGCGCGCCGGGATTCTTGGCTTCGTTCAAGGCCTGCGCGGGGTTCGGCGCTCGCTCGCGGCGCGTGCCGCCGTCCGTCAGCACGCCGATAACGTCGGTGGTTACGGCCGCCCCCGCCCCCACTTCGCTGGGGTGCTCGATGGCTAACACGAGGCCAATCTGTTGGCTCGTCAGCTTGGCGACCATGTCGTTCCAACCATCGCTGGTGCCGGGGGGAGGCCGCAGTCCGACGATCAGCGGGCAGGCAGCCAGATCGAGTGCGGCCGGCGAGACGAGTGGTGCGCCCAACCGGTCGGCCAGATCGGTGCTCGCAGGGAATTCCGGGCCGAACAGGATCACCTGGCCGAAGCGCCAATCGGCGTTCGTGGCGACCTCCGCGAACGTGGCGACGATCGTTTCGTCGCTGGGAGCGACGGGACCCGGCGTGGACGCCAGGACGACCGATCCGGTATCGGCAAACCAGCGCTCCGCCGCGGTCAGATCCTCCGGACGGCGCGGCGTGTAGGCGCCGTAGCGACGGGTGGTGGCGATCTCGCCCTCGGCATCGCCGCGCTGCTCGGCGTGCTCCGCGGCCTGCGCCGCGCCCTCGAAGGCGACTTCCGCCGCCTGGTAGCGGCCCGCGTCGCGCAGAATCTGGCCGCGCAGCTTGAGCGTGTCGGTATGCGGCTCGAGCGCAAAGGCGCGGTCCAGGGCGAGCAGGGCGCGGTTCT
>QHTY01000197.1:9097-9773 GCA_003220985.1 Gemmatimonadota bacterium
TCCGTTGGCCCGCAGCAGCTCGAAGTTCTCAGCCCACGCGACTTTCAACTCCGGTTTGGCGGCCAGCAGGTCATCGTAGGCAGACTGCGCATCGCGCACGCGCCCCTCGCGCGCCAGCCAGCGCGCGCGCGCGAGCGCCCGTTCGCTCCGCGCGTCTGGAAACAAGTCGTAAGACGCCGTCGTCCGCATGGCGGTCAAATCTACCTGAGCCTCACTCGCTGGCTAGCAGCGACCCGTGTATCTACATTTCTGCCGCCATGGATCGAGACCAGTTGCTCCGCGAGTTGACCGAGTTCTTGCGAATCCCCTCCATCTCCACGTTGCCCGCACACAATCAGGATTGCCGCGCCGCCGCGGAATGGGTGGCGGCCGCGCTGCGACGCATCGGATGTCGTGACGTCCAATTTCTCGGTAGCGAGACGCATCCGGTCGTCTGGGGGAAAGGCCCCGATGTGCCCGGCGCGCCGACGCTGCTGATCTACGGACACTACGACGTGCAACCGCCCGATCCGCTGGCGGAGTGGACGACGCCGCCGTTCGAGCCGACGCAGCGGGACGGCCGGATCTACGCGCGCGGCGCCGCGGACGATAAAGGGCAGGTCTTCTGCCTGCTCCAGGCGATCGCCGCGTCGCGGCGGACGGCGGTGAACTTCCGCTTTCTCATCGAGGGCGAAGA
>QHTY01000197.1:9912-10661 GCA_003220985.1 Gemmatimonadota bacterium
CTCTGCTACGCCGAGATCGCCGTGCGGACGTCGAAGACCGATTTGCACTCCGGCGAATACGGCGGTGCCGCACCGAACGCTCACGAGGAATTGAGCCGGCTGCTGGGTCGTTTGAAGGGCGCAGACGGCAAGATCAACATCCCCGGCTTCTACGGGCCCGTAAAGCGACCGTCCAAAGCGGAGCTCGCGGCCTGGAAGAAGCTGCCGTTCAACGAGAAGGACTTTCTCAACAAGCGCGTGCAGGGCAAGGGACTCGTCGGCCTGAAGAAAGCCTCCGTGCTCGAGCGGCTCTGGGCGCTCCCGACCTTCGAGATCCATGGCATTCTGGGCGGCTTTACGGGCGACGGCGCCAAGACGGTCATTCCCGCCGAGGCGACCGCCAAGGTGAGCATGCGGCTCGTGCCCAACCAGAAGCTGGCAACGGTCGAAGGGCAGCTCGTGGCCGCGGTGAAACGGTTCGCACCCAAGCATGTCACCGCCAGCGTGCGATTTCTCCACGGGGCGGATCCCGCGCGGATCAAAATCGATACGCCGGCGTTCCAACTGTTGGACCAGGCGTTCAAGGAGGTGACGGGTCGGGGAACCGTTCCGGCGCGCGCGGGCGGCTCAATTCCGGTCGTGCCGGCGCTCGCCTCCGCCGGCGCGCCGGTGATCCTCACGGGAATTGGCTTGCCGGACGATCGGCTCCACGCGCCGAATGAGAAGCTCGAGTTGAAGCAGTTGTGGGATGGGATCGAGGTGTTCCGGCG
>QHTY01000197.1:10681-15308 GCA_003220985.1 Gemmatimonadota bacterium
CGCCCGAGACGCCCAGATGACGTCGCAGAGACCGGATCAATCCGCCAAGCATCTTCCCGATCGCTGTACATGAATCCAGCAGTCGTGTTTGATCCTCCGCAGTGATGTATTCCAGCCGGCACGCGATCTGCACCTGCGTCTCCACCTCGCTCAGGGATCCGACGGCCACGGAGAGGTGGCGGAGATAGTCTCCCGTGCGAGATCTGCCTTGTCCCTCCGCGATATTTGAAGGCACCGAGACAGCTGCACGCCTCAATTGGCTTACCAACAAGAAGCGCTCTTCCGTCGGGAAGGTTGCCGTCGTGCGGTAGATCCCGACGACGAGGTCCATCGAGTCTTGCCAAACGACGAGATCACGATACCCGCGTACGGGTCCGGTTGCGCGGCTGGATCCGGTCATTGTTCTGAGGGAATCTGTTGGTTTTCGCTCGTGCAGCGGGATCGTTGTTGCGCCCGTAGGCGCATTTACGCGCGCCCTAGATCCAGACTCCTAACTCCCGACTCCTAACTCCCGACTCCGTGTTTCTTGCTCGCGTTCCGAAACTTGTTGATCTCGTGCTGGCTCAGCCCGCGCCCGCCGTACCGCTCTTCTGTCCACGGATCGCCGTGCATATGGTAGCCGTTTTGTTCCCAGAAGCCCGGCAAGTCCTCCTCTAACAACTCGAAGCCCCGCACCCACTTGGCACTCTTCCAGAAATAGAGATGAGGTACGAGCAGCCGAGCGGGCCACCCGTGCTCCGGCATCAGCGGCTCGCCCGCCCACTGCAACGCAATGAGGTTCTCAGGTCGGTTCAAATCCGCCAACGGCAGATTGGTCGTGAATCCCTGCTCGGCGACCACCAGACAGTGCGTGGCTTCCGGTTTTACCTTCGCGCGCTCGAGCAACAGCTGGACGGGCACTCCTTCGAAGGTGTTATCGAGGCGGCTCCACGTCGTGACACAGTGGATGTCACAGTTCACGGTCTTGCGCGGCAGGGCGAGGAACTCGTCGTACGTGAGACTGAACGGCTTCTCGACGAGACCGGAAACCATGAATGTCCATTTCGCCGTGTCGACGGTGGGGACGTCGCCGTAGTGCAAGACCGGCCATTTGGTGGTTTGGATTTGGCCTGGGGGAATTCGGGGCTTGGTTGCATCGCTCATTGTGTTCCCAGGCTAAGGCCTGGGCTCGGCAGACACTGTCCTTAAGGACAATGCTTGCCGAGCACAGGCTTTAGCCTGTCCAATTTCCAATCAGCTGCGCTCCGAAACGAGAACTATCTCCGGACAGCCATCAACCAATGGCTCGCGCGCGAAGTCGCCATACATCTCGCGCACCTGAAACCCGGCGCGCACGGCACGATGCGATCGAAATGCGCGAGGTCCGTCGTGACATTGAGCGCGAAGCCGTGCCACGTCACCCACTGCTTCACGTGAACCCCGATGCTGGCGATCTTCCTGCCGCGTGTCCACACGCCCGTGAATCCCGGACGCCGCTCCGCCGGGATATCCAGGATCGCGAGCGCGTCGATCAGCGCCTGCTCGAGCGTGCGCAGATACCAGTGCAGATCCTTCCTGTAGGCGCCCAGGTCGAGGATGGGATAGCCGACCAGCTGGCCCGGGCCATGGAACGTCACGTCGCCGCCGCGCTCGACTTCGAACACGTCGATGCCCTCAGCCTGCAGCAGGTGCTCGGCGTGCGAATTCCTCCCCAATGTGACGACCGGGGGATGCTCGAGCAGTAGGAGGACATCATGGGACAGTCGGCCCGCAATGCGGTCTTCGGCGAGCTGGCGTTGCCAGGCCAGGGCTTCCTCGTATGGCACGGTGCCCGCTGCGAGGACCTCGAGTGTGTTCATGCCGTTCCGGTCCCGCTTCCCTCGTCCCCTAGCCCCCGTCCGCTATTCGCCCAGCGCGTGGCTACGATGCCGGCGGCGACGCTCAGCAAGAGCCAGACGATCATGCCGATGATGCCGAAGAAGCGGTCGAGCGGCGCGGCGAGGAAGCCGACCAGCACCGCGCCCACGGCGCCCAGGACGGCGATGACGCCGCGCTGCCAGATGTTGTCGAGGGCGCCGCTACGATACCAGCCGACGGCGCCGCCCACCCCGACCGCGGCAACGAGTCCGGCGGTCAGCTCGTAATAGCCCACCGTCTCGAACTTTTCTTCCGACAACCGCAGCGCGATCTGTGAGACGGTCATACAGGCGCCTCCGAACGCCACCCCCGACGCGAGGGAGCCGAGCCCGAGCGCGAGCGGATCCTTGACCGTGGCGGCGCTCAGATGTGCAACACGCGCCCGAGCGAGTCGAGCGCGGCCTCCGCGACGGCTTCGGACATCGTGGGATGCGCGTGGATCGCCAGATCGACCTCCTCGACGGTGTACTCATTTTCCCGCGCGACCGCCAGCTCGTGGATCATCTCGGACGCGTGGGCACCGACGATGTGCGCGCCGAGAATCTCACCGTACTTCTTGTCGCGCAGAATCTTGACGAATCCCTCGGTTTCGCCGGTGCCGCGCGCCCGGCCGTTGGCCGAGAAAGGAAACTTCCCGGCGACGTAATCGAGTTTTTTCTCCTTGCACTGGTCTTCGGTCAGCCCAATGCTCGCGACCTCGGGGTGACAGTAGGTCACGCTCGGGACGTTGTCATACTTGATCGGATGCGGCTTCTGGCCGGCCAGCAGCTCGGCGACGATCACACCTTCACGACTGCCCTTGTGCGCCAGCATGGGCGGACCGGCGACGTCGCCAATCGCGTAATAGCCGGGGGTCGTCGTCTGCAGATTCTTGTCGACCTTGATGAAGCCGCGGTCGGTCAGCTGGATGCCGCACTCTTTGAGCCCGATGTTCTCGGTATTCACGGCGCGGCCCGCGGCCATCAGCACGGCGGCGGCCACGACCTGTTTCTTCTCGCCGCCCGCTTCCACATCGAGCGTGACCTTGTCCTTGGCCACGTTGGCCTTCATCACCTTGGCGCCGGCGATCACCTCGATACCGCGCTTGCGGTAGCTCTTGGCGAGCGTGTCCGAGGCCTCGGCGTCCTCGATGGGAAGAATGCGTGGGAGGGCCTCGACGAGCGTGACCTTCACGCCGAACGCCGCGAAGATATCGGCGAACTCCATGCCGACCGCGCCGGCGCCAATGATCGCCAGGGTCTCGGGAATGCGCTCCATCAGGAGCGCCTCGTCGGAAGAAATCACGGTCTTCTTGTTGATCTCGAGGCCGATCTGCGGAATCCCTTTGACACGGGAACCGGTCGCGATCACGATTGCCTTTTTCGCCTCGTAGACGTCGTTGCCGCCCTTCACCTTCTTGCCGGGCTGCAGCACGCCGCTGCCTCGCACGATCGTAATCTTGTGCTTCTTCATCAGAAACTCGACCCCTTTGGAGTTCTGATCGTCAACCCGGCGCGAGCGCTTCATCGCGACACCGTAGTCGGTCTTCACGCTGCCGGCCTCGACGCCAAAGTCCTTGGCTTCCTTGAGCAAATTGGCGATGTAGGCGGAGTGGAGCAGCGCTTTGGTCGGAATGCAGCCGATGTTCACGCAGACGCCGCCCAGCTTCTCCTGCTCGATCACCGCCGTCGCGAGACCGAGCTGCGCGCAGCGGATCGCGCACACGTAGCCCGCGGGCCCGCCGCCAAGAACGATCACGTCAAAACTCGCCACAGGTACTCCCTGATTGCGGATTTCGGATTGTGGATTGCGGATTCTCACGGTGGGGTTCGCACCCAATCCGCAATCCGCAATCGACAATCCGCAATTACAACAGCATTGCCAGCGGGTTCTCGAGCATCTGCTTCAGAGTCTTCAGATATGCCGCACCGGTGGCGCCGTCGATGACGCGATGGTCGCAGCTCATCGTCAGCCGCATGCGCCGCCGCGAGACGATGCGGTCGCCGTCGGGAACGGCCTTCGGCGTGATCGATCCCACCGCGATGATCCCGGCCTCGGGCGGATTGATAACCGCCGTGAACTGATCGATGTCGAACATGCCGAGGTTGGAAATGCTGAACGTCGAGCCCGTGTATTCCTCGGGTTTGAGACGCCGGTTGCGGGCTCGGCCCGCCAGCTCGCGCGCTTCGACGCCGATCTGCCGGAGGCTCTTCAGCTCCGCGTTACGGATGACCGGCGTAATCAGCCCGTCTTCGATCGCCACCGCCATCCCGATGTGCACCTCGTTCCAGTAGCGGATGTGATCCTCCTGGAACCAGGCATTGCAGGCGCGATGCTGTACCAGCGCCAGGGCGACCGCTTTGATGATGATGTCGTTGAACGAGATCTTGCCGCCCGCTTCGCCGAGCTGCTTGTTGAGCGCTTCGCGTGCTTCCGCCGCGCGCTCCATGTCGATCTCGGTCGTCAGGAAGAAGTGCGGGATCGGCCCGATCGACGCCGCTAGACGCTTCGCAATTGTCTTTCGGATCTGGGTGAGCTGGACATCTTCGTAGGGGGCACCGGAAGGAGCCGGGAGTCTGGAGACAGGAGTCGGGGTTGCCGCACGCGCTTGTGTCGCGCCTGCTTCGACGTCGCGCTTGATGACCCGGCCGCCCGGGCCTGAACCCTGAACGAGCTTGAGATCGACACCAGCGTCTTTCGCGATGCGTCTCGCCAAAGGCGATGCCTTCACACGCGTGGCGTCGGCCTGAGC
>QHTY01000251.1 GCA_003220985.1 Gemmatimonadota bacterium
TCGCACCGAAGCGATTCCGGAAAGCGAGCTCGTGGCTGCCAAGGGATTCCTCGTGGGCTCCTTCCCGCTCACGATCGAGACGCCGCGGCAGATCGCCCAGGTGGTCTCGACGGCCCGGCTGCTCGGACTGGGTCCGGACTACGTGCAACGCTATCGCGAGCGGTTGGCGGGTGTGAGCGCGGCGCGGGCCCGGGCGGCGGCGCAGCGCGTGATCCACCGCGACGCCCTCACCATCGTCGTGGTCGGCGATGCGAAAGAGCTGTATGAGAAACTGAAGCCGATCGCGCCTGTGCGCCTCGTGGATCTCGACGGCAAGGCGATGGATCCGGCCGAGCTCAACCCCAAGGGTGGGCCGGTGACGTTCGATCGCAGCCAGATCGTGGCGCGTAGCGACAGCTTCCAGGCCCTCGTGCAGGGCAACGTGTTCGGCGCCCAGACGGCGAAGGTCGAGGTGTTGGGCGACTCGATCGTCTATACCGAGGCGACGACCATCGGCCAGTTCCAGCAGCAGTCCCGCGTCGTGCTGAACGGCGACCTCTCGATGCGGCGTACGGATCAGACCGGGACCGTCCAGGGTCAGCACACGGAGACCCACCTCACCTACGCGAACGGCCGTGTCAAAGGCACCGCGATGTCACCCCAGCCCGGCGGCACGCCGAAATCGGTCGCGGTCGACACGACAATCGCGGCTGGCACCGTGGACGACAACGCCCTGACGCTGCTCCTCGCCGCGATGCCGCTCGAGCAGGGAAAGACGTTCAACCTGAACGTGTTCTCCACGGGTGAGGGCGCGACGAAAGTCGTGAGTGTGAAGGTGGCCGCGGTGGAGAACGTCGCGGTGCCGGCCGGCACATTCCCCGCCTATCGGCTCGAGCTATCCGGAATGCAGCTCCCGATCGTGATGCATGTGACTCGCGACGCGCCGAGGCGGGTGGTGCGCATCGCGCCGACGGGTGCACCGCTGGTGTTTGAACTCGTGAAATAAGGAGAGCCTGTCATGCGTTTGCAGACGATCGCGGCCCTCGTGGCGCTCGCCCTCACGGTCGGATGCGCCTCAGGAGGTGCGCGCACAATGGCCGCGGCTGCGGCGGCGGCCGCGCCTCCCCCGGCGACCGCACAGGACACCAGTGGAATCGGCCCGCAGTATCCGTCGACCTATAAGCGCCATCCCAATCCGCCGGTGCTCATCCGCAACGCGACGATCATGACCGCGGCGGGCCAGGAGATTCAGGGCGGCTCGATTCTGTTGCGCAATGGCCGTATCGTGGCCGTCGGCACGAATGTCGACGCGCCGAGCGATGCGACCGTGGTGGACGGCACGGGCAAGTGGGTGACCCCCGGGGTGATCGACACGCATTCGCATATCGGGGTGTATGCCGCGCCGGGGACGTTTGCGGAGTCGGACGGCAATGAAGCGACGCGCCCGGTGACGGCCGAAGTCTGGGCCGAGCATTCGTTCTGGCCGCAGGATCCCCAGATTCCGCTCGCCATCGCCGGCGGCGTCACGACCATTCAAGCCTTGCCCGGGTCGGCGAATCTCATCGGCGGCCGCAGCGCGGTTTTGAAACTGGTTCCCGCGCGCTCGGTGCAGGAGATGAAGTTTCCCGGCGCGCATTACGGGCTGAAGATGGCGTGCGGCGAAAACCCGAAGCGGGTGTATGGCAATCGGGGTGGCCCCTCCACCCGCATGGGCAACATGGCCGGCTATCGCGACGCGTTCATTCAGGCCCAGGCGTATCGCCGCAAGTGGGACAAGTGGAACAAGGATCATCAGGGCGATCCGCCGGAGCGCAACCTGCGCAACGAATCCCTCGCCGAGGTGCTGCGCGGCAACATCTACGTGCAGAACCACTGCTATCGCGCCGACGAGATGATGCAGATGCTCGATCTCGCCCACGAGTTCGGCTTCAAGATCCGCTCGTTTCACCACGCGGTGGAGGCGTACAAGATCGCCGACGTGCTGGCGCATGAAGGCACGGCGGTGTCGATCTGGTCGGACTGGTGGGGCTTCAAAGAGGAAGCGATGGACGGGATCTACGAGAACGCCGCGCTGGTGCAGCAGGCCGGCGGCCGCGTCGTGATCCACTCCGACGATGCCTCGGGCATCCAGCGTTTGAATCAGGAAGCGGCGAAGGCGATGTATCACGGCCGGCGCGCGGGGATTCCCATTACGCGCGATCAGGCGGTCCGTTGGTTCACGGCGAATCCCGCGTGGGTGCTGGGACTCGATTCCATCGTCGGCACGCTCGAGCCCGGCAAGATGGCGGATGTCGTGCTCTGGTCCGCCGATCCGTTGTCGGTCTATGCCCGCGCCATTCAGGTCTACAACGACGGCTGGCTCGTGTACGACCGCAACGATCCCGCACACCAGCCCAAAACCGACTTTTCCTTGGGGCAGCCATGATTGCCTTCCTGCTCGCCCAGACGATCGCGATCACCGGGGGCACGGTGTATCCGGTCTCGGGCCCGAAGATCGAGAACGCCACAGTGCTCATTCGTGACGGGAAGATCGCGGCCGTCGGAGCCAACGTCGCGGTGCCGGCGGGTGCGACGCGCATCGACGCGGCGGGGAAATGGGTGACACCGGGATTCATCGACGGTGCCGGCCAGATGGGACTGCGGGAGATCGGGGCGGTCGACAATACCAACGAGTATAGGCTCCGCGGAAACGATGTCGCCGCGTCGTTCAACGTGCTCGAGGGCATCAACCCCGCGTCGACGCTCATTGCGGTGAATCGCATGGAAGGTGTCACGAGCACGCTCGCCGTTCCCGGATCGTTGGGTGTCCCGCCGAGCGGCGGGTTGATCTGGGGCCGGGCGGCGCTCATCGATCTCGACGGGGCCACGATCGAAGCGATGCAGATAAAACAGCCCGCGGCCATGGTTGCCAACTTGAGCGAGTCAGCGAAGGATGCCGGTGGCGGGTCGGGCCGGCGTGGCGCAGCGGCTGCGCCGGGTGTTGAACGACGCACGCGAATACGCGACGCGCCGCCCCGACTATCGCCGCCGGCAGATCCAGGATCTCAGCGCCAGCGCCGCGGATCTTGAGGCGCTGCAACCGGTGCTGCGCGGCGAGCTGCCGCTGATCGTGGTCGCGAACCGCCGCAGCGACATCGAGACGGCGCTCCGCATCGCCAAGGAGTACACGCTGCGGCTGATACTGGCCGGTGCCGCCGAGGGGTGGATGATTCCGAACGA
Source organism: Gemmatimonadota bacterium (assembly GCA_003220985.1). Classification (GTDB taxonomy): domain Bacteria; phylum Gemmatimonadota; class Gemmatimonadetes; order Gemmatimonadales; family GWC2-71-9; genus 20CM-2-65-7. Next base: position 3,199 of record QHTY01000251.1, read on the forward strand.
GATCTCGGCAGCCGCCGTGCCGGTGCTCGTCGAGCCGATGGACAACCTTCCGAGTTTCGATGCGCTCGGCATCCGCTACGAGAACGCGTCGTTGCTCGCCAAGGGCGGCGTGAAGGTCGCGCTCATGGAGACGGCGACGGAGAACACACGAGATCTCAAGCAGCAGGCGGGCAATGCGGTCGCGTACGGGATGACGTGGGAACAGGCGCTGCGGGCCGTGACGCTGACACCGGCCGAGATTTTTGGCGTGGCCGGTCAGTATGGCTCACTCGAAGCCGGCAAAATAGCCAACGTCGTCGTTTGGACGGGCGACCCGTTCGAGTTCGGAGCGGCGATCCGTTCGAATTCTCGACCGGCGTAGAACACGTATTCATTCGCGGCCGGGATATTCCGCTGCGGAGCAGGCAGACCGAGTTGCTGGAGAGGTACCGGACGCTGCCGCCGAAATACTAGGGCGGCGAAAACGGCGGCGGCGAAGAGAGACGGCGGCGAAGGGCGGCAAAAACAAAAGGAGCGGCTTTGCCGCCCCTCGCCGCCCCTCGCCGCCGATTCTCTTGCCGCCCTAGTTCTTCGCAGCCGCCACCGGATACACGCTTACCTGCATGCGCTTCTTGTTCTTATGCTCGAATTTCACTTGCCCATCGATAACCGTGAACAGTGAGTCGTCAGACGCGCGGCGGACGTTGCGTCCGGGATGAAACTTGGTTCCCCGCTGCCGCACGATGATGCTGCCCGCGGTCA
>QHTY01000252.1:0-261 GCA_003220985.1 Gemmatimonadota bacterium
CGTCGTCATCATCATCATCCTGGTCGTGACCGCGACTCTTGCTGCACCCTGTCGTCCCGATTAAGGCGAGGCTGAGGGTCACGAGACCCACTTTCCGAAATGCGTGCATGTGTCCTCTCAGTGCCCGGCATCGACTGCCGCCCTGAGTCCGCGCAGCACGTCCGGCAGCGGGCCGTCGGCCCAGAAGTGGATGTAGTCCAGATGGGGGGAATCACCAATCATATGGCTGTGCATGGCGGTTGCCGTGATCCCGTGCGCGGT
>QHTY01000252.1:422-8080 GCA_003220985.1 Gemmatimonadota bacterium
TGTGCCGCGACGTCCCAGCGCTGCGAAAACGACGGCCGTGTCGATCGTCAGAGGAACCGGCGGCGCCGAGGCGACAGGTCGCGGCGTGCCGGTTTTCGTTAAAGCCCGATCCAACCGGGTCGCGAGGTCAAGCGCGGCTCCCTGGCCGAAGATGTGCACGTAAATGATCTCCGGCTGTTCGCCGACGATGTGATTGTGGATCGCGGTCACCCCGATGCGTTGGCGCCCCAGCTCGGCGAGTACCGGGCCTAGTTCTGCGGCTGTAAGTACGAGATCACCCATCATCGTCGCGTCGTTGGGCTCCCCGCTGAACCCGGCCCACGCACCAAGCGCGAGCGCCGGTGAGACCATGACGTCTCCGATCCGGACGGTGAGGTCGCGGCGAGGAAGGTTATAGCGGATGTAGCCAGCCGCACTCGTGGGAGCTGTTCCGAGAATACGCCCCACCGAATCCCAGGCAGCGGTCGACGGCTGTTGCGCGAACGCTTGGGCGGCTCCAGCGCCAACGAGGAAGAAGCATAGAGCGCCTTTCAAGATGCTTTTCATTGACGAACTCCTCTGTTTCGTGATGGTGGCAGCTACCTACAACGCATGCTTCAGGAGCAAGCCGACGACCCCGGACGCCGCGATAAGCGCGGGTTCGGGAACGCGCTTCATCGTCACGATGACAGCCAGCGTGACTGCGCAGATGAGGACGGTCGGCAAATCGACGAGGGCACGCCGGCCGAGCACGAGCACCGCCCCGGCGATCGCACCGGATGCGGCCGCCGTGACTCCGTCGACGAATGCCTTGATGCGCGGGCTCTCGGCAAATCGGCGAAAATGCGGTGCCGCAAGCACGGTCACGAAATACACCGGCGCGAACACGCCGATCGCCGCGACGGTAGCCCCGACTGGCCCCGCGACGAGGTAACCGATGAACGCCACGGTGATCACGACCGGGCCCGGCGTGATCATCGAGACGGCGACCGCATCCAGGAACTGCCGCTCCGTGAGCCAATGGAACTGCTCCACGACGCCCCCGTGCAGGAACGGCACGATCGCGAGCCCGCTGCCAAACACGAAGAGTCCTGCGGCGGCAAAGTACGCGAATACTTTCCAGAGCACCCCCACGGATGCCGCCCCAGTGAGACCCGATGTAAGCCACGCTGGCCACGGCGCGAGGAGCAGCGCCTTGCTCGGCAGTGACGGGCGTACGCCGGCGCGGGCGAACAGGGGGATGAGCCCCGAAGCCACGAAAAGCCAGATGATCTCCCGCGCCGTCCAGGCCGTGACGATGAGACTCATCGCGAAAAGTCCCCAGAGCAATCGGTCCCGCCCTAGAGTGGTCCGCGCAAGTCTCGCGGCGCTCCACGCGATAATCGCGATGACCGCGGCTCCAATGCCGTAGAACAGCGCCTGCATCCAGGCGAGCCCCCCGAACTTGAGGTACAGCGCCGAGAGGGCGAGCACCATGAGGAACGACGGCGCTACGAACGCGATTCCTACGAGTGTCGCGCCCAGTACGCGGCCACGAACCCAGCCGAGGTAGATGGCGAGTTGGGCCGCGAGCGGACCCGGGGCGAGCTGCGCGAGCGCGAGCCCCTGCTTGTAGTCGTCCGGCGCGATCCACCCACGCTCGTCCACGAGATCGCGCTGCATGTAGCCCGCGAGCGCGATCGGTCCGCCGAACCCCCACGTGCCGAGCTTGAGGAAGTAGAGAACGAAATCCCAGAGCGTGGCGCGGGTCGGCGGGGGCTTCATCGCGACGCCTGATAGAGGTTGTCGAACACGACCGCGCCGAGACGGAGGCGCGTAGCGTCGGTAGCGTGCTTCCGGGCGATTCCCGCGAGCAAGCGCTCGACACCTGTAGCCTCAGCGCGGCCGAACTTCTCGTCCTTGCAGTCGATGTCGTGCACGATCTCGCCGATCGCGCGCAGCGCGGGGTCGCGCAGTCGAAACCGCCGGAGCAGCGTCTCGAAGGTGCAGCGATCGCCTTCGTGCGTGTACTCGGCTTCGAACATGTCGAAGCGCAGCTCGCTCTTGCGAGGCGAGTAGCCCTCGGGAGCCACGAATTTGAAACGGGCTGCCGGATCGATGAAGCGCTTGATGAGCCACGCACTCGCGATGCGATCCACGAACACGCCCCGGCGCGTGACCCACGTCCGCCCGTGCATCCGCCCCGTTCGGCGGGCAGTACGAGTCCTGCGAATAGCCCGTCGTTTGCCGGCCTTGCGGAACAACGCTTCGATGTCGCGGTCGCTCAAGCCGCCCACGAAATCCCCTCGGAACACCGACGCCTCGCCGCCGCCTGCCTCGATCTCCTCCAGCAGCCAGCGAAAGTCTTCGACTGCCTGATCGTTGTACGGGAGCACCCACACCGAGTTCTTGACCGGCACCGCGCCGATGCGCTGCAGCCTGCGCCACACCTTGACCCGGAAGTAGTCGGGCTTCGGCGGAATCTGGTGGAACAGCAGGAGCCAACGTCCGGTCGGTGTGCCTTTCACGACATCAGGCGGGGGCGGGGACGCGCCCCTTGGCGTGCTGGAGCCACGCATACAGCGCGTCGTAGATGACGAACCCGGGGGCTAGCAATTCGTGATCATCTCGGAACAGTTGCGACAAGCCCAACGAGATGGCGAGCAACCCTGCCGCTTGCGGGGCGAGGTCCAGACGATCGGTGTCGGCCCCGCGGACGATAACCGCCAGCTCGTGCAAGGCGGGATCAGTCAAGCGGTACTTCTGGAGGAAGGCGTCGAAGCTGCACAAAGGCCCATCGTGAGAAAGTCCCACGCCTTCGACATCGTACGGGATCGCATCGAGCTCGGTGGCACGGGCGCGGACCTCCGCGGGTGGTGCAAAGAGAAACTCGGCCTGCCGATCGATGAATCGCGTGATCAGCCACGGGCATGCGACGCGATCGATCTTCGGATGCTCACGAGTAATCCATCGCATAGAAGCTCCGGCGCTGCATGAACGCATCACGGTTGACTATAACAAGTGTATCATCGATCGTTCGAGCGGGCTAGGACATCACTTCACTACACCGAGATCGGGGGGCGTTGTATGAAGATGACGATGAAGGCGTGGCTTGTTCCGGTTCTCGCGGTCGCAGCAGTGTGCTTGGGAACCACGCTCGCGGCCCAGGACAAAGAAGAAGAGGAAGGGAACCCGGCTGCGGCAGCAAAGGCAGCACTGAGCGCTCGCGTGTCCCTTGATCGTGGTCTGGCGGCGAGCGCGAGCCACGGGCGGCCGATTTCAGCCAAATTCGAGACCGATGAGGGGAAGTCGCAGCTTTCCGTCTACACGATGAAAGGCGACAAGTTCTTCGAGGTGAGCATCGATCCCGCCACCGGACGGGTCATCAAGGCCGAGCCGATTGCAGACGGCGAAGATTACACCGCTGCACAGAGTCAGAGCTCGGCGATGGCCAAGGCGAAGGTCTCGCTGCGGGCAGCGGTGGCGACGGCCCTGCGGAGCAACGCCGGCTTCCGCGCAGTTAGCGTTACGCCGTCGTTGAAGGATGGCCGCGCCACCGCCGATGTGACGCTCGCAAAGGGCGAGGAGCTAAAGACGGTTTCGGTCCCGTTGTAACGAGAACAGCACGCGAGCTCTCGATTCGTAATCCTGCACGGCCAGCGCACACCAGCGCTGGCCGTTGTGAATCCCTAATCGCGTCGCGTCGCGGGGCCTCTTGAGCTGCGCGTACTTTGAGTAATGGACGCGCCACCGTCGGTCGGGAGCGGAATTCTTGACGCCCGTCAGGAACGCGAGCCGGAACGCCATCCCTGGCCCACGAATCGTCGGATTCGAGCCTGGACACGGGCACCTGGAGCCGCACAACCACTTCCGCGCCCCGTTCGGTTTCCGCGCTGCAGCAGCTGATTCTGCCGCCATGCGTCTCGGTGAGCCGACGCGCCAGCGGCCCGCCGCTGTAAGGGACCTGGTCGCGCACAGTTATGACGACGTGATTGTCCTCAAACACGACGTGCACGAGGTTACGTTTCGTCAGCGAGTAGAGGGAGGCGGACTCAAGGACGTCGGCGATGACGTCCGCGACTGGGAACAGGTCGCGTCCAGTGTCGGTGGACGAGTCAACCAGATCGACCATCATCCTCTGTCCACGTCGCGCGAGATCCGGTCCCACGCTCTCGAGCACAGCCTCCATGACGTCGGACAGTGTTGTCAGCGGGACTTGCTGGTGGGTCGTCATCGTGAGTGCTCCGGACCGGGGTCGTTATCGCCGAGCGGAATCTTGCGAACGGTAAGAAGCAACAAGACGGTGGAGGTCCTACACAATGAGTCCTTCGATGGAATCGGACTGCAGCCGAAGGATTAGCACTTCTGGAGGACTAATCACACCACGTTGAAGTGCGCCATCATGCCTGCGGCGTGGTGCTCGAGAATGTGGCAGTGATACATCCAGCTGGCAGGTCCCATCGAGGGCATCGGTAAGACGAAGGGGAGGGGTCGGGAAGGACAGGTGGATCGCGCGGTGGGCACGCCGCGGGAGTACTTCCTGCGCTTCGCCGTTTTGGCGCGACGGCAGCGGGGTACCAGTGGAGCCCTCGACCAGAGCTCCGGTCAGTTGCGCTGTTTTCGCTGTTCGCTGACTGCTCTCCAGCAATACCAAGCGGCCACGGTGCGGTAGGGCCGGAAGCGTTCGCCCAGGGCCTGCAGCTCCTTCGGCGTCGGGAGCCGCTTCAAGCCATAAGCCAGTGCGTAACCTGTGCGAACCCCGTAGTCCCCAACCGGCCACACGTCGAGCCGACGCAATTGAAAGATCAGGAACATCTCCGCGGTCCACGGTCCGATGCCACGGACGACCGACAACGACGTGACGATGTCCTCGTCGCGGAGCCTGCCGATGCGATGCAGCGGAACGGTTCCATCCACGACCTTCGCCGCGAGATCTCTGATGGCGGCGACCTTGCTCCACGAGAGTCCCGCGGCGCGAAGCTTTCTGGCGGAAAGTGCGAGGACGGCGTCAGGCGAGAGATCTCCGTCGAACAGGGCGACAAATCGTCGGTGGATGGCGGCCGCCCTGTTGATAGAGGATGCTCTCGGCGAGGGCTGCAAAGTGCGGGGTGTCGGGGCGCGGGAGGCGGAAGGGCGCATTTCGGTCGATCAGCTTCGCCATGACCCGATCACGGCGCGCCACTGCTGCAACCGCTGGGGAAAAGGTGTTCACCACGTGGCGTAACGCTACTCACGAGGGATTGGTTGCATGATGGAGTACCGAATCGAACCGCGCGCCGCCTGCGCTGGCCACCGACGAATCATGTGTCACCACCATTGGCACCACGGGATATCATCGATCAGTTGCCGTTTCGTACACCACTACGGAGTATTGGGGCGATGACCATCGAGATCATTCGCGCTCCGATCACTCGTGCGCACCTTTCCTCACTTGCCGAGGCGCAGTTCGGTGATATGGTGAAAGGCGTGGTCGACGTGGAGCGGCGAGTGTTGGCCGTCGGTGGTGAGCTGCATTCCGATGAAGAAGCGGCGCTGATCGACGACGGGTCGGCGCAGGCGAATCTTTGGGGGATCAACCTGTTTCCGACCGAGCCAGGAGATGGGTGGATCGAATTCGACTCGCTGATCAATGTGCGGCCCGCGCAGGGGAACCGTTCACGGAATGTCGACGATCCCGACCTCCAGAATCGTATTAGAGAGGTTGTCGCCGGGCTGGTACAAGGGGAGAAATGACGGGACACCAGACACTCGCCGCGGGGCGCTGGATGACGCTGACGCTGGAAGCCCAGTTAGCGAACGTGGGCAGCGAAGTTGATCGTACCATCAGCGCGTGGGAGGCGCAGCGGTCGGATCGGTTCGACCGGGCCCTGGCGCGGGCTCTCGAGCTGTTTGATCTCACGGCGGGCGATGGCCGATGGCGCGGTCCGCGCCGCCGGGAAGTCCTCCGCGCGCGGGAGGAGTTCTGCCGGCTCTTTTTTAACCAGGAATATGTTCGGGACGCGGCACGCGCGCTGAGCACCTACTTTCTGCAATTCGCGGTATTGGCACAACGGCGGTCGAGTTGAGCGAGGGCAGCGGGTTGTCGCCGCAGCCGCGGATCCCTCGGCGCGCTCCCTCCGAGCTCTGGGGCGCGGTGCCGTGTTGGGTGTGCTCGCAGTTGGAGGATGGCGAGCGCGCCCGCGCGACTTCCCAGCTGGTCGCTATCGTCGCCGCGGGTGGCATACGCCGTGTGCGCCCGCTGTGGCACCACCGTTTGGCACCATTGCTGCGACACCGTCATCCGGCGTCGAGTAGCTCTCGGACCTTCCGAGCCAGCCCTTGAGGCGTGAAGGGCTTTTCGAGAAACGCGATCCCCGGCTCGAGCACGCCGTGATGCACGATGGCGTCATCAGTGTAACCTGACAGATACAACACTTTCGTCGCATGCCGTGCTGACACCACGCGTTCCGCGAGTTGGCGTCCGCCCAGGTTGGGCATCACGATGTCGGTCAGGAGCAGGTGGATCGGCCCTTTGTGCCCGTCGGCCAACCGCAGGGCCTCTTGCCCATCAGCAGCCACAAGCAGGGTGTAGCCGTGCGCCTCCAGCACCCTCCGCATGAGGTTCCGGACGGCTTCCTCGTCCTCAGCCAGGAGAATTGTTTCCGAGCCGCGGACCGAGGCCGGCGGCATCGGTTTGGGTGCGGGTGGCTCGGCGGCCGCCTCGACACGCGGGAGGTAGATCTTGAACGTCGTGCCCTGGCCCGGTTCGCTGTACACCCAGATGGAGCCGTCGCTCTGTTTCACGATGCCGTACACTGTGGCCAGGCCAAGCCCCGTCCCCTTGCCTTTCTCCTTGGTGGTGAAAAACGGCTCGAAGATGTGAGCCTTGACCTGGGCGTCGATGCCGATGCCCGTGTCACTCACGGCGAGCATTGCATAGCGCCCCGGGGCCAGCGGGGCATGCGCCTGAGCGTACGCCGCGTCGAGATCCACGTTCGCGGTCTCGAGGGTGAGCTTGCCCCCCTGGGGCATGGCGTCGCGGGCGTTGACGGCGAGGTTCATAATGACCTGCTCGAGCTGGCCCGGATCGGCCCGCACCGCGCCGAGGTCGGATGTCAGGATCGTGCGAAATTCAATGTCCTCTCCGATCAATCGCCGCAGCATCTTCTCGAGGTCGGCTATCAGCGCGTTCAGGTCGAGGACCTGCAGCGCAAGGACCTGTTTGCGGCTGAACGCGAGCAACTGACGCGTTAGGGCAGCGGCACGCTGCGCGGCCTTCTTGATGTCTTCAACGTCCGCGCGGCGCTGATCGTCGACAGTCAAATCCTCGAGCAGCAAGTCGCTCGACCCGAAAATCGCCGTCAAGAGATTGTTGAAGTCGTGCGCGATCCCGCCCGCCAGCCGGCCTACGGCCTCCATCTTCTGCGCTTGCAGCAGCTGGGTTTCCACTGATTTGCGTTTGGTGATGTCGTGAGCCATCGCTAGCGCCGCGGGTCGCCCGGAAAACGTCAGCGTATTCCGGGTGATTTCCACATCGATGATTGTGCCGTCCTTCTTGCGGTGTCGCCACTCGCCTCGGTTGCGGAATCCCGTTTCAGACTTGGCAACGAGGTCGCGCAGGGCGCGCACGTCTTCGGGCGGATGCATCTCCTCTAGGGTCATCGCCAGAAATTCTTCGCGCGTGTAGCCGTACTGGCCGACCGCGGCCTCGTTGACGGCGA
>QHTY01000253.1 GCA_003220985.1 Gemmatimonadota bacterium
AAGACGGGTACTGTCCGACGGACTATGAACCTCACCCATCCCCTTCAACATGACGATCCGCTGGCTGACCCAACCCGAGTCAGCCAGGACTCGAACCGTCTGGCTCAACGCCGGTGATCCTGCCAGCAGACACACGCAGGCAATGAGGGTGCTTCGCGCGCGCAGGAGGTTCATTGTGGAGTCTACGTTGGGAGGTGACATCAGCGACGCCATCGAATCCAGCTCGTGACGCCAATAGTGATCACACTCGCGAAGAAGATGTACTGCGTGGCGTAATAACGGCGTTGCTCCGTCTTCGTCGTATAGAACGTGTCGCCTTTGAGATAAACCGCATAGGTCCGCCCCGCCTGCGGTTGAGGTTGGGTCGGCATCCGCGCCCTATAGTCGTAGTACAGATATGCTGTGTAGAACAAGCTGATCATCCCGATAACCGCCGTCGTGCCCACGAGGACCTTCTGTAGACGTAAGGCTCGATCCGACTCCATATCATCGCGAGTGCGCATCGACCTTCTCCGTGCTGCCTAGCGGGGTGCGCCTAAGCTGCGGCGCCACGCTNNNATTCTACCATAGACGACGGGCGCCGCCAGCTTCAGGCGCGTGTTAGGCGGCGCCCAAGCCTAGCCACGCAGGAGCGGCACCAGCGCCAACGCCAGCACGAGCAGCCCGAGGAGAAGGGCGATGCGACGCCGCATTCGCCGCAGCGCCTCCCAACTCGCCTCGTCGAGATAGAAGCGCCCGGAGCCCGTTTCCTTGAGGACCGCTCGGCGTTTTAGTTTCAGAAACGCGAGCCGCTCCGCGACGCCAATCGCAGCTGGCGTCATGGCTGCCGCGGGAGAAAGCGCGCCGGCCTGGCGAAAAGCGGCGACGATGTGCTTCTCCTTCAGCAGAATCACGGCTGCAGCGGCACTAGCTCCCATGCGTTCATCTCCTATTATGGCGCGGGGCGCCGTCTAACGAATCGCGCTCAAGCTGCGGCGCCGAACTGGAAGTTCACAAACGGAATTCTACCACACGGCACCTCAGGATCTCCTGCGGACTCATTGGGGCGGGCGCCGGCAGCTTTACGCGCGTGTTAGACGGCTGCCCGCAGAACTCAACGTCGCAGGCGCTTGAAGTAGAAGTGGGTTGCGCTCGCTAATGGAACAATCCCTACAAGTTCCCATCCCCTAGCGCCCAGCGAATTGAGTTCCTGTTCGTCAGCGCCTGGCTCGGTCGCGAGATGCTTGTATTCCCAAATCGCGGGGATGTATACCATAGGGGGTTGAACATGGACTCCCGGCAATGGCGGCGGCGGTGGAATCGGCGGAACGTAGGGAGGAGTTGAAGTCGGAGCCATCGGTTACCTCGGAAGCAACGAGACAGTCATGCAGCCGTCTAACGGATCGCGGTTAAGCTGCGGCGCGCTGAAGAAAAAGGTGTCATTCAATATCCTACGCGCGCCGCCAGCTTCAAGCGCTTGTTAGGCTGCCACATTACCACAAGCTCTCCACGAACCGGTCGATAAACTCGAGCGGCCGCACGAGAAGCTCTCGCGCCCGACAAATCGTCTCGGTCTTCTTTCGCTCGGCATACTCTCTGAGCGCCGGCTGAAGCGCTGGATCTCGCCATGCACAAGGGAAGCACACGCCGCCGGGAAGGACAGGCCCACCTTTCGCGGCGAGTGCAACGTAGTCGGCCTCCGTGTAGGCCGTCCGTTTGCCACAGCGTGTGCAAGGAATAGTCGTCGCCATACCAAGTCTCTTGGGGCAGCCTAACGGATCGCGCTTAAGCTGCGGCGCGCTGAAGAAAGACTCATTCCTTAATCTACGGGCGCCGTCAGCTTCAAGCGCTTCACTGACGGAGGAACTCGCTTCTCGCTGCACCGCTTCATTGTTGCTGATTCGCCTTTGGTGAACGCCGACTTCAGATCGGCCGCAACCCTCGCGCCTCGATAACCGCCCACATGTCTGGGCCTGGCAAGGCACGAGTATGGATGTACGTGGGAAAGTGCCAGCGCGGATCGAAAGTGACCTGGACTGCGGCATCGCGGTCAGCCGATCGTTCCAGGAAGTCGAAGAGCCCGTCGATGCTGAACGTGTCCCAATCGCTCAACGGGGCAGATCTGCCGGCCCGGTCCCACGCCCGCAGAGGCTGGCCACTGCGAACCTCCACCAGCAGCCAGCCCCGCATCCCCGGGCAGAAGCAGCCCGTGCGCACCAGAAACCGATAGTCCGGCGGACTGCTGGCTCGCCACAGCGCGCGTTCCCCTCGGAGCGTCGTGCGCAGGGAGTCACGTTGCCCCGGCGTTTGCAGACTGAAGGTTCGTGTTTCGGGCAAGGTGACGACGGCGCCGGTGTCCTTGAAGAAGTCGATGACGCCGCCTGTGTCTTGGACGACCGGGCCAGGACCGGTATTCTTGGCGGGGAGGGACGTCACGGGGACAGCGCGGTGACAGGCGACGATGAGGCAGCTGGGCACCAACAGTTTCGCCCAGGCGATCCGGACGCGCGCGCGATTACGCGACAACTTCACTGACCACAACCGCGATCGTGATCTTCAAATTGCGGAAGTGCTGCTGCACGTTTGGACAAGAACATCATCCACGGCCGCTTGATGCCCACTAACGTGGTGTGCCTAAGTTGCGGCGCCGGACTTGAACGTTCACAAACCCAATTCTACCCTAGACGACGAGCGCCGGCAGCTTCAGGCGCACGTTAGGCAGCCGGCCCACCAGACCTTCCACGCAACCAGCAGCGGACGCCAGCCCAGGCGAACACAGCGGCGAGCAGCGGAAAGACGATCGCTCCAAGGTACGCGCCTTGACCGCCGGGTCTGGTGTGAGTCAGCGCTCCTGTGACGGCAAGCAGACGCACTGTATAGAAGATGAAAAAGGCGCTCAGCGTGAACAGAACTATTGCGAGAGTACGCATAGCAGACATCTGACAGGGCTGCCTAACCGATTGCGCTTAAGCTGCGGCGCCGAGTAAGAATGATCACAAGTGGAATTGTACTATAAGCGCCGGGCGCCGTCAGCTTCAGGCCGTGTTAGGCCGCCCTCAAGGACTCATTCCATCAGCACCTGACCACACGTAGATATGCTGACTGGCTCGATCGAATGCGATCATGACCGATCGGGCGACACGACGGCTGTTCCCCCGATACAACTCCGCGTTCAGCGCGACATCGTTAGCAGGATGCCGCTGAATCAGACCCTCAAACCACCATCCACTTGAGCGCGAGGGAGCCCGCCCGCGCATCGCGTCCGCCGAGATAGGGACGAGCTCCTGGCGGAGTGAATCGGCTACCGATCCCACGACGTCAAACCGCAACCAACGCTCGTTTGTATCGATGTCGCCTTGAATGTGGATATCCACCGCCGATGCCGGCACCCAGTCTGGGAGCCACCCACGCGTACGTTCGCCAGCTTCCATGGCCTCACGGTACGTGGCATAGTGGCGATGGACCTGATCCATGTGACAGGCAGCGACAGTGACGATTGT
>QHTY01000254.1 GCA_003220985.1 Gemmatimonadota bacterium
GTTCATGTCCGAGCAAGCTGCGAGCCACAGCGAGGCTCCCAGGAGGATCCGACTGCGGGATGCGTGTGTCATGAAGCAATGTTTACGTCTGGGCTGCCGCGGGTGACGGTGACAAGTCTCACGCACCGCTGGGCAACGGGGACGGAGCCCCGCGTCTTGCACGGTGCTCGCCCGAATCGTTACCCCGGTGATGTACCGTATGCTCGCACCCAAGTTGTGGGAACTCTCGCCCATTAATTTGGGTCACCGGAACTGCCGTGACTGTTGTCACCCCCCAGTCAACGAGCGACGGACTATCGTAGCGAGCGACCCAGAGGCAGCCTCGCACGGCGCTTGTCGTGCGACGCTGCAACGCCCCAGGACGGTGGGTCGCTTTCAATCACAGGGGAGGTTTCATGCGTACCACCAGTTGCTCGGCGGCCGTCCTGGCTGCAACGATGTGTGCGACAGCTGCCGCCGTCGCGCAGACCGGGAACGGCGCTCCTAGCGGCTCGCACTACAGTCTCAACATCATCGGTGTCCCGCGCGCAAAGAACGCCAATCCCGATTGGGCGAGCGGGCACGTCATTTTCGTCAGCCTCGGGAGCAAGGACGTCGGCGTCAGCACGAAAATTCTTCTGAGTCAGAATGCTGATGGGGTGTTCGACGTGCTCGACAAGAACGGGACCGACGGGGAAGCGTCGTTCTCCCTTCCGGCGCCCGGTGGCTATACGGTCTGGGCGCGCGCGCTCGGCAAGCCCGGTGGGCAGGCCAAGATCACCACGTGCGCGACGGACATCGTAATCACCGACCCAGCCGTGATTTGCTCGACGCAGAACGAGGTCTTCGTCCGCGACAAGGGCAAGAGCAGCTTCCGCAACGTGACGGACGCCCTTACGACGATCGTGCTCGACCCGGTCGCCAACGCGGACGCGGTGACCGCTTGCGGCGGTACAACCGTGAGTCTCTTCAATCCTTGTCTGGAGGGGTTCTTTTGGCAGTACGACAACAACGGATTGAAGCTATTGCAGGTGCGTTTCTATCAGAACGCGCCCTAGCGATTGAGTCACGGCATCGATGTGTAAAGGCGTGGTGAGTGATCTTGGATCGCTCACCACGCCTTTTACGCGAGCGGCTATGGACTTGCAGAGGGTCCTGAGACGGTCTAACGTCTGCACGGACAATTCACCAGGGCAGGCCGTGCCGGACGCCGTCAAATCGCAGTACGTCATCCAGCTCGAGCGGCCGGGCGAGCGTGTGGACATGGAGTTCGTCCGCGCTCTGCTGGGCGGCACCGGGGTCGAGCTCGACGCCGGGTACGGCCCTGTTCCCGTCAACCCCGGCCTCGGGCGCTTCGTGGTGCGCGGCTTCGCGTCACCCGAAGCCCGCGCGCTGGCGGAGCGGATCCCCGGAATCAGGTTCTTCGCGGACGTGCGGCAGCAGCCCGCCGAATGACACGCGCCCGTCTTGGCTGCTTCGTGCCGAGGCCGAGCGCCCGTATCGCGGCGGCGGCGTCGATCACTCCATAACCAAGGTCGTAGTCCCAGCCGCGCCCGGCCAGGTCGCGGGCGCTGCGCTGCAGTGCGCCCTTGAGCTGCGCGGGCGTGAGCGTCGACGCGGGGAGGCGCTGGCGCAACGCCGCGGCGACGCCCGCGGCCACGGGGCTTGCGGCCGAAGTGCCCCCGTCCACCGGCCAGACGCCCGAGCCCGCGAAGTGGCTGAAGCCGGCGAGATCCGGCTTGCGGGTGTGGAGCCCGCCCGGTCCCTGCGACGAATAGCCGAGGCGTCGATCGGTGACGGTGACGGCGGCGACGGTAACGACGTCGGGATGGGAATTCGCGCCGTGGATGCTCTGGCCCGGACCGGTGTCGGCGGTGCCGCAGCGGCCATCGGGGCAAGGCGCGCCGCAGTTGCCCGCCGCGAAGAACACGTCGGCGCCCGCCGCGACCAGGCTGCCGGTGATCTGATTGAACGGATGGTCGGGGTTGGCGCTGTAGTTCTCGGGCGAGCCGATGCTTGCGTCTTCGGAGCGGTCGAACATCCCC
>QHTY01000198.1:0-418 GCA_003220985.1 Gemmatimonadota bacterium
CGAGGGCGACCTTTCCGGTCAGACCGAGCTGCATGCGATTCCCGCTTTGCACTGCGGGATCTATTTCCGCCCGTCGAGTCATTGTCATGCTGCTTCCATGAATCTGGTCACCTCATCCGCTGTTCCCAGGCTAACCACGTTCGCCTCAGGTACGATTCGCTTCAAGAGGCCTGCGAGCACGGAGCCCGGGCCGATTTCCACGAAGCGCGCGCCCTCGCCTCCGATGCGCGCTGCGTGTTGCATGCATTCTACCCAGCGGACCGCCGCGGTGAGTTGATCGACAAGGAGTCGCCTCGCCCGACCAGCATCTTTGACGGCCTCGGCGGTGGCGTTGGCGATCACGGGAAACTTGGGATCGGCAAACTCCGCGCGCTCGAGCGCGACCTGGAGATGGTTTTTGGCCGGGCCCATGAGCGGT
>QHTY01000198.1:541-16468 GCA_003220985.1 Gemmatimonadota bacterium
TCGCTTGCTGCGATGCCTGTTTACACGCGGCCTCGACGTCCTTCGTCGGGAGACCGAGCACCGCGGCCATCATGCCCGGGCGCTCCTCCCCTGCTTTCTGCATGAGCTCGCCACGCCGCCGCACGAGCTTCGCGGCCTGCGGTGAGCCGAGCGCCGTCGCGGTGACGTAGGCGGAGTACTCGCCCAGGGAATGCCCGGCGGCGGCGACGACGTTGTCGACCTTGTCGCGAACGACGGCAAACACCGCGGCGCTGTGCGCGAGAATGGCCGGCTGGGCGTTCTGGGTGGCGGTCAGTTCCTCCTCGGGTCCCTCGAACATGATGCGGGACAGCGGGACATCGAGCGCCTGGTCGACCGCGTCAAACACCGTCCGCGCCGCCGGAAACCGTTCCGCCAGATCTTTTCCCATACCGACTTTTTGAGCGCCCTGACCGGGGCAGAGCCAGATCGTGCTTACCACCGCACGACCATGCTGCCCCAGGTGAAGCCGGCGCCGAACGCGCAGAACATCACCGTCATGCCCGGCTTCAGGCGCCCGCACTTGACCGCCTCGTCGAGCGCGATGGCGATGGAAGCCGCCGAGGTGTTCCCGAAGCGATCGACGTTGACGNNCGGTGGCTTCGATGATGCGGATGTTGGCTTGGTGAGGGATGAGCAGATCGATGCCACCGGCGTCGAGACCGGCACGCTCGAGGGCGTGATCACACGCGTCTGCCATCGACAGCACGGCCGCCTTGAAGACTTCGCGGCCCGCCATCTTGATGTAGTAGCTGTGATCCTTGAGCAGCTCCTCGCTCGGCGGGTGTGTCGCACCGCCGCCCGGCCGGTACAGCAGCTCGGCGAGCGTGCCGTCCGTTTTGAGATAGGCGGACAGAATCCCGCGTCCATTCGTGCTCTTGCGGACGATCGTCGCGCCGGCGCCGTCGCCAAACAGCACCGCCGTCGTCCGGTCACTCCAGTCCATGATACTCGTGAGCTTCTCGGCGGCGATCACCAGCACGTGCTCTGCTTGCTCCGCGGCGATGATGCCTTCGGCGGTGCTGAGCGCGAAGACGAACCCCGAGCAGGCCGCGCCGACATCGAAGGCGGCGGCGTTCTTGGCGCCGAGAATCGCCTGGAGATCGCAGGCCTGCGAGGGGAGCAACCGGTCGGGTGACGCCGTTGCATAGACGATCGCGTCGATGTCGAGTGGCGTGAGCCCGGTTTGCTGCAGGACTTGTTGGGCGGCGGCCTTGCCCATACAGGCGTTCGTCTCGTCCTTGCTCGATACGCGCCGCTCGCGGATCCCGGTGCGCTCCTGAATCCACTGGTCGGACGTGTCGAGGATTTTCGAGAACTCGTCGTTGGTCATGATGCGCGACGGCGCGTAGCTGCCCGTTCCCCACAGCTCGGCGAAGGGCCGCTTCATGCGGGTACTTTCCCCTCGGAGAACTCCGCCGCGATGTCGTCGGAGAGGTGGCTACGCACCGCCTGGGCGGCGACGCGGATCGCGTTCTTGATCGCTTCCGCCGGCGAGGCGCCGTGGCAGATGATCACGACGCCCTGCACGCCGAGCAGCGGTGCGCCGCCGTACGTCGCGTAATCGAGCACTTTGAGCACGTTGCCCATCTCAGGCCGCTGCAGCACATCCGGGGCTTCGCGCTTGATGAGCGACACGAAGACACGCCCCGCCGATTCATAGAACTTGAGTACCACGTTGCCGACGAAGCCGTCGCACACCACGACGTCCAGCCGCTGCCCGCGGGCCTCGCCCACCGGGATGTCACGGCCTTCGACGTTGCCGATGTAATTGAGGCCGGGGGTCTGCTTGAGGAGTTGGTGCGCTTCTTTGACGACCGCGTTTCCCTTTTCGTCTTCCTCGCCGATGTTCAGCAAGCCGACGGTGGGATTGGAGCGGCCCAGCACATCGCGGGCGTACACTGAACCGAGATGCGCGAAGCCGACGAGCTCGCGCGCGTCGCAGTCCACGTTGGCGCCACCGTCGAGCACGAGGACCGGCTGGCCCGCGCTGGGAAAGAGCGCTCCGATCGCGGCCCGCTGCACCCCGGGGTGCAGGCGCAACAGCAGCGTGCTCGCTGCCAGCACGGCGCCGGTGTTGCCGGCGGAGATGAAGGCGTCGGACTTGCGCTTCTTTTGCAGGTCGAGACCCACCGCGATGGAGGAGCGCGGCTTGCCGCGGATTGCGGCCAGGGGCTTGTCACCCATGCCGACCACTTCGGGAGCATCCACGACCTCGATGCGCGCGCGATCTGCGGCGCCGCTGCGCCCGAGCGCGGCTTCGATGTCCGCCTTGCGTCCGACCAGCTGGATCTGGAACTCGGCCGGCAACTCCTTGAGCGCCTCCGCCGCGCCCTCCACTTCCACCTGAGGGGCGTTGTCACTTCCCATCGCGTCCAACGCGATGCGGATCATCAGTCCTCGACGGTCACTCGCTGTTCACCGTTGTAATACCCGCATGTGGGACAAACGCGGTGCGGCTGTTTCATGTCCCCACAGCGTGGGCACGGCTGCAGGGTGGGGCGCACCGCCTTGTAGTGGGTGCGGCGCGCGCGCTTCTTGCGCTTCGAGGTTCTGCGCTTGGGTACCGCCATTACGATCTTCCTTAGGTTAAGAGCGGAACTTTTCTTTGAGCGCCTGCAACGGCTGCCAGCGGGCCTCAGTCACGGGCGAGCAACCACAGGGACCGGCATTCAGGTCCTCCCCGCATTGCGGGCACAGTCCCTTGCAGTCATCCCGGCACACGACATACCGAGGCGCCGCCAATACCAGCTCCTCACGCACGGCGGGAGTGACGTCGATTTCCGTCGCGTCCGCGGCCACCGGATAGGAGTCGGGATCATCCAGCGCTTCGGGTTCTTGCGTAAACAGCACCCCGATTTCGAGCTGCAGGGGCGTCGCCACGGGCGTGAGGCAGCGCCGGCATTCGCCCTCCACCACCGTCCGCGCCGTCCCCTGCCAGTAGAACCGCCCTTCGCCGATGGACTGCAACCGCCCGGCCACCACGACCGGCTGTTTCAGGGTGATCTCCGTGCCCTCCACGGCCAGGTCGTCCTGCTTGAGCTCGCCCGGGGTATCCACGGCTCGGCCCTGGGCCAACTCCCGCAAATCGACTCGCAACATGGTGAGCGAAGCTAAACCCTTGTGGGACTTGCGTCAACGGCACTTACGCGCGACGCGCCGGGAAGAAAAACGCCACTTCCCGTGTGGCGTTTTCCGGCGAGTCGGAGGCGTGAATCGCATTGCGCTCCTTGGACTGCGCGTACAGGCGCCGAATCGTGCCCGGCTCGGCCTGCGCAGGGTCGGTCGCCCCGATGACCCTGCGGAGATGCGCGACCGCATCGTCGCGTTCGAGCACCAATGCCAGCGCCGGTCCTGACGTCATGAACGCGACCAGCGGCCGGAAGAACGGGCGCTCCCGATGGACCTCGTAGAACGCTTCCGCCCGCTCCTCGGTCAGGCGCACCATCTGCGCCTCGCGAATTTGAAAGCCCTCGGCTTCGAGATGAGCGATGATCTTGCCAGCATGCCTGGCCGCGACCGCGTCGGGTTTAATGATGGCTAACGTCAATCTGGCGCTCACAATCTCTCCTTCAGTAGCGGTACGACGTCGGCTGGCCGCTTCATCACGCTGATCCCCGCCTTCTGCAACGCCGCCATCTTCTCGGCGGCGGTTCCCGACGCGCCCGAAATGATCGCGCCCGCGTGTCCCATGCGGCGGCCCGGTGGCGCGGTCTGGCCCGCAATGAATCCGACGACGGGTTTCTTCATCTTCTCCTTCACGAACTCGGCGGCGAGCTGCTCGTCCGTGCCGCCGATCTCGCCGATCATGACGACCGCTACGGTCTCCGGATCCGCCTCGAAGGCGGACAGGCAGTGAATGAAATTGGTCCCGATGAGCGGATCTCCGCCGATCCCGACGCAGGTCGACTGGCCGAATCCATGCGTCGAGAGCTGATGGATGATTTCGTACGTCAACGTGCCGCTGCGCGACACGACGCCGATCTTACCAGGCTTGCAGATGTTTCCTGGAATGATGCCGACCTTGCTCTTGCCCGGCGAGATGAGTCCCGGGCAGTTCGGCCCGATCAGTCGCGCGGCCCGCTCATGCACGTACGGCAACGCCCGCGTCATGTCGAGCACCGGGATGCCTTCGGTGATGCAGACGATCAGCTCGATCCCCGAATCGGCTGCCTCGAAGATTGCGGATGCTGCGACGGCTGCCGGAACGTAGATGACGGCGGTGTTCGCCTTCGTTTCATGGACCGCCTCGGCGACCGTGTTGAAGACCGGCACGGCGTCCTCGAACCGTTGTCCGCCTTTTCCGGGCGTCACTCCGGCGACAACCTTCGTGCCGTAGGCCATCATCTGCTTGGCATGGAACGAGCCGTCGCGGCCGGTGATCCCCTGCACCAGCAGGCGGGTCGATTGATCGATGAAGATGCTCACGCGGCCTTCCCTCTCACCTTCGCCACAGCCTGCTTCACCGCGTCGTCCATGTCGGTGAGTGCCGAGAACCCCGCTTTGGTCAGAATATCGACCGCGAGTTGTTCGTTCGTGCCGATGAGGCGTATGACGATCGGCACTTGGAGCGGGAACTCGCGTGTCGCCTGAACGATGCCGTTGGCGACGTCGTCCGCGCGTGTGATGCCGCCGAAAATGTTGAACAGGATCACCTTGACGCTGGGATCCGACGTGATGATGCGCAGCGCGCTCACGACTTTTTGCGGGTTGGAGCTGCCGCCGATGTCGAGGAAGTTGGCCGGCTCGCCGCCGTAATACTTCACGAGGTCCATCGTGGCCATCGCGAGGCCGGCGCCGTTGACGCAGCAGCCGACGTTGCCGTCGAGCTTGATGAACGTGAGCCCAGCTTCGCGTGCGGCGACCTCCTCGGGCGCCTCCGCCGACGCATCGCGCAGGGCGGCGATCTCCGGCCGGCGCTCGAGCTCGTTGTCGTCGATCGCGATCTTCGCGTCGAGCGCCTGCACGCTCCCATCGGGCGTGGTGACCAGCGGGTTGATTTCGGCGAGTGAGGCGCCGACCGCGTAGACCGCGCCGTACAGCTTCTGCATGATGTCGGCGGCGGCGCGCGCCTGCTTGACGTCGCTGTACAGCTTGAAGCCGAGCGTGAGCGCCTGGTGCTGCAGGAGTCCGTAGCGCGGATCGATTGCGACCCGGTGAATCTTCTCCGGTGTTTTGGCCGCCACCTCTTCGATATCGATGCCGCCCGCGGGACTCACCATCAGCACCGGCCGCTGCGACGCGCGGTCGACGATGATGCCGACGTAGCTCTCCGAGGCGATTTCGGCTGCGGGAGCAACGAGAACCTTCTGGACCGTGAGGCCCTTGATCGTCATGCCAAGAATCGCCTTGGCGTGCGTCTCGGCCTCGACCGCGGTCTTGGCGAGCTTCACGCCCCCGGCTTTCCCGCGGCCGCCCGCGTGCACCTGTGCTTTGACGACGACCTTTCCCCCGAGCCGCTCGGCGATCGCCCGCGCCTCCGCCGGCGTTGTCGCGACCTCGCCCGGCGGCACCGGGATCCCAGACATGCGCAAAATGTTCCGCGCCTGGTACTCGTGCAGATTCACGCGTGCTCCTTCGTGATCGTCGTTCCCGCTTCGCCCCGGAGCGCCGCCAGGCCGTCCGCCAGCTCGGCGATGACGGCGCGTTCGCCGCCGGTGCGGACGAACTCCGCGGCGGCTTCGACCTTGGGCCGCATACTCCCCGTGCCCAGCTCTTTGCCGGCGAGCAGGTGATCGGCCTGGGCGAGTGTCAGCCGGCGGATCGCCTCCTGCGCCGGCGTCCCGAACGCGCGATACACCGCTTTCACGTTGGTCAGAATCAACAACACCTGGGCCCCGATCTCGCGCCCAAGGATTGCGGCGACGCGGTCTTTGTCGGCGACCGCGTCGATCCCCTCGAGCCCGAGCTTCGGATCCTGGTAGACCGGCGGACCGCCGCCCCCGCCCGCGATCACAATGTGCCCCGCGCGCGCCAGATCGCGCACCATGTCGCGCTCCACAATACCGGCCGGCTTGGGACTCGGTGCGAGGCGGCGCCCGTCGCGGACCGGAATGCCGCGCGCGGCAAGTCGTGACTGCCGCACGGCATCGAGTGCATGCCCGACTGGCTTGGACGGGGTGCGCAGGTCCGGATCGTCGGCACGACAGAGCGTCTGCGTGATCAGCGTGACGACTGAACGCTCCACGCCCGCGCGCACCAGCGCATTCTGGAGCGACTGTTGGATCATGTAACCCATCCACCCGGCGGTTCCCGCCACGAGCACGCCAAGCGGCAACGGCTCGACCTGATCGGCGGCGATTTCGTTGCGTGCGAGCTCGTCGCCCACCTGCGGCCCGTTGCCATGAACGAGGACGATCTGCCATCCTGCCGCGGCCAGATCAACGATGGGCACAAGGCTCGCGCGGGTATGACGAAACTGGTTGCTGATCGTCGGCCGTTCACCGGGAGGCGCGACGGCATTTCCTCCGAGAGCGATCACGATCGTGCCAGGTGCCGTCACGGCGGCGCAACCTAGCGGGGGCGGTGAGGCGGAGCAAGCTCGGCCATGAGCTCCCGCCACAGCGTTCCGAACAGCTCGAGATTTCCAACGCCGAGCGCGGAGTCCGCCCGCATCGCCAACCGCCGCGCGCGCTCCCAGCGCGCGGCGAGCGTCGTGTCGATAACGATCTGCTCCCCGCCCAGCAGCGCGGCGCGTGCCGTGATCCCCTGCCCGCTGCGTCCATCGAGTGTGACGTAGACTCTGGTGACGCGCGGCGGGGGGGGCGGCTGCGCGCCGACGGGTTCGAGCATCTGCGCTTGGACCGTAATGAGCGAGTTCTGTCCTCCGCCGGTCGGCCAGATGCGCAGTTGACCAGGCCGCAGCTGCGATGAGCCGAGGAGCACGCCGGGCAGGCGATCGGGATCCGTCGCGGCAGGTCGCCACAGGTGGAGCTCGGGTTCCCGCGGTGTGACTGTCCCAGCGAACAGCCCGACGAACTGCTTCGGCGTGAGCTCGCCGGACTCGAACGCCACCGCGGTCCAGAGCGTCTCTCCCCCCCCTCCTCCGGGCACGCTGAGCTCGAAGGGCTCGCGCGGCCGCTGGATCCACGCCGCGTGAATCGAAGAGTCACCGCTCGCGCGCAGGAGTTGCGCGGCTGCGATTTCGAACGCGTCGATAGGATAGGTGAGCTGCGCGCGCAGCTCCGCCGGCAGCCGGTCAGCCGGCTCGATCAGCGGCGCAAAGCGCCGCGCCCACGCAGCCGTCAGCGAATCGTAGCCGGGCGCCAGCCAGAGGTGCGTTTCGCCCGTCCCAGCCCGCACGGCGCCGACGAGACCGGCGCGGAGAAATCGCACGTCGTCATCGCGCCACGGGAGCGGACGAACCAAGGGAAAATCTTGATGGGAGACATAGCCCCAGCTCACCCACCACAACGCTCTTCCTCCGCTCGTTTCGCGCAGCATGGGGGCCGGGCGACCAAAGCTCGCGAACGGGGCCAGGTGCTCGAGGCGCTCCGTCACGTCGCGCCGCCACACGAGAACGCCTCGGGTCGATTCGCCGCGGATCAAGTCCCACGCCTGAATTGTCCAGGCGATGGCAAAGCGGCGCCATCTGCCGCCAAGCGGAACGCCAACCGAATCACCCGGCAGCACCAGGGGCGTCTCCAGGCCCGGGGCGAATAGCAGCGCAGCATTCGCCGCTGGCAAGGAGACGACGCTGAGGCCGCTGTCCGTTTCCAGCGCGAGACGGACCGGTCCCGGCGCGTTCGTGGGCGCGACGATCCACGCCGGGCGACCGTCCGCGGCAGACGACAGTGGTCGCAACGCGACCGCCGTCGCCGGCACACCGACCGCGGCCGCCACGTGCGCTGGATCCCAGAGCGGGATGGCTCGCACCGCGGCTTCTCCCGAGGGGAAGCCAGGCGGCGCCGCGGCGTCGACATCGGTGAGCCCGAATGCGATTCGCTCCAGCGCCGCCCGGCGGCGGAGCAGCTCGCTACCGTCCGGTCCCGCGCCGGTCGACGCGCGGACCACGCCCGGGATGACGAAATAGCCGGCGCTGAGCGAGAGGAGGAGCGCGGCCCAGCCGGCAAGGATCAACGTGGGCCGGTCACGCCATGCCCAGGCCAGCGAGATCACGGCCGTCATGATGGCCACGGCGGCGACGACGGCGGCGCCGGGGATGCGGACCGAGAGCGCCGCCTGATCCACGGTCCCGTGGA
This sequence comes from Gemmatimonadota bacterium, assembly GCA_003220985.1. Taxonomy (GTDB): domain Bacteria; phylum Gemmatimonadota; class Gemmatimonadetes; order Gemmatimonadales; family GWC2-71-9; genus 20CM-2-65-7. The sequence continues at coordinate 8,761 of QHTY01000198.1, forward strand.
GTCCTGCCACGATCTCCGCCGGATCGAGGGCCGCGCCCCAGGCGATGACCAAGGCGAGCCACGCCAGCAAGACGCCCAGGTGCCGCCGGGCGTAGTCGCTGGCGCGGATGCGCCCGCGCCGGATGCGTAATGAGCCGATCACGCCGTAGAGCAGAGCCACGATCGCCAGCGCCGCGACGACGAGGAGCAGCGTCCGATTCTGCAGCGTGGCGAGCCACGGCAGGACACTCATGTAGTAACCGGCGTCGCGGCCCAGATTCGTGGTGTCCGTGACGCCGAAATGCGGCGGCGCGGCGGCGAGGATGGCCTGACGCCACCAATCGCCCGTGCCGAGCGACACCAGCACGCCCAGGACCACGCCGAGCGTGATCGTGACGCCGAGGAGCGTACGGCGTGGAACCGCTTCGACAATCTCGAGATCGCCGAGACGGCGGGGCATCTGCACCGAGCCGATGGCCCGGTAGACGATCAGGAGATTGGCGGTGATCCAGGCGATCGCGATGAGCAGGACGACGGTGGAGAGCACCCGGGCGAGCGTACGCGCGGCGATCAAGGTCTCGCCGCCGGCGAAGGTCCGGTCCCACGCGCGCTCCGTCGTTTCGACGGCCAGCCAGCGGCCGCCGACGAGCGCCACTACCAGGAGTCCGGCGCCGATGAGGTACAGCGAGCGCCGGGTCTGCCGTGTCACGCCGTGACGCCGCGCGCCGCCAGCCAGTTCTCGACTTCGGCACGATAGGCGTCGCGGGCCTGCGGGCTCGTCGCCTCGAACCGCATCACCAGCACCGGTTGCGTATTCGAGGCCCGCAGCAATCCCCACCCCTCCGGGAACGTGATGCGCACGCCATCGAGCGTCGACACGGGATATTTTTCGGCAAACTCCTCGGCCGCTTGCTGGACGACGTCGAACTTCTGTTCATCGGGGCAGTCGACGCGCATCTCGGGCGTGGCGTAGGTCTTGGGCAGGTCCGCGAGTAGGCGCGAGAGTGGGCCGCCCTCACGGGCGACGTAGGCAAGCAAGCGTGCCGCGGCGAACAGCGCATCGTCGAACCCGTACCAGTCGCCGCCGAAGAACATGTGGCCGCTCATTTCCCCGGCCAACGGTGCGCCGATCTCTTTCATCTTCTGCTTGATGAACGAATGGCCGGTCTTCCACATGACCGGCTCGAGGCCGGCCCGTGTGAGCATCTGCGGCAGAATCTCCGAGCACTTCACGTCGAAAATCACCGGCTTGCCCTTCCCCAGGCGCCGCACCAGATCGCGTCCGAACAACACGAGCAGCTGATCGCCCAGGACGGGCTCCCCCGTTTCGTCGACGGCGCCGATGCGGTCGCCGTCGCCGTCGAACGCGATGCCCAACTCCGCCTTTTCTTTTTTCACCGCCACTTGGAGGTCGTGGAGGTTTTCGAGAACGGTGGGGTCCGGATGGTGATGCGGAAACGTGCCGTCGGACTCCGCGAACAGCGCGACGACCTCCACGCCGAGCTCCCGGAGCGTCTCCACGGCGACGAGACTCGTGACCCCGTTGCCGCAGTCCACGACCACCTTGAAGTCGCTGGACAATTGCCTTTCGGTACGGCGTGAGCAGCCCGCCGTGCGCCGTGATCGTACCGCCGGGTCTCGTGGTGAGCTTGCCGTCGTCGATCAGCCGATGCAGGACCTGAATGTCGTCACCGAAGACCGCGTCGTGCGCCAGCACCATCTTGAAGCCGTTGAACTCGGGCGGGTTGTGGGAGCCGGTGACTTGAATGCCGCCGTCCACCGGCAGCGTCTTGGTGGCGAAATAGAGCGCGGGGGTGGGAAGCTCGCCGACATCGAGGGCGCTGCCGCCGGCGGCGGCGATCCCCTCGGCGACTCCCTGCGCGAGCTTCGCTCCGGACGGGCGATTGTCCCGTCCCACCGCGACGCGCGGCGGTTTTCCCAACCGCCGCGTGGCGAAAGTCGTGTAGGCCTGTCCCACCGCGTGCGCGGCGGCGGGCGTGAGCTCTTTGTCGACGAGGCCACGAATGTCGTACTGCCGGAAAATGGTGCTGGGTAGTCTCATGTCTTTCGTTCACACGCTGACGCGTGTGCTCGGCAATCGTTGTCCTTAAGGACCGTGCTGGCCCAGCCCACCCGTGAGGGTGGGAACGGCGGTTGGCGCCCCCACTGCGTGCACACTATCGCCCCCGGCTTTCGCGAGATCGAACAACCGGTTGGGCCAGACCCCAAAGAGCAGCAGGCCCACGACGACGACTGCAACGGCGGCACGTCCCCACCGGTCGAGGCACACGTCGACGTGCGCGGCCTCGATCGGCTCCGGTTTCATGTACATCGCCATGATGACGGGAAGATAGTACCCCGCCGAGACGACGCTGGTCAGCACCAGAATCGCGGCGAGGGCATTCTGGCCGGTACTCGTCGCGGCGATCAGGACGTACCACTTGCCGATGAAGCCGGCGGTCCCCGGAAATCCCAGCAGCGACAGCATACAGATCGCGAGGGCGAACGCGAGCCAGGGACGCCGCGCGGCCAGACCTGAGAGATCGTCGATCGTCACGTCGCTCTCGCCGGCTCGTCCCTTGGCGCCGAGCACCGCGAATGCCCCGAGCGACATCAGCGTGTAGGCGATGATATAGACGAGGAACGCGCTCGTCCCAGCGACGCCCCCCGCGGTCACCGCGACCAGCAGATAGCCCGCATGGGCCACGGACGAGTAGGCCAGCATGCGCTTGAGCGATCGCTGGCCCAGCGCGAACAGGTTGCCGCCGATCATCGTGACCACGGCAAGCCACCAGAGGATATCATGCCATGCCGGAACCGCGGCGAACGCCTGGTACATCACCCGGAACAGCGCGGCGAACGCCGCGGCCTTGACGCCGGTCGCCATGAACGCCGTTACCGGCGTGGGCGCGCCGTCGTAGACGTCCGGCGCCCACATGTGGAACGGCACCGCCGCGATCTTGAATCCAAACCCCACGATCAGCAGCGCCAGCCCCGCCAGCAGCATGGCGCTCGGCTTTAACGTGGTGCCGACCTGCCCGCCGATCAGCCCGAGGTTCGTCGTGCCCGTGGCGCCATAGACGAGCGCGATGCCGTACAGCAAGAATCCGGACGCGAACGCCCCCAGCAGGAAATACTTGAGGGCGGCCTCGGCGGAGCGCGCGCGCCGCCGGTCGAAGCCGGCGAGCACATACACCGCGACCGACATCAGCTCGAGGCCGAGGAAGATCACCATCAGGTCCTCCCCGCCCGCCATCAGCATCATCCCCAGCGTGGCGAACAGCAGCAGGACGTAATACTCGGGCACGAGCAGTGCTTCCCGCTCCAGGTAGTCGAACGAGGCGAGGACCGTGAGCCCCGCGGCGGCGAGAAACAGCGCGTCCGTGACGAAGCGGAAGGCGTCCACCGCGATCATGGACGGTGGGCCCGCCGCCCGCGCGCCCTGCGACCACAGCCACCACACCGCCGCCGCGCCCGCCGCGAGGCCGGCCAGCGTGACCCAGCCGACAATGCGCAGGTCCCGGGCGCTCGTGTGCCGCCACGCCGTCACCAGTAGCGCGAGCATGCCGGCCGCGGTCAGCGTCAGCTCGGGCGAGAGCGCGCGTGCCAGATCGGCGGTGGTCGTGAGGTCGAGGCTCATCGCGTCGCCGTGAACGTCGCGGCGTCGAGCCGCACCGATTGGATGAGCTGTTTGGCGGCCGGCTCCATGCGGCGCAGGATCGGCGCGGGGTACACGCCGATCCACACGATACACGCGAGCAGCGGCGCCAGCACGGCGATCTCACGTGGCGTCAGGTCGGCGAGCTTCTCGTTCTCGGGCTTGTCGAGCGGGTTGTAGATGACGCGCTGCAGCGCGGGCAGCAAGTACATCGCCGCCACGATCACGCCTGTCGTCGCGACGATGGCCGCGCGCGGATAGGTCCGGAACGCGCCCAGCAACACCAGGAACTCGCCGACGAATCCGTTCGTGGCCGGCAGCCCGATCGAGGAGAGCGAGACGATCGTGAGCGCCGCCGCCAGCAGCGGCACGACCTTCGCGATACCGCCGAACGCGTCGATCAGGCGGGAGTGGCGCCGCTCGTACAGCATCCCGGCCAGGAAGAACAGCGCGCCCGTGGAGATGCCGTGGTTGATCATCACGAGCAGGGCGCCCTGGACGCTTTGGAGCGTGAGGGCCCAGATCCCCAGCATCACGAAGCCGAGGTGTGCCACGGAGGAGTAGGCGATGAGCGCCGCCGTACACGATCCCGATCAGCGCGAGCGTCACCACTCCCGCCTGGATCGCGGGGTGCAGTGCGACGGCCGGAAACAGCGGCAGCGCAAACCGGAGGAACCCGTAGGTCCCCATCTTGAGCAGCACGCCGGCGAGGATCACCGAGCCGGCCGTGGGAGCCTCCACGTGCGCGTCGGGGAGCCAGGTGTGGAACGGGAACATCGGCACCTTGATGGCGAACGCGAGGAAGAAGGCGCCGAACAGCCAGAAGGCGGCCGACCCGAGCCCGCCCAGGTGCGCGGTCAGGTACGCGTACGAGAACGAGTAGACACCGGTCTGGTGGCCGACCTGCGAGACGAGCACCAGGATCGCCACCAGCATCAACAGCGATCCGAAAAACGTATAGATGAAGAACTTGATGGCGGCGTACAGGCGACGCTCCCCGCCCCACACCCCGATGATGAAGTACATCGGGATGAGCATCACCTCCCACATCACGTAGAACAGGAACAGATCGAGCGACACGAACACGCCGATCATCCCCGACGTGAGCACCAGCAGGAGCGCGTAGAACCCGCGCTCCCGCGTCGTGATGTAGGCATAGCTCCCCAGCACCGACAGCGGGACCAGGAACGTCGTGAGCAGCACCATGAACAGCGAAATGCCGTCCACGCCGACCGTATAGCGGATGCCCCAGAAGGAGATCCACGGCACGTCCAGCACGAACTGCATCCCGGCGGCCGGCCGGAAGGTCCACCACAGCGGCACCGAGATGGCGAACTCCAGGAGACTCGCGGCCAGGGCCACGTGCTTCGCCCAACGCTCGGGCACGAGCAGCACGGCCGCCGCGGCGACCACGGGCCAGGCGAGGAGCGCGGTGAGTACCGCCTGCGAGTACATGCTAGCGCACCACCGCGCCCACCACGGCCAGCACGCCGACCACGAAGAGGACGACGTACACGCCCACCTCACCGGTCTGCAGCCGGCTCCCCACCCACCCCAGGGCGCGCGATGCGGCTGCCGTCCCGTTCACGAGCAGGCCGTCCACGAGCCGCATGTCCACCACCTTCCACAGCACCTCGCGCGACAGCCACAGCACGGGTCGGACGAGGATCGCGTCGTACAGCTCGTCCACGTACCACTTTTTCCAGAGGAGACGCCCCAACCCCCGCTCCGGCGGGGCCAGGCGCGCCGGGGCCAGCGTCTCCGGCTTGAGGAGTCGGAAGGCGCCGACGATGCCGAGCGCGGCCACGAGCACCGCCGCCGCCACCAGCGCCCACTCGGTCGCGGGCGAGGCTTCGGCCGTGGGCGCGAGCGCCGCGGCGGTCACGGGCGCGAGCCAATGCGCCAGTCGGGCGCCGCCCCCGAACAGCGGCGGGATGTTGAGCGCGCCCCCCAGCACGGTGAGGATGCCGAGCACGACGAGCGGCGCGGTCATCAGCGGGGGCGCCTCGTGCAGCTGCTCTCGCTCGCGATCGCCCGTGCGGTTCCGGCCGTGGAAGGTGTACAGCATGAGCCGCGTCATGTAGAACGCCGTCAGCAGGGCCGCCGCGAGTCCCATCCCCCAGAACACGTACCACACGGGCCGGCCCGCGCCCTGCGCGAACGCGGCGCCCAGGATCTCGTCCTTCGAAAAGAAGCCGGCGAGGGGCGGGATGCCGGCGATGGCCAGGGTCGCGATCCACATCAGCGTCGCCGTCCACGGCATGTAGCGGGCCAGGCCGCCCATGTTGCGCATGTCCTGCGCGTCCTCGTGCGCGTGGGTCGCGTGGTAGGCACGGTGCATCGCGTGGATGACGCTCCCGGAGCCGAGGAACAGCAGCGCCTTGAAGAACGCGTGCGTCGTCAGATGGAATATGCCCGCGGCGTACGCCCCGGTGCCGACGCCGAGGAACATGTACCCCAGCTGCGAGACGGTCGAATATGCCAGCACGCGCTTGATGTCCCATTGCTTCAGGGCGATGGTCGCCGCGAACAGGGCGGTGAGGGCGCCGACGCCCGCGACCGTGGCGCTGCCCACGGGCGACAGCGCGAACAGCGCCCCGCACCGCACCACCAGATAGACGCCCGCGGTCACCATCGTGGCGGCGTGGATCAACGCCGAGACGGGCGTCGGACCCTGCATCGCGTCCGGCAGCCAGATGTACAGCGGGATCTGCGCCGACTTCCCCGTACAGCCGAGGAATAGGAACAGCGTGATGGCGGTGATGACGGGTCCTCCCGCCCCGAACGTCGTGGCGGCCTTCGGGAACACCGTCCCGAAGTCGAGCGAGCCGGTGTACCAGAAGATCAACAACATGGCGACCAGGAACCCAAAGTCGCCGATCCGGTTGACGATGAAGGCCTTCTTGCCGGCGTCGGCGTTGATCTGCTCCGTGAACCAGAACCCGATCAGCAGGTAGGAGCAGAGGCCCACGCCTTCCCAACCGACGAACATCACGGGGAAGCTCGCGCCCAGCACCAGCGTCAGCATGAAGAACACGAACAGGTTCAGGTACGCGAAGTAGCGCGCGTAACCGGGATCGTCGTGCATGTAGCCGGCGCTGAAAACGTGGATGAGGGCGCCGACGCCGGTGACGACCAGAATCATCACCGCCGACAGCTGATCGAGCTGCAGCGCGAAGGCGACCTGCAGATCGCCCACGGGGAGCCAGTCCCAATAGCCGACCACGAGGGGGGCCGACGGGTGCAGCTGCGCCAGCTCGAGCACGGCGAGCGCGGCGGCCGCGAACGCCAGGACGAGCACACCCACGCCGACCAGCGAGACGGCGCGCTTGGCCCCGGGGGCCACCAGGGCCAGCGCGCCGTTCACGACGAAGCCCGCCAGCGGCAGCGCCGGCACCACCCAGAGCAGCGTGAGCGGGGGGAGCGCCATCAGCCCTTGAGCAGGTTGATGTTCTGTAAATCGACCGTGCGCCGGTGCCGGTACACGGCGAGGATGATCGCCAGTCCGACGGCGGCCTCGGCGGCCGCCACCGCCATGACGAAGAACACGAAGATCTGGCCGGCGACGCCGAGCTGCTGCGCGAAGGCGACGAACGCCAGGTTGGCGGCGTTCAGCATCAGCTCGACGCACATGAAGATGACGATCGCGTTGCGGCGCAGCAGCACGCCGAGCACGCCAACCGCGAACAGGACGCCGGAGACGGCGAGGGCGGGTCCGAGCAGCATCACAGCTTCCGCTTGGCGAGCACGACCGCGCCGACGATCGCCGCCAGGAGGAGAACGCTGGTGATCTCGAAGGGGACCAGGTAGGCGGTAAAGAGCGGCCGCGCCACCGACGGGATCATCCCCTGCTCCAGGGCCGGACGCCCCGGTCCGCCGGCGACGGGGCTGGCCTGGCGTAGCACGAGCAGTTGGACGAGGAGCAGGCCGGCCAGAAGGACGCCCACGCCGAGCCCGAGCGGGCCCTTCAGGTCGGTCGGCCCGGCCCGACCCAGATTGAGGAGCATGATCACGAACAGGAACAGCACCATGATCGCGCCGGCGTACACCAGCACCTGCAGCACGGCGATG
>QHTY01000258.1 GCA_003220985.1 Gemmatimonadota bacterium
AAGGCGGGCAGCATCGACACCGCAGCCCACCTGGGCCCCAGCGCGAGCGGTGAGTGCGCGGCGGTGTAGCCCGTGACTTCGAACGTGAGATCGAAGCCGATCCCGGTCCCGTGCTCATCAGTACCGAACTGGGCAATCGATTTCATGCGTGTCCGGGCGGACAGGGTTGCGGCGAACACGAAGCCCTGATTCGCGCCCGACACCCTGCTTTCGTTGACGAACGTCCCGAGGCGGCCCGCCAGCCCGATCGCGGCGAAGGCGCGCGACGGGCGACGGATGTACCCGATCTCGGCGGATTCGATCTGCCAGTTCGCACCCAACGTCGCCACCAGCCCGAAGTCGATCGCGTGCGGTCCCGGCGTTTTCGATTTCCCGGCCACCGATTGCGCCCCAAGGGTTGTAGCCACGGCGCCCAGCGCAACCAGCAATGATGCCACAGACCGCTGCACGTTCTCTCCCCACAGCTGCAGCCCACCGCGTGTGCCGCGGAATGCGTTACGACGGGGCGGGATTGATGACCGACAGACCGTGGGTGCAACTTCCGAGCCAGCCGGGGGTGAAGGGAACGCGGCTGCGCTAGAGTCGCACGCGCGCACCTGTGAAGCAGGTTCCTGACATCATGTAACGCAGCGCACACACGCACACGAGAAACACCGGCACGGTCAGCAGCACCGCCGCAGCCATCTGGTACGGCACGTTGTCCGCGTACGCCGTGTGCACACGCGCCAAGGCGACGTCGGCAACCTGCATCGTGGGTGAGCTCGTGATGACGAGCGGCCACAGGAAATTGCGCCACTGATCCAGGAAAGCGAGCACGGCCAGCGCAAGGGCGGCGGGTCGCACGAGGGGCAGCGCGACGCGCCAAAACAGCGTCCACTCCCCCGCGCCATCCAGACGGGCCGCGTCCTCAACATCGCGGGGCAGCATCACGAAGGCCTGACGCAGGAAGAGGATACCCCAGATCGAGACCAGCTCGGTTGAAACCAGGCCCGGATAGGTATCGGCCCAGCCGAGGGCGTGGATCATGAGATAACGCGGGATGAGGAGAAGAATGGCCGGGAGCGGCATCCCTAGGTTAGCGACCTTATGGTCGCGCCGACGCTGACCTCCGACCATCCCGGTCTCGAGGTTCTCGCTGAAGTCGCTAAAGTGCTGGCTGCCGGCCGGGCGGTCGAAGAAGGTCTGGCCGGGGTGGTGGGTGTGTTGCGTCGAGGTCTCGCGCTGCCGCGCTGCCGGCTCTGGCTGCGGTCCCCCGACGGTTCGCGCTTCATCCCTATCGCCGATCCCGACGACGAAACGCAGCTCCCTGGGTTCACGTCCGCGGTCGCCGACCGGGTAACGGAGGGGCCGCACAGCGAGTCGGTCCCAGGAGGCACGCTCCTGCGCCTCCCGCTGGTCCACGAGGACGAGGCCCTGGGTTGCTTCGAGGTGATCATTCCCCAGGGCCGCTTTGAGCGGATGTCGCACGACGTCCTGGTTGTGGTGGCGCAGATGCTGGCCCCCGTGCTCGCCGCCGATGAGCTCTCGCAGGACCTCGCCTCTGAAGTCGCGCTGCGCACCCGCGAGCTCGAGGCGCAACGGAACTTCGCCGCCCGCATCATCGACTCGTTGCCGGTCGGCCTCTACGCCATCGATCGCGGCTATCGCATCCGGGCGTGGAACCGGAAGCGCGAAGCCGGGACGCAGGGCGTGTCGCGTGAAGATGCGCTCGGACGCGAAGTGTTCGAAGTCCTGGATCGGCAGCCGCGCGAGCTGCTGAAGCTCGAGTTCGATCGCGTCTTCGCGACGGGGGAGATCCAGACGGTCGAGATGGACTCGCAGACGACCGGCGAAGCGCGGCATTACCGCATTACGAAGATTCCGATGCGGCTCGACGATGAGGATATCTCCCACGTCATCACGATCGGCGAAGACGTGACGGCGTGGCGTCAGGCCCAGCAACGCCTGGCGCAAAGCGAGAAGCTCGCCGCGGTGGGGCAACTGGCCGCCGGTGTCATGCACGAGATCAACAATCCGCTCGCGACTATTCTGGCCTGTAGCGAGGCGCTCAGCCTGCGGACCGCCGAGCTGCCGGAGCAGGAGCGCGGCGCGCAGGAGGAGTACCTCCGGATCATCGATACGGAAGTGCAACGCTGCCGCCGGATCGTAGACGGGTTACTCGACTTTTCCCGTCCCAAGCAGAGCGCCCACAAAGCGGCTGCCGATATCAACGCGATCATCGAGCAGACGCTGTTCCTGCTGAAGCATCACGAGCGGTTCAAATGGCTCATGATCGAGCGGCAGCTCGAAAAGGACCTGCCGCAGTTCCAGGCGGATGCCGAGCGGCTCGTGCAGTGCTTCATGGCGCTCATGCTCAACGCGATGGATGCGATGAATTCGCGTGGCGTGCTCACGGTGCGGACCAGATTGAATCCCAACCGTCGCGACGAAATCCTCGCGGAGTTCATCGACACGGGTACCGGGATCCGGCAGGAGGACTTGCCCAAGATCTTCGAGCCGTTTTTCACAACCAAGCCGCAGGGCCGGGGCACGGGGTTGGGTCTCTCGGTGGCCTACGGTATCGTGGAGGAGCATCGCGGGCGCATCGAGGTAGAATCCCAAGTGGGCGTCGGCACGAACTTCAAGGTCTTCCTGCCAGTCGGATGAAGATCCTCGTCATTGAAGACGACAAGACGGTGGGAGAGTACGTTCGCCGCGGGCTGGACGAGGCCGGCTATCATGTCGATCTCGTCGGCGATGGCGACGAAGGGCTGCGGCGCGCGACCGGCAAAGCGGGGGGGGCCGGGGGAGCCGGGGGGGCGGGGGGGGCCGGCTACGACATGATGGTCCTCGACCTCCGGCTGCCGAAGCTCTCCGGCATCGAGGTCTTGCGGACGCTGCGCGATCGCGGCGTCGGGCTTCCGCTGGTGCTGACGGCGCAGGACTCCGTGGACTTCAAGGTCCAGGCGCTGCGCATGGGGGCGGATGACTACGTCACGAAGCCGTTCGCGTTCGAGGAGCTGCTGGCGCGAGTCGAGGCGCTGGGGCGCCGGCCGAAGGCGATCGCCCCGCCGACCCTGAAGGTGAACGGGCTTGTCCTGGACACGGGAAGCCGCGAGGTGACGCGCGACGGCAAACGCATCGAGCTCACGCCCAAGGAGTACGCCGTCCTGGAGTACCTGATGCGGCATGAGGGCCGCGTGATGTCTCGCACGCTGATCACAGAATATGCGTGGGACTATCACTTCGATCCGGGCACGAACATCGTGGACGTCGTCATCACCCGGCTGCGCAAGAAGATCGATCATGGGAAGGAACCCAAACTGATCCACACGGTGCGCGGCGTGGGATACGTGGTGCGCGCGTAAACGTGGAGAGCATTCGTGGGCGGATGACCGTCTGGTACGCCAGCGCCCTCATCCTCAGCATCGCGGTCTTTGCGGTTGTCTTGTATTTCTCCCGGCGCAGCGCCACCTACCAGGATCTCGATCGCCGCATCCAATCCGAAGCCGACCTGACGGCCGGCATTCTCGCCGAGAGCTATCACGCCCGCGGTGTCCTGGTGGAGAAGGATACCGCCGGGCGGCCGGTGCTAACGCCGGAAGTGGCGGCGGTGCTCGAGGTCGTCCCCGATTACCTGCTCGTGACGAGCCGCGACGGCCGCCTGTTGTTCGCCTCGCCCGATGCACGCGCGCTCACGTTCGCCGAGTTCGAACAGTTGAATGCGATCGCACGCCCACCCATAGCGGGCGGTGGGGCGTCGCACCTCCCTGGTCGCTTTCGGATCGAGCCCAACGGACCAACCATGCATTACATCGTGCGCGCCGCGCCCGACGCGGGTGATCAGTTCGGCGCCATCTTCGCGGGCGCCAATACGCGCACGGCGGAGCTGCGCCTCGAGCAGCTGCTGCTGACGATCGTGATCGCGTTCTTCGTCGGCGTCGTGCCCGCCATTTTGGTCGGCGGGTGGATCGCGGGCCGCGCCCTCGAGCCCGTCGACCGGATGATCACGGAGGTCCGGGAGATCACGGACGGCCGCAGCCTGCACCGGCGCCTTGCCGTGCCGATGGAGCGGGACGAGCTCGGCCGGCTGGCCGAGACGCTGAATCAGATGATGACGCGCCTGGAGCGCAGCTTTTCAGCGCTGCGGCGCTTCACCGCGGACGCGAGTCACGAGCTGAAGACTCCGCTGACCGTCGTGCGCGCGGGCGTCGAGCGCGCGATCACCCGCCCGGACATGCCACCGGAAACGCTCGCGGCGCTGGAGGAGACACTGCAGGAGGTGAACCGGATGACCGAGCTGCTCGAGTCGCTCCTCACCCTGGCGCGCGCCGATGAAGGCCGAGCCGATCTGCACCGCGAATCGGTGGATTTGCGCGACATCATCGCGGAGGCGGGAGAGACCGGAGAGCTGCTCGCCGAACACGCCGGAGTCGGCATCGACATCCGCCTGCCGTCGGAGCCCCTCGTGCTCCCGGTGGACCGGAGCCGCATCCGTCAGCTCGCGCTGAACCTCATCGAAAACGCCGTGAAGTACACGCCGCGTGGCGGGCAGGTCTCGGTCGAGCTCGGCACGAACGACGGGCGGGCCGTATTCACCGTCGCAGACACCGGCATCGGCATCGCCCCCGGCGACTTACCCCACGTCTTCGACCGCTTCTGGCGCGCCGACTCGGCGCGCACGCGCACGAGCGAGCGCGCGGGTACCGGACTCGGCCTCGCGATCTGCAAATGGATCGCCGAGGCGCATGGCGGCACGATCGAGGTCCAGAGCCGTCCGGGAAGGGGGACCACGTTCACGGTGGGCCTGCCGCGCGGTTAGATCCACATCCGGTTGTCACCATTCCGTAATTGACGTGCAAGTACCGGGTCACCAGTCGTCGGTATTACTCAGAAGCACACTCAGCTGAGAGCCGACCATGTACGATGACCTGGCGCGAACTCAGAATCCCGCGTCGTCTTGAGGGCTCTCATCACGATCGCGATTGAGTCCACCCTGTCTCGGGAGTGGTGACATGAAAGCCATCAGTTCAGCGGTCTCGATTAGCGCGCATGTCGCATTGGGCGCCGCGGTGTTATTCGGCACCGCCAAGACGGGTAGGTCGGAT
>QHTY01000199.1:0-570 GCA_003220985.1 Gemmatimonadota bacterium
CTCCCCTTCGCATAACAACGCCAGCGCCGCCTCGCTGAACGTCATCGGGCCATCCACCTTGGTCAGCTCGGCGCAACGTTGCAGCGCCCGCAGCGCCAGGAACGGAATCTCCCTGCGCCGCTCGCGCAGCGGCGGGATCGCGATGGCGCACGCACCAAAGCGATAGCGCAGATCCTTGAGCAGCAAACCCTTCGCCATGAGCGTATCAGGAGCGTCCGTCATCGCAAGAATCACGCGGCACGCCGCCGTCTGCAGGCGATCGCCACCAACGGCAGTGTATGTCCCGCGATCCAGGACCTGCAGCAGCTTCTTCTGCACGCCGAGATCCAGCGTGTGTAGATCGTCGAGCAGCAGCGTCCCACTGCCGGCCGTCGCAATCCTCCCGGGGCGCGCCCGCCGCGCGTCCGTGAACGCCCCCGGCACATGCCCAAACAACTCATCCTCCGCGAGGTGCGGCGACAAAGTCCCTACGCTGAACGCATAGAAACCGTCCGCTCGTTGGCTCAAGTCGTGGATGTATTGGGCGAAGAAGTTCTTGCCGGTGCCGCTTTCGCCGTAGAGAATCACGGG
>QHTY01000199.1:633-9718 GCA_003220985.1 Gemmatimonadota bacterium
GGCTCGTTCGACGACGGCGGCGAACAGCGATCCGATAAGAGCTGAGGTGTTGTCACGCGTCGTAAACGATTTGCGCGTTGCTGAAACAATCACCTGAAGCAACCCAGCCGCGCTAGTGGCCAGCGCTCTCGACGTCACTAGAGGAATCCCGAGACGTGTAGAGAACGGAAAACAACGAAACCTCAAACTTCGTTAAAAGCGACTCTTCCTGGTCGGCGCACGCCACGTGCACCGGTTTCTGGTGACCCGCAGCACCGAGGGGTTGAGACACGTGCGTGGCGAGACGCAACTATGCGCGGCGAGCGGCGAAGAACTCTCGGATCAACTCGGCGCATGCCTCCGCCTCAACGCCGCTTTGCACGTGCACCCGATGATTCAGCCGCGGGTGCCTCACCAAATCGCCCACCGACCCGCACATCCCGGCTTTCTCATCGTACGCGCCAAACACGAGCTTCCCGACCTTCGCCAGCACGATCGCCCCCGCACACTGCACGCACGGCTCGATCGTGACGTAGAGCGTGCAGTCGGTCAGTCGATCTGTTTCTAGCGCCTCGAGCGCCCGCTCGATCGCCAGAAACTCGGCATGATAGGTGGGGTTTCGACGCGCGACGGTCTCGTTGTGTGCCTCGGCAACGATCTCGTCTCCGCGCATGACAACCGCGCCGATCGTGACTTCGTCGAGACGCGCAGCCCGACGCGCCTGGTCGAGTGCGGCCTCCATACCTTTCATCATCTGCCTAAGGTAGTTTGCTACCGCACTGCATGAAATTGGTACCGCGCCCGCGCGGGCCGGCTGCGATGTTGGGGACGTGCCCCCTTGCCTTTTCACCGCCGAGCCGAGCACGTTATGGCAATGCCCAAGATGCTGGAGCAATGGACCGCCGCGCGCGTGCGGGAGCTACCCGACGACGGCAACCGCTACGAGGTCGTCGACGGCGAGCTGCTTGTGACCCCCGCGCCGAGCTGGAATCACCAGGATGTGGTCGGAGAGCTATTTGTAGCGCTGCGTGCCTACTGCAAGTCGCAGAGTTTCGGACACACGGCCGTGTCACCGGCCGACATTGAGCTGGATCCCAAGACCCTCCTACAACCAGACGTCTTCGTCGTACCGCTCACCGAAGGCCGGCGGCCGAAGAACTGGGAAGACATCCGCGGCTTGCTTCTCGTTGTCGAGGTCTTGTCCCCGTCGACGGCACGCGCCGACCGTACAGTCAAGCGGCGCCGCTTTCAACGTGCTGGTGTGCCGGAATACTGGATCGTTGACGTCGATGCGCGATTGATCGAGCGTTGGCGTCCGGCCGACGAGCGTCCGGAGGTGATTAACGATCGACTCACGTGGCAACCGCAAGACGCCAGCGCACCGTTTGTTCTGGATCTACCCGCGTTCTTCAGAGGCTCGTGCAAGACTAGGCCTTCACCGTCTCTCGAGCGCGCTCGAACGTAAGGGCATTCCCTTCCTTGCTGCGATCAACGCGCACCCGATCACCCTCACCGTATTGACCCTCCAGCACAGCCACGGCCAATGGATTCTGCAGAAGCCGCTGAATCGCCCGCTTGAGCGGGCGCGCCCCGTAGACGGGATCGTAGCCCTCGGCCACCAGCAGGTTCTTCGCGGCGGGCGTGACCTCGATCGTGATCTTGCGATCCGCGAGCAACTTGTCGACGCGCTTAATCTGGATGTCGACGATCTTCTCGATATCCTCGTGCGTCAGCGGCCGGAAGATGATGATGTCGTCCACGCGGTTCAAAAACTCCGGCTTGAAGGATTGCCGCAAGAGCTCCGTGACCTTCGTCTCGGCCTGCTCCCACGCGACGCCCCCCGTCCCCGCCTCAATCAGGTATTGCGAGCCGATGTTCGACGTCATGATCAGCACGGCGTTGCGGAAATCGACCGTGCGACCCTGCGAGTCCGTCAGACGACCGTCATCGAGGATCTGCAGCAGCACGTTGAAGACGTCCGGATGCGCCTTCTCGATCTCGTCGAACAGCACGACGGAGTACGGCCGCCGCCGAATCGCTTCCGTCAGCTGGCCGCCTTCCTCGTAGCCGACGTATCCCGGTGGCGCGCCGATCATGCGCGCGACCGCGTGCTTCTCCATGTACTCCGACATGTCGAGCCGCACGAGCGCCCGCTCGTCGTCGAACAAGAACTCGGCCAGCGCCCGCGCCGTCTCAGTTTTGCCGACGCCCGTTGGACCGAGGAAGATGAACGAGCCGGTCGGGCGATTGGGATCCTGCAACCCGGCGCGCGCGCGCCGCACGGCGTTCGCCACCGCAGCCAACGCTTCGCGCTGCCCGATCACCCGCTGGCCCAACTCCTCTTCCAGCTTGAGCAGTCGCTCCTTCTCCGACTCGAGCATCTTGCTGACCGGAATGCCGGTCCACTTCGACACGATCTCCGCGATGTCGTCGTCGTCCACCTCTTCCTTCAGATACTTCCCCTTCTTCTGAATCTCGGCGAGCCGTTTCTCGAGCGAAGCGATTTCCTTCTCGATCGCCGGAATCCGTCCGTAGCTGATCTCTGCCGACTTCTGGAGATCACCGCGCCGCGTCGCCTGCTCGGCTTCGGTCCGCAGCTGCTCCATCTCGGCTTTTTTCGCCTGGATCTTCTGGATCGCGTCTTTCTCCGCGGTCCACTGCGCCTTCATCGCGGTCGACCGCTCGCGCAGCTCTGCCAGCTCGTGCTGGATCTTGTCGCGCCGTTCCTTGGACGCCTTGTCCTTCTCCTTCGCGAGCGCGGCGAGCTCGATCTCGAGCTGCGTGATCTTGCGCTCGACTTCGTCGATCTCCTGCGGCAGCGAGTCGATCGCAATGCGCAGCCGCGCGGCGGCCTCGTCGATCAGGTCGATCGCCTTGTCGGGCAGGAAGCGGTCCGCGATGTAGCGATGCGACAGCGTCGCAGCCGATACGAGGGCGTTGTCCGTGATGCGGATACCGTGGTGAACCTCATACTTCTCTTTGAGGCCCCGCAAAATCGCGATCGTATCTTCGACCGACGGCTCGCCCACGTACACGAGCTGGAAGCGACGCTCGAGCGCCGCATCCTTCTCGATGTGCTTGCGATATTCATCGAGCGTCGTCGCACCGACGACGTGCAGCTCGCCACGCGCCAGCGCCGGCTTCAGCATGTTGGACGCGTCGACCGCCCCCTCGGCCCCACCCGCGCCGACCAGCGTATGCAGCTCGTCGATGAAGACGATGTAGCGGCCCTCGGTCGCCGTGATTTCCTTGAGAACGGATTTCAGCCGCTCCTCGAATTCGCCGCGGTACTTGGTGCCCGCGACCAGCGCCCCGATATCCAGCGCGATCAGGTGCTTGTTCTTGAGTGAATCAGGGACGTCCCCGTTGACGATGCGTTGCGCCAGCCCCTCGACGATTGCGGTCTTGCCGACGCCGGGTTCACCGATCAAGACGGGATTGTTCTTCGTACGGCGCGAGAGTACCTGCATCACGCGGCGGATTTCCTCGTCGCGACCGATGACCGGATCGAGCTTCCCCTTGCGCGCGACCTCGGTGAGATCGCGCGTGAAGCGCTGGAGCGACTGATACTTGTTCTCCGGCTCCTGGTCGGTGACGCGATGCGCGCCGCGCACGCCTTCGAGCGCCGCCAGCAGATCCTCGCGCTTGACACCGCTCGCCGAGAGCAGTTCGCGGGCCGTGGTGCCCTTCTCTTCAGCGAGGGCGAGCAGAATGTGCTCGGTCGAGACGTACGCATCGCCAAGGGCTTTCGCATCCTCGTCGGCCCGATCGAGGACGCGCGACAATTCGCGCGACAGCGTCGGCTCAACGCCCCCCGACTGCTTGGGAAAGCGCGCGATCTCGCGCTCGGTCTCGGCCTGGAGCTGTGTGACGTTGAGCCCGGCTTTTTGGAGCAGCGGGACGACAATTCCCTCGTCCTGCTGCAGCAGGGCATAAAAGAGATGGGCATCGTTAACAACAGGATTGCCTTTGGAGCGCGCTAACGCCGCAGCCTGCTGGAGAGCTTCGGCCGCTTTGACTGTCAGTCTATCTGGTTGAATCATGCTGGGCCCCTAAGCAATCGGTGTGCCCAATAAAGATGCCATAATTGCAGGGCGGCGTGGTGAAGCGGCGGCGAGATAAGACGGCGGCGAAGGGCGGCAAAAACAACGCGGCGAGGGTTTTGCCGCCCCTCGCCGCCGCTTTATCTGCCGCCGCAGCACCTGCCGCCCTTATTTCATGATGATCATCTTCTTCGTAAATCGCCGCCCGTCTACGATCAGTTGGTAGATGTAGACGCCCGACGCCGCTTCCTGATCGGTCTTCCCAACGTTCCCGTCCCAGTACGCGTTGAAGGTGCACCCAGTGCTCGGCGAGCTGCACGTCAGCTCGAGATCGTTGAGTTCCTCGCCCGTCCCCTGCAGGATGGGTGTGGCAACGAGCTGCGCCAGCACATTGTAAATCCTGAGAGACACCTTCGGCCGATGACCATTGGCAAACAGATCACCGCTCAGGGTGAACGGGATCGTGGTCGCCGGGTTGAACGGATTCGGATAGTTCTGCTTGAGCTCCACGAGCGGTGGGGGCGTTGCTTGCCCCAAGACGCCGTCGACTCCTCCCCCCCCCGCCAGCAGCCCGAGCCCCCCTGCCACAACTGCCCAGGCAT
The DNA here is from genome assembly GCA_003220985.1 of Gemmatimonadota bacterium. GTDB lineage: Bacteria > Gemmatimonadota > Gemmatimonadetes > Gemmatimonadales > GWC2-71-9 > 20CM-2-65-7. Next base: position 5,258 of record QHTY01000199.1, read on the forward strand.
ACAGCTTCATCTCACCGACTCCTCTGCAAACGTAAAGATGCGTTTAACCGCTCTCCTTGTTGGTACAGGGCGCAAAGGTTTGATGCTGCACTCAAAAAACTAGGAAGCGTTCAGAGCCTGTCAAGCACGGAGAATCCTGGTATCTCCCTGACGGCTGGTGATGCCACGCCGGTCGGCCCACTCGAGCAACGGAATCAAGTACTTGCGCGTCAAGCCGAGCCGGTCACGAAACTGTGCGGGCGTGGCGGCGCCCAGCTCGCGCAGCGTCTCTTCCACCGCCCGCCGGAATTCCTCCAACGCCGCCTTCAATGCATAACGCTCCTGATCCACACGTTCAAGCGACCCTTCGCGCGCCAGATGGGCCAGAAGCGCCGGCACGGATGGATCGGAGAACTCACGCTGCAATTCCGAGACCGTGGGCAGCTGCCACCGGGCTTCGGCCAACCGCTGTGCCAGTCTCCCGCCGGCATCGTTCGCTCGCGCCTTGAGCGCTGCACTCCAGCCCGGCTTTCGCACGGCGGCACCTCCCTCCGCCAGCTCCCACGCCTCCTTCTTTACTCCGTGTTCGACGAGAAGATCGAGCACGGCAGCCGGCGCACTGACGCTGGCGCGCAGCGCCTGCAGCGATAGGCCCGGGTCCAACGGATGCTCCTGGTGATGCGCGGACACCACACCCGCGAGTCGCTCCACCGCCGCCGTAAGCGCGCGACGAGCGACGAGAAACTCGCCTACAGACAGGACGGCCTTGCCGGTCGCCGCAATCGTGGCAGGGACGTCCGCCGGGAGAATGCCGAGGCGCACGGCGATGTCGCCGGCACGCAAACCGGCTATGCCGGCCTCATCCACGAACCGCGCGAGCCGTTCGGCGGGCGCTTGGCCAACCGCGAGCCCGCGCTCGGATACACGAGGCCGTTTGGGGGGAAATGGATCGAGAACCTCTCCGCCTCCGATCGTGGTGACGGGAGAGAAACTCCTGATAACGAATCGGTCGCCGCCCCGTGCCACTAGCGGACCCTCGAGGAGGAGCCGGGCCAATCCCGAATCCCCAGCCCCTATCCCCCGAACCTGCGCTACGCGCCCCAGCACCTCGGCCGTGCCGAGATGCACACGAATCCGGCTGCGTGCGGCGAGCGGCTTGCGGGCTGACGGCAACAGCTCGAGAGCGACGTCGAGCGTGCTCGTAGCCGCCCATCCCGACCCGGTCACGGCGACGTCCCCGCGCTCGAGCTCCTCCTTGTCCACGCCAACCAGCGCCATTGCGGTGCGTCGCCCGGGCCCGGCCTGCTTCGCGTCCTCGCTGTGCACCTGGATCGACCGCACGCGAGCTTCCCGATCCAACGGAAGGAGCCGCACGGTACCGCCCGCCGAGACAGTCCCGCTCCAGCTCGAGCCCGTTACAACCGTTCCTGCGCCGGCGAGAGCGAACACGCGGTCGATCGGCAGGCGGAACAGGTCGTCCGAGGGCCGCTCACGCAGATCCTCCACAACCTCCACCAACGCCGTTTTCAGATCCTCCAAACCCTCCGCCGTTAGCGCACTCACCGCGATCGGCGCACGCCACCGCATCCGGCTGCGCGCGAGGCGCTCAGCGACCTCCGCCCGCACCAGTCCCAGCCACTCGGCATCCACGAGATCGCGCTTGGTGAGGACGGGAATACCGCGGCGCACGCCGAGCAGCTCCAGGATGGCGAGATGCTCCTCGGTCTGCGGCATGATGCCTTCATCCGCAGCGATGACGAGCAACGCGACATCGACGCCGGTCGCCCCGGCGAGCATGTTCTTGACGAAGCCTTCGTGACCGGGGACATCGACGACGCTGGCATGAATACCGCCCGGCAACGGCAGCGGGGCGAATCCGAGGTCGATCGTGATCCCGCGGCGCTTTTCCTCTTCCCAGCGGTCCGTGTCGACGCCGGTAAGGGCCTTCACGAGCGCCGTCTTGCCGTGATCGATGTGCCCGGCAGTGCCGATTACAAAGCGAGTGACGGGGGGGGGACCCACGCGCGGCGCTCCCAGATGTCTATGGCGCTCGACTTCGGTTCACTGCCATTGCGTCTCGTCTCATCGAGATGGTGCCGGACAAAGCGGGCGATGAGCCGGCGATGGGCCGCGGCATGCGGGGCATCGAGCGCGGGCAGCGGCGCTTGTTCATCATTCAAGGCGACGAGATCGCGATAGGCTTGCGGCGGCAGCTTCGTCGGTGGCTGAGGACCCGCGCATTTCGCGCAGAGCACGCCACCTTCGCCAACGCTGAAGGCCACAGTGCCGGAGACGGCATTGCCGTCTCGGACACAGGCGTCGAGTTGCGGCGCGAAGCCGAGGACCCCGACGAGGAGCCACAGCCAGCGCACCGCCGCCGCATCGGTCTGTCCCGCTGCGGCTCGGACGAGCGCATCCAGTCCCCTGATAAACGCCTCGTAGGCAGCGGGCAGTGGTGCGGGCGGCGCCATCTTCAGCATCACTTCCGACAGCGCCGCCGCGCCGGCAAACCGGCCCAGGTCATCCGCCAGGCCGCGCCGCAGCTGGATGACGTCGAAGGCGGCGAGGGTCTGGAGCTCGCGCGTCTCCTTGTGATAGAGCTGCGCCACGCCCTCACTCAGCGTCTCGAGCGCCGCGCCGAACGGGCTCCGCGGCCGGAGCACGCCCTTGGCGATCGCGCTCTGCACACCGTAATCGCGCGTCGCCAGGCGTACGACCTTGGACGTTTCGCTGTAGCGGTAGGTTCGGAGAACGATTGCCGGTGTTGAAACGAGGGTCACGCAGGAAATATATGGCGGCGAGAAAAATCGGCGGCGAAGAAAGGCGGCGGCGAGATCAGGCGGCGGCGAATGGCGCCGTTGCGATTGTCGTCGCGAGCATCTCCAGTCCGTCCACGATGCGGGGACCCGATCGGCTGAAGTACGCCGAAGCGTCAAGGAAGTGGATCTGTCCGCCGAGGGCGCGGAGTTCGCCATCGTAGCGATCCGCTTCGCGTTGCGCGTCTTTCAAGTTGAATCCGCACGGCATGATCAAGACGACATCCGGATGGAGTGCCTGCAACTCCGGCCATTCCATGCGATACGATGGCCGGCGCGCTGTTCCCGCGAGCAGATTACCACCCGCCGCGGCAATCATCTCTGGGACCCAGTGGCCGGGGACGTAGGGTGGATCGAGCCACTCGAGGGCGAGGACGCTCGGCCGGGGCCGATCGGCGACACGCCGGCGAACGGTGTCGATGCGCCGGCGCATGTTCGCAACCAGGGCATCGGCCGCTGCGATTGCACCAGTCGCACAGCCCACGTCGCGAATGCTCTGGAGAATGGCCGTAATATCGTGGGCATCCAGTGACAGAACCTCTGTCCCCACACTCAAGTGGACGACCTGACTCTCGGGCACCGCGCACACATCACAGATGCCCTGCGTGAGAATCAGGTCTGGCTCGAGCGCATCGATCGCGTCGATATCGATCGCGTAGACGCTGCCATCCTCACGCAATGCCGCGCGCACCGCGGCATCGATCTCAGCGCTCGCGAGACCGTCGAGATTGCGGCGGGGGCTCGTGAGTCTGGGGAGCTGCGTGATGCTCGGCGGATAGTCGCAGCTGTGCGAAATCCCGACGAGCCGGTCCTCGAGGCCGAGCGCGCACACGATTTCGGTTGCGCTCGGCAGCAGCGAGACTATTCGCGTGGCTGGAGCACGATGAATTTCACGTCATCCTTGGAGATCGCGCGCAGCCAGGCGATCAGGGCGTCGATGCTGTCCGGCGGGGCCGTCCCGCGCTGACCCGTCATGCGACGCATGACTCGCAGCTCGCGCCCATCCTGCGCGTACTCGGCGCTGTAACTGCCGAACTGACTCGATTCCTTGACGTTCGGCGGCAAGTCCGCCTTCCACCCCAGCGGGAGCGTCATCCGCAGCTCGGCCACGCTCTCGATGGGTCCGATGACCTCTGAAATATCGATCGGGAAGCGACGCGGCTTGCGGCGCTCGAGCTGGGAGGCAAGCCCGAGCGAGGCGTAATTTGGGAGCGCGGCGGGCAGCGTGAAGATGCGCGTGCCGCCGGTGCTGGAAAGCACGGGGGCGTCATGGACGGTCAGGGTCACCTGTGGTTTCGCCTGCAGGTCGCGGCCGTCAAACAGCGTCAGACTGTCGCCCGACGCGCCGGAGAACACGCCGTTCGCGAGCGCCTGGGTCAGGCGACTCAGCTCGTCCTTGCTGAACACACGCGCGTACGCGCGTCGCAGGCCGTACTGCAGACCGCCACTCTTGGCCTCGGTGTAGCGGCCAGTGAAATGGCCGTCGGCGCCGAGCTCACCCGCAATGCGTGTCTCGGAGCGGTTCCCGGATGGCGCACTCAGGGGCAGCGTGACTTCCTCGAGCGTGCCATCGTCGTGGACGACGAGGACGAATGAACCTTCCTCGGCCGGCGGCAGCTCGCCGTAGGGCGTCAGGTCGGAGGTGAGATCCAGATAGATGCGGCCG
>QHTY01000259.1:0-522 GCA_003220985.1 Gemmatimonadota bacterium
TCGGCTTTCGCCGGCAATCCAGCTGTAACGATCATCACCGGCGCCGTGAGCCGCTTGGAAGTGTCCTGCAGCCGCTGCACCACCTGCACCGCGTTCAGGTCCGGCAATGCGTAATCGAGCACCACAAGGTCTGGACTCACGCGGCCAATCTCGAGCAACCCGTCCACACCGGTCGTCGCTTCGATGACGTCCATCTCCGGCGCGTCGCGCTCGATCGTCCGCACCAACGCCTTCAGATATCCGGGATCGTCCTCGACCACCACGACCACCGGCCGCTCACGCGCGGCCTGCAGCTCGTTCGGCACCGCCATGCCATGCGCGCGCAAAAACTCCGCAAGATCCGCCGACGCCACGCGCCGCCGGCCCGTCGGTGTGCGATGGCCCTTTAAATGGCCCTGGTCGATCCAGCTCGCAACGGTCGCCGGCGTCACCTGCAGAACGCGCGCAACACGCTGCGTCCCCCAATAGCGCTTGGTTCTAGTAGTAGTAGGAGCCACGAAACACCAAATACAGCAAAAACGG
>QHTY01000259.1:620-1999 GCA_003220985.1 Gemmatimonadota bacterium
GTCGACCCACCGATTGGTGGCATCGAGCACCGCGAGCACCGCGCTGCGCTCCGCCGACTCGCGAATCTCGCACGTCCTCGTCAGGAGCTGCGCCTCGCGACCGCCCAGCCCGTGGACAGCGACCAGCACGAACTTGCGATCGAACGCCTCGATGATCTGCGCGCCCTCGAGCGCGATCGAATTGTCGGGCAGCAGATCATCGAGACACGTGGCCGTCGCGCGCGCCGCCGCCTCCACCCGATTGCGCGTCGTGTCGGTCCCCAGCTCGTCCGCCTGCGCCTCCTTCTCGCCGAACGCGAGCTTCACGCGCACCTGCACCCGCTGCGGGCGCTCCGACGGCCGCACCTCGAGATTCTTGAACACGACCACCCGCCGCTTGGAGCGCTCGGCGATCGCTTCTTCCTGCAACGCCTCGATCGGCCGCACGTCCGCGGTCTGCGCCACGCTGATCTTGCGATGATCGATCTTGAAGCCGAGCTGCGCCATCAACGCCGACTCGATGTTGCGCACCACCTGCTTCGGCTGGATGTCGCTCGTGGTGAGGACGTGCACCTCGCTGACTTCCCCCAACGGCGTCACGACCACCCGCGCCGACAACACGCCGGTCAACCCGGTGATCAGGTTCTCCACCCGCTTCATGCCCCACGGATCGGGCGTTTGGCCAGTGCCGAATGGCACACCAGGCTGGTCCGACGGGGAAGGTGCGGCCCGCTGCCTTCGCGCGATACAGCGCGCGATCCGCGGCAACCAGCACATCTTCATCCTTGTTCTCCGGCCGGTACTCGGCGACGCCGATGCTCACCGTTACCAGCCCCTCGGGATAGCCCATTTGGGCGCCCGCTTCCTGCACCGCGGCGCGGATCTTCTCGGCCACGCCCAGGGCGCCCTCTTGACCCGTCCCTACCAATACCACAACGAATTCGTCGCCGCCATAGCGGCCTGCGACGTCGGTCAACCGGATATGGACGCTGCAGCGGTGCGCCGTCTCCTTGAGCACCGCGTTCCCCGCCTCGTGCCCGAACTGGTCGTTCACCTGCTTGAAGTTGTCGAGATCGAGGAATAACACGGCAAAATGATCGCCGGTGCGGTGGCACCGCGCCACCTCGGAAGCCAACCGGTCGCGCAACACCCGGAACGACGCGAGCCCCGTCAGCGCGTCCACCGCCGCCTGTTGCTGCGCCAGCGCCGCCTGCCGCTCGAGATAGCGCGGGCACGACTTGAGCGTGGTCCGCCCCTGCGCCGCCGCCACCGCGAACTCGCGGCAGGTGCTGTACCCGCACGCGCCCGAGTCCCACGGACGGCCGTTGGGCGCGAGGCCAATCTGACCGAGGATGTCCTCGACCGCCTCGTCCGATGGCCCCATGCCGTTCACGACGATC
>QHTY01000259.1:2118-4655 GCA_003220985.1 Gemmatimonadota bacterium
GGATGATCGAGACAGCCTTCGCACGGCAGGATATCCACGAAGCCCAGCTCGAGGCGGTCCACGGCGACGGCGCGGGCGATCCCTTCCAGCGCCTCGAGGCCGCGCACCTTGCGGAAGCGGCGGCTCGACTGGCGCTCTTCCTTTAATAGCTCGAGCGGCATGCCGCCCGCGGTGCTCCAGTAGCGGCGCCGCTCCTCCGGGATGCGGCTGTAGTACAGCTCCTGGTCCTGGACCCGGATGCCACGCTTCTTGAAGATCCCTTCCAGCTCGCCCAGGGTGATGGCGGCACTCACATCGTCGCCCCCCTCGGTCAGGCAGACGCCGGCATAGACGATGGGCGTGTCGGCTCCATACAACGCCTTGAGATAGCGCGCCTCCGCCTCGATCGGCGTCGCGACCGGGGCGAGATAGGGAATCAGCTCGGGATACTGGTTCTTGATCGTCTCGACGATGACGGGACAGGTACTCCGAATCACCGTCCCCCCAGTCCCCCACCCCTCCTCGGCCCAGAGGTCCAGGTACTGCTTGGCCACCAGCTCGTCCCCCAGCACGCCCCGGTGCACGGTGCCGAACCCGGCCGCGTAGCAGGCGTTGACGACCTGTTCGGGCGTCGCGGGATAGAACCAGGCCGCCGATTCGACCGACAGGATGAGCACGGCCTTACGCCCCAGCGCGAACTCGAGGGCCCGGGTGGCGTCGCCGACCGCGATGATGGCTCCGTGAGGGCAGGCGGGAAGGCAGAGGCCGACACGGGTGCAGGCTTCGTCCACAATCCAGACCTTCTGATCCTCGACCGCGACCGCGTCAGATGGGCACACCCGGACACATGCCAGGCATGCTACGCACAACTCGGGGTCGATTCTAAAATCCACCAGGCAGCTCCGAGCAGGGCGCTAGAGGCTCTTGGATTGGGGGTATTCGGGCGGGGGCTAATCTATCGCGTATTCCTTGAGTTTGCGATAGAGGGTGCGTTCGCCGATTCCCAGGGTCTCGGCGGCCTTGCGGCGATTGCCGCGCGTCTCGCGCAGCGCGGCATCGATGGCGGCGCGCTCGACGTCCGACATGCTCATGCCGGCCTTGTAGATGACGGCCGCCGGTTCTGGCACCGGCGTGGAATCCAGAGGATCCAGGAGTCTGGAGCCAGGAGCCGGGGACTCGGATCCTCCGACTTCGATGACCTCCACGCGCTCAGATGGCCGCTCCTCGATTCTTCGGCGCAAACCCTCGAGCTGCATTTTCAGCTCGACCAATGTGCGGAAGATAAACTCCAACTCCTGACTCCCGGCTCCTGACCCCTCACGGACCGGCGCCGGAATGCGGACGGGGAGAGACCGGGTCCGCTCCCGGATGTCGGCGGGGATATCGGCCGCGCGAATCTCGCCCTCGGGCGCGAGCACGACCATCGACTCGATGAGATTTCGCAGCTGCCGGACGTTGCCGGGCCAGTCCGCGTCCACGAGGATCTGCAAGGCCTCGGGCGTGATGCCCTTGAACGGGCGATCGTGCGCCTTCGCGAACTCGGCAATGAACGTGCGCACGAGCAGCGGAATGTCGCTACGCCGCTCGCGCAGCGGCGGGAGATAGATCGACAGGACGTTGAGCCGGTAGAAGAGATCGTCGCGGAACGTGCCCAGCGTGACCGCTTCCTTGAGCGACTGGTTGGTCGCCGCGATCACGCGCACGTCGACCTGGATCGGCTGCGTGCCGCCGACGCGGAAGAAGCTCCGGTCCTCGAGCACGCGCAGCAGCTTGACCTGCGTCGCGGCCGTCATCTCGCCCACTTCGTCGAGGAAGATCGTGCCCTCGTTGGCCAGCTCGAAGCGTCCCAGACGTCGCTCGGCGGCGCCGGTGAAGGCGCCCTTCTCGTGGCCGAACAGCTCGCTCTCGAGCAGCGTGTCGGGTATCGCGGCGCAGTTCACCGCGATGAACGACTTGCCGCGCGCCCCCCGCCCCCCGCGTGGCGAGAGGTCGTGGATCGCGCGCGCGACGAGCTCTTTTCCTGTTCCGGACTCGCCTTCGATCAGGACGGTAGACGTGACCGGCGCCATCTGCTCGATCTTGACCAACACTTCCTGGATCGCGGCCGATTCACCGAGGATGCCGGTGCGCTGTTGCAGCCGGCGGCGCTCGATGAGCCGCCGCACCGTCGCCGTGACTTCGAGCGGATCCGCCGGCTTCACGAGCCAGCCCGTGAGTCCCAGCTCGCGGCCGATCTGGTTCGGATACTCATCGGTCGCTTCGACCAGGCCGAGGGTGGAGATCGCGTGCTCGCGCGCGGCGGCGAGGAGACGCTGCGCGGTCGACTCGTGCAGGCCGCCGCTGAGAACGATGGCCGCCGGCTCCCTGCCTCGCACAGACTGGCGCACATCGTCGAGCGAGGAGACCATGGCAGTATCGAAACCCGCTTGCTCGAGCGCGGCGTTGACGCGGACGGCGTGCTCGAGATCGTCGGTGGTGATCAGAACGCGGTCAGGCATGAGAGGCGGTGTCAGGTGTCGGGTGTCCGGTGTCAGCGCCGCTCACCAGGTTCACAGCAT
>QHTY01000260.1:0-540 GCA_003220985.1 Gemmatimonadota bacterium
AGCTGATCGCCGGCGAGCAGCGTCCGTGTACGGAGCTGATGCGCGCGCATCCCGGTCGCGTGGTCACGAAGGTCGGTGCCGAGGGCGTCTACAGCGCGCTGCTCGTGCGCGAGGGGCTGGGCGTGAGCCTCAAGGTGGAGGACGGCCACAGCCTCGCGTCCGCGCTGGCCATCGCGGCCGTGCTCACGGAACTCGGCCTCAAGCCGCAGCCGGCATCGTTACTCAAGAAACCGATCACGAATTCGCGAGGAGAAACGGTGGGGGAGATGCGGGTAAATGGGGGGCTAACGCAATGAAACGATTGCGGAATGCGGATTGCGGAATGTTAAGGTGAGCGTCGAAAAGCCCACTGGGCTCGATCCACAAACGCTCGCGCTGGTTCGGATCGCGGCCGCGACGGCCACGGGCGACGAGACCAAGTTGCGCGACCGGATGGTCGCCGCTCGGGCGGTCCATGTACCGCCGCAGTGGGTCGACGAGCTCCTGCTGCAGAGCTTCCTCAACGTGGGGTACCCGCTGGCGCTGGTGGCGTTCGGGGTG
>QHTY01000260.1:609-3473 GCA_003220985.1 Gemmatimonadota bacterium
GACGAAACGCGGCGTCGCGGCCTGTGGCGAGGTGTACGGGCGCACATACCACAAGCTGATGCTGAATCTGCGAGCGCTGCATCCGGCGATCGAGCCGTTGGTCGTGGTCGATGCTTACGGAAAGATCCTGAGCCGGCCTGGGCTTGATGCGAAGCGGCGGGAGCTGTGCACGTTGGCGGCGATTGCGATGCAAAACGCACCTATGCAGTTGCATGCGCATTTGCGGGGGACGCTGAACACGGGCTCCACTCGCGAGGACGTCGACGAGGTGATCGCCATCGTCGAGGTGGACTTGACGAAGGAACGCGCATTGAAGCTTTGGGAGATGTGGGCGGATGTGCGGGAGCGGAATCTCTAGCGTGCGGCGTGTGGCGTGCGGCGTAGAAAGGCAAGGTCGTGCCAGCGGGCCAGCTAAGGGTACTCACCAAGGCATTCGCGCTGGCGATCGTCAGGCTAGTCGGTGAATTCCCCCATTGTCGCGCCGCGTGGGTGATTGGCGACCAGCTCATGAGATCTGGCACGTCGGTCGGCGCCAACTATCGAGCTGCGTGTCGGGCCCGCTCTCGCAGAGAGTTCATCGCCAAAATGGGAAGCGTCGAAGAGGAAGCCGCACGCCGCACGCTCGATCTGTCCAAGCGAAGCGAGTCTCCTAGTGTTTATTGACCGCGCGGTAGTGCACGTCATCGCGGGCACCGGCGGTTCGGGCGCATCCTCATTTCGCAGAGAGAAATTCGTCCCGAAGGGCGGGCCGGATGGCGGTGACGGTGGACAAGGCGGAAGTGTGTTCGTGAAGGTCGATCCCAATCTCGCGACGCTGCTGGATTATCGATATCACACCCGGTGGGTGGCGGAACGAGGCCAGCATGGTAAGGGCAAGAACATGTCGGGCAAATCCGGCGACGACGTGTTCCTGCCCGTGCCGGCAGGTACCGAGATTCGCGACCCGGACTCTGGTGAAGTCCTCGGCGAGCTGATCAAGCCGGATCAGACGTTGCTCGTCGCGAAAGGCGGCCGCGGGGGACGCGGCAACCAGCACTTCGCCACGCCCACGCATCAGTCGCCGCGCGAATGGGAGCCGGGCGAAGCCGGCGAGGAGCGCCGGGTCGAGCTGGTCCTCAAACTGATCGCCGACGTTGGCCTGCTCGGCGAGCCGAACGCCGGCAAGAGCACGCTGCTGTCGGTGATCTCGGCGGCGCGGCCCAAGATCGCCGACTATCCCTTCACGACACTCGAGCCGCACCTCGGCGTCGTGGGACTGTCTGACCATCGGTCGTTCGTCGTCGCCGACATCCCCGGCATCATCGAGGGCGCGCACGAAGGGAAGGGGCTCGGTCTGCGCTTCCTCCAACACGTCGAACGCACGCGCATGCTGGCGTTGCTCGTACCGGTGGACAGCCCCGACCCGCAAGCGACGTATGAGCTGCTGAGGAAGGAAGCCACCGCGTACTCGAAGGAGCTCGCCGCCAAACCGCATGTCGTGGTCCTCACGAAGGCCGACCTACGCACGACGCACGACACACGACGCACGATGATCCGTACGGACGCCGGCGCACCGGTAGTAACGATTTCAGCCGTAGCCAGGCAGGGCATACCGGAACTGTTAGAAGTCCTATGGAAAACAGTGAAGTCCTAGCGACCCTCACGCTCTCCCTCGTCCCCGGCATCGGCTCGCAGCGGTTGCGCGCGCTCGTTGCGGCGTTCGGCAGTGCGCAAGGGGCGCTGGAGGCGCCGCAGTCCAAGCTGGGCGCGATTTTCGGCGTCGGCCGGGCGGCGGCCACGGCAATCAAGGAGGCGTGCCCGGAGGACGGCGCCCGCGTACTCGAGCGATTGCGGGAGTTGGGCGCGAACGTACTCCTGGCCGGGGAGCCAGGTTTTCCATCGCAACTCGAGGAGATCCCCGACCCTCCTAGCGTGCTGTACGTCTGGGGCGATGTGTCGCTGCTCGCAAGGCCCGGCGTGGCGTTGGTGGGCAGTCGCGATCACACATCGTACGGTGCGGAAGTGGCGCACGTCCTGGCAACGGCGGTCGCGCAGCGCGCCGTGGTGGTGAGCGGGATGGCGCGCGGCATCGACGCGCTCGTGCACACGGCCGCACTCGACGCGGCGGGGGGCGGCACGATCGGTGTCCTCGGGAATGGATTTGGCGTGATCTATCCGACGGCGAATCGGGCGCTGTACGAGCGCATGGTGGCCCACGGCTGTCTCGTGACCGAGCATCCACCCGGTGAGCGCCCGCATGCCGGCGCGTTCCCGCGGCGCAATCGGATCATCTCAGGGCTGTCGCGCGCGGTCGTCGTGGTGGAAGCCGACGTCAAGTCCGGCGCGCTCGTCACCGCCGACTGAGGGCTCGCCCAAGGCCGGCCGATCCTCGCGGTGCCAGGGCCGATTACCAGTCGCACGTCCGCGGGGTGCAACAAGCTGATCCAGCAGGGCGCGAAGCCGGTGCTCTGTGCCGCCGACATCCTCGAAGAGATCGGTCTGGCGGTGGGCTTGCGCGAGTTTGGCCTCGCGCTCTCGACGCCCGCGCCGCGTGTGCCGCCGATCGATCTGACCGGACTGCAGCTGGCGCTGTGGCACCGCATGACGACAGAGCCGCAGCATGTGGACGCGTTGGTGGTCGCCGCGCAAACGCGCCCGGCGGAGGTGCTGGGCGCGCTCACGGAGCTGGAGCTGCGCGGGTTGGTGCGGCAGGGGCCGGGAATGGTGTTTGGGCTGACTTGAAACTGCGCGGCGTGACTGCGTGCGACGTGCGGCGCAGCAATGACAGGTCGTGCGCTAGATTGGTCTGGTGCACCTCTACGTACACGTGCCTTTCTGTCAACGTCGCTGCTCTTACTGCGATTTTTCCATCGCCGTTCGGAAGC
>QHTY01000261.1 GCA_003220985.1 Gemmatimonadota bacterium
CGCTCGATCGCCAGCAGCCCGCCGCGACCCTCGCGCCCTGATACAGGAGCCCGTACCCGTGCGAAAACAGGCGCTTCCGGCGGCGGTTTGCATGGACGGGTTCCCTCGGGACCCGGATTTCCCGCAGCTCGAGACGGCTAGCGATCCGCAGCTCATGCTCCAGGTGTTTCGCCAACATCTAAAGGCGGTCTCGGGGAAGGCCTACCGCATCGAGGAGTGCGTCCCGTTCCGGTTCCGGTGCCGCCAGTCCACGTCGCGCTGCGTCTTGCAATACACGCTCCGCGTCGTCGATCCGAGCAGCGGTCGCAGCTGGGGCCAGTGGGTGACCGGCCTAGTGTACGCCGCGGCCGGCGAGGCCCAGCGGCTGTGGCGAGAGCTGCGCGCCGCGGATCCACGCCGGCAGATTCCGGAGCAGTGGCTCGCGTTCGAGCCGGTGGACTTCATCCCCGAGCTGCAGATGCTGGTGCAGGTCTTTCCCTTTGACCGCAAACTCCCGAATCTGCGCCTCGTGCTGGACGGCGCCGTGCACCAGCTCGAGCCACTGCTGCTCGCCGGGCTGGAGCCCGGCCGCTGGCGCGCCGAGGAACGGACGATCGAGCCGATGCGCTACCGCACGGAGCTCGGCGCCGCGCTCCGGTACACGCTACAGGTGCGCGAGCGGCTGACGGGGAAGGGCGAGACCCGCCGCTCGTACCTCAAGGTGTATCGCAACGAGCGTGGGGCGCAGACGTGCCGCCTGTTGCAGGCGCTGACCGACAAAGCGCGACGTGGAGCGAGCCCGTACGGCGTCGTGCGACCCATCGCCTATGTGCCCGAGCTGCGCACCCTGGCATTAGACGAGGCTCGGGGCACGGCGCTGCAGCAGATCCTGCTGCGCGGGGACGACTGGTCGGCGGCCCTGCGCGCGGTGGCCAGGGCCGTGGCGGCCTTCAATCAAGCGGACCTGCCGCTGACCGAGCGCCAGTCTCTAGCCGACCAGCTCGCCGACGTGAACCGCGCGGCGAGTCTCGTGCAATGGGCCTGTCCGGAGCTGCGAGCGCAGGTCGAGGCGCTCGCCGCGGCGGTCGGGGCCGGTCTCACGGACGTGCCGCCGGCCCCCATCCATCGGGACTTGAAGACTGACCACATCTTCGTATCGGTCGACCGGGTGTGCTTCATCGATCTCGACTCGGTCGTCCTCGGCGACCCCGTCAGGGACCCCGCCCACCTCGTCGCGCACATCACGGCCCGGGTCGGTCTGGACGCGCTGCCGGCGGACGCGGCGCGGCATGCTGCGGATGTATTCGCCGACGAATACTTCGCGCACGTCCCAGCGGGGTGGCGCCACCAATTCCCCCTGCATTGCGCCGGCGCACTCATCGAGGTTGCGGGCGGCATCTTCAAGCGGCAGGAGCCGCACTGGCCCGAGAAGGTCGCGGCCGCCGTCGCCGAGGCGCACCGCAGGGCGTCCGGGACGCTCTGATGAACCCCACCACCGATCTGCCCGACGACGCGGCATTACCGGGGATCGTGGCGATGCGCGCGCTCGGCGTGAGCCGGGCGTTGGGCCTGGCGCGCGCGCTCCTGGCCCTGGGGCTCGAGGATGCTCCCGTCGCCATGAATCTGGTCGGGTACTCGCCGGGCTCCCGCGCCACACTCGAGGTTCGCGTGGGGCAACGTCGCCTCGCAGTGAAGGCGTATGCCGAGGATCCTACGCCGGAAGCGGTCCTCTACCAGGCCCTCGCCGCCGCCGGCCTCTCGGGCGACTCCGGAGTCCGAGTGCCGCCGCTGCTCGCCTGGGACCGCGACCTGCGGGTCCTCGTGATCGGCTGGCTGGAGGGGCCGACGGCGCACGAGTTGGTCAAACAGGGGCGGGGTCAGCGCGCCGGCGAGCTGGCCGCGCAGTGGCTGCGCTGTGCCGCGTCACTCCCGGTCCGGTTGGGGCCGCCCTTGGGCGCGGCCCGCATGCTGAACCGCGCCCGTGACTGGGTCTCGTTTGCAGCCGCGGGAGGACACGCCACGGCTCGTCCATGGCACTTTCTATGCACGCCACGTGCTCGACCTCGGGGACGGCCCGGGCGTCATCGACTGGCAGCGCTTCGGGCAGGGGCCGCTGGAGCTCGATGCCGGGATGTTTCTCGCGACCGTCTGGCGTCTCGGCCTGGACCACGAGGCGCTGGCCGGCGAGGCGACGTGCGCCCTGAGGGCGCTACTCGAGGG
>QHTY01000200.1:0-16842 GCA_003220985.1 Gemmatimonadota bacterium
ATCCCCACGACGACCGGGGACCATAGTCTGGTCGCGAGCCACAGCCTGACCGACGACCGGCCCGGGAACGATCGGCGCTCGCTGACGATCCCGGTCAGTGCTCCGATCACTGACGTCGCGGTCACCGGGTTCACCTCGGTAGGCGCGGTGACTCAGGGACATGTCGTCAACGTCGGTGTGACCGTCGCGAACGTCGGCAATCAGAACGTCGCGGGCAGCTTCGACGTTACCCTGCAGGATGCGACGGACGGCGTCACGATCGGGACGCAGACCGTGAATGGTCTCGCCGTGGGAGCCAACAAGCTCCTGACGTTCAGCTGGGATCTGACGCAGGCGTCGTTGGGCGACCACACCCTGATCGCCACGCAGAGCCTCTCCGACGACAACTCGGCCAACAACCAGCGCAGCGCGGTCGTCACCGTGAAACCCAGGCCAACCGATATCGCGGTCACCGCGATCACGGCCCCCGCGCGCGTGGCCCTCGGCGACACCGCGCACATCGTGGTGACGGTGAAGAACGCCGGCGAGCTGGATGTCACGACGAGCTTCAACGTCGAGCTGACCGACGGGTATAACGGCCCGGTGGTCGGCACGCGAGCAATGGGGGGCCTCGCGGTGGGCGCGAGCGCCACGGTCGACATCCCGTGGAGCACGGCGGGCGCGGCCACGAACGGCCACACGCTGTTCGCCACCCAGAAACTGCCCGATGATGTCTGGTCGAACAATAGTATGGCGATTTCGGTGATCGTGATGCCGCCCGCGGATATCGCCGTGAACATGAACGCGCCCGCGACCGTGATTCAGGGCACGAGTGCCGCTGTTGTGGTCAGCGTCCAGAACGTCGGCGGCCAGAACGCCAGCGCGAGCTTCGACATCACGCTGCGCGACGCCACGGCCGGCGTCACCATCGGCACGCAGACGATCACCGGGGGAATTCAGACGGGCGGTGCCGCGTCGCGGACGTTTACGTGGAATACCGCGGGTGTCGCGCTGGGCAGTCATACGCTCGTGGCGACCCATACCTATACGGACGGCAACACCGCCAATAACCAGAGTTCCGTCACGGTCTCCGTCAACGCCCCGGCGAACGACGTCGCCGTGACAGCCATGAGCGCGCCCGCCTCCATCCCCAAGGGGAGTACCGCCACGATCGGCGTGACCGTGCAGAACGTCGGCGGGCAAAATGTGACCAGCAGCTTCAACATCGTCCTGACGGATCAGACGGCGGGCGGCGCGGTGCTCGGGACGCAGACCGTCGCGGGCCTGGCACCGGGCGCGAGCGCAAGCCGGTCGTTCAGCTGGAACACCGGCACTGCGGCCGTCGGGGCGCATACGCTCGTCGCGAGCCACACCCTGACGGATGACGTCGCCACCAACAATTCGCGCTCCGCGAACGTCAACGTGTTGGCAACGCCGGCGGACCTCGCGTTGGCCAGTATCTCCGCCCCGGGTCAGGTGACCGTGGGTGACACGCTTCCGGTCGTCGTGACGGTGCAGAATGTAGGCGGGCAGGATGTCACGGCGGATATCGACGTCGTGCTGACGGACGGCTCAGCGGGCAACGCGGTCGTCGGCACGCAGACCATTCCGGGTCTTGCCGCGGGAGCCAGCGCCGCACGCACCATGAGCTGGAACACCGCCGGTGCGGCGATCAGCGGGCACATCCTGACGGCGACGCAGAAGCTGCCCGACGCCAATTCGAGCAACAACGCGCGCGCGATTGCGATTACGGTAAGCGCGCCGAACATGCACGTTGGGAATCTCGACGGCGTGGCGGTAAGCGGCGTGGACACATGGTCGGCGACCGTGCGGATTACGGTGCATGATTGGCGGCACTACCCGCTCAACGGGGTAACGGTACGGGGCAACTGGAACTCCGGTCCCGAAGTGCAATGCGTCACCAGTGACGCACCCGACGTTGGTCCGGGGACGTGCACGATGGTCCTTGCATCCATCCCGAACGCCACGCACCTGGCCTATTTCGGCGTGAGTGGGATGACGCTCACAGGGTACACGTACAAGTCAGCCGCGAATCATGATCCGGACGGCAGCAGCAACGGCTACGGGATCTACGTGAGACATTGATGCTGACACGCGTCATCGCCGAACGCAAGATCAAGCGGCGCAAACCCCGATCGATGGGGTGCTAGGGGATCGACGTCATCCCTGTCCCCAGTTGCTTCCACAAGTAGACGTAGGTCAGCGCAAGCTCTTTCGCGACTTGCGCGCTCGTGACCCCCGCGCCGTGTCCACCTTCCGTGTTCTCGAAGTAATAGAACGGTATCCCCATCGACTCCATCTTGGCAGCCATCTTGCGCGCGTGTCCGGGGTGCACGCGGTCGTCGCGCGTCGTGGTCGTGAACATCACCGTCGGATACTTCGTCCCCGCTTTCACGTTCTGGTACGGTGAATACCGCGAGATGTAGGCCCAGTCTTCCGGCTTGTCGGGATCGCCGTACTCTGCCATCCAGCTCGCGCCGGCGAGGAGGTGACTGTAGCGCTTCATGTCCAGCAACGGGTTCTGAATCAGCACGGCGTTGTACAGCTCCGGATGCTGGGTGAGCGCGACGCCCATCAACAGGCCGCCGTTCGAGCCGCCGCGGATTCCCAGGTGCTGCGGGCTGGTGATGCTGTCGCGGATCAGCTCCTGCGACACGGCCGCGAAATCGTCATAGATGCGTTGCCGGTGCTCCTTCAGTCCGGCACGATGCCACTGCGGGCCGAACTCGCCACCGCCGCGAATACTGGCGAGGACGAAGACGCCGCCGCGCTCGAGCCACGCGGCGCCGGTATTCGTGCTGTAGGACGGCGTGCTGGCGATCTCGAATCCGCCGTAGGCGCCGAGCAGGGTGGGATTATTGCCGTCGCGCTTCATGTCGCGGCGATGCACGACGAAGAACGGGATCTTGGTGCCGTCCGCCGACGTCGCTTCCTGCTGATCGACCACCAGCCCCGCCGCGTCGAACATCGCCGGCAGCCGTTTGACTTCCGCGACGCTGCCGTTCTCCGCCGTCACGAACAACGTTGTCGGCTGGATGAAATTGGTGAAGGTGAAGAAGTACCGGTTCGAGTACGGGGATGTGGCCACCACGCCGACGGTGCCAAGATCCGGTGCCGGCACTTTGTCGAAGGTCCAGCGCCCGCCCTGATGGCGGTAGCGTCGCAGCTCGCCCCGCACGTTGTTCAAGATGTTGAGCAGCAGGTAGTCACGCGTGGACGTCACGCTATTGATGGTCTCACGAGGACCCGGCTGCGTCACGAGCTGAAAGGCGCGTTTGCCGGCGAGAAAATCGTCGACCGACATCGCAATGAGCGCACCGGTCGGCCAGGTCTTGCCGCTGACGGTCCACGGATCCCGCACGTAGACCACGAGCTGGCCTTGCACGAGACGGATGTCGGCGTCGGCGGGCGTGTCGATCTTTAGGACCTTCCCCTGGTTGTAGAGGTATTGCGCCCGGTGGTAGAAGTCCGTCCCGTCCGTGATCATGAGGTAGCGGCGCGCGCCGTCATTCGTGCTGAATGACCCCGCGCTCACATGGTCGGCGGGCGCTTCGTACACCGTCGTCGCAGTCGACAACGGAGTGCCGCGCTTCCAGAGCTTGATGACGCGGGCATAACCGGAGGTCGTCATGCTGCCAGGTCCGAAATTCGTGGCCACGAGCAGAGTGTTGTCATCGACCCAGGTGGCGCTCGTCTTTGCCTCGGGGATGGTGAATCCGCCGGCGACGAACTGCCTGGTCGTCAAATCAAACTCACGCCGTTCCGTCGCGTCCGACCCGCCGCGCGACAGGGCGAGGATGCAGCGCCGGTATTCGGGCTCGAGGCAGGACGCGCCCGCCCAGGACCACGTCACGCCCTCAGCCTTGCTCAACGAATCGAGGTCGATCACGGTCTCCCACACCGGATTCGCGCTGGCGTAGCTCGCCCATGTGGTCCGCCGCCAAATGCCGCGCTCGTGATCGGCGTCCTGCCAGAAGTTGTAAAGCGAATTCCCGAGGATGCTGGGGTAGGCGATTTTGTCCTTGGAATCGAGAATTTGCTTGAGCCGATCGTAGAGCGTTTGATAGAGCGGTCCCTGGCCCAGGACGGCAAGCGTTGCCGCGTTCTTGGCATTCACCCACTCCATGGCGCGCGCACTTTCGACGTCCTCGAGCCAGACAAACGGGTCGTCGGGAGGGGCGCTTGGAGAAGTCGGCTGCTGCACGGCGAGGGCGAGGACGAAGAGCAGGTGAGTCATGGTCGGGCTCCTGGGGAAGCGTTCATGACGGCTCTCGTAAAAGTACGAGCCAACCCTTTGGTCCACTAGGAGTTTTGGCCTTACCGCCTCTTCCCCGGCCGATTACCTTCCCCCCGGCATGAATGTCATTCCCCAGCGCGTCAAAGACGGCTTCGTCAAGATGATCGGCCCGCTGGCACGTCTTCTGATCAAGCGCGGCGTGCATCCGAATGCGATTACCACCGTCGGCACACTGGTCGTAATCGTTTCGGGAGTGGCGTTTGGGGTTGGCGCGATCCGGTGGGGAGGTCTGCTTCTCCTGCTGAGCGGCATCTTCGACCTGCTGGACGGGCAGGTGGCGCGGCAGGGTGGCAAGATCACGACGTTCGGCGCCTTCTTCGATTCCACGCTCGACCGCATCGGCGAGGGGGCAGTTTTTAGCGGGTTGATCTTCTATTTTTTGAGCGGCCCGCTGCCGAGCATCCTGAAGACGCGCGCGGTTGTAGCCGGGCTGGTCGCGCTGGTCGCGTCGTTCCTGGTCTCGTATACACGCGCGCGGGCCGAGGCGCTCGGCGTGGAGAATCGGGTGGGCATTGCCGCGCGCGCCGAGCGCATTCTGCTGCTTGGCCTGCCCGCGCTGGTCTTGGGCGCGGGCCCCGGACGTCCCGGCGTCGTGCTGTTCTGGATTGTGGCGGTGCTCGCGTTCGTCTCCGCGATCACGGTGATCCAACGGGTGGTGCACGTCGCGCGCGTGGCGCGCGGCGCGCCGCCGCCCTCGCTGGTTCCGAAACGTGAGACGTTGCCTGGAATGGCGGCCGGGCGCCGCAAGGCTCATTAATGGAAATTGATGCGGCTAACGGCAAACTGGGTGTCATGCTCGTGGGTCTCGGCGCGGTTGCGACGACCTTCATCGCCGGGGTCGAGAATGTGCGGCGCGGTCGCGCGCTGCCGATCGGCTCGCTCAGCCAGATGGCGACAATCCGGCTCGGCAAGCGCACCGAGAAGCGGATGCCGAAGATCAAAGAGTTCGTTCCGCTCGCGGACCTGAACGATCTCGTCTTCGCGGCATGGGATCCCATTCCCGATGACGCGTATACCGCCGCGGTGAAGGCCGGCGTGCTCGACCAGCATGAGCACCTCGAGCCGATCAAACCGTTCCTCCAGAGCATCAAGCCGATGCCGGCCGTCTTCGATCAGTACTATGTGAAGCGGCTGCACGGCACGAACGTCAAGCGCGGCAAGAACAAGCGCGAGCTGGCCGAGCAGCTGCGCGAGGACATGCGCAACTTCAAGCAGAGCGCCAAGCTGGATCGCCTGGTCGTGGTGTGGTGCGCGTCGACCGAGGTGTTTCTGACGCCCGGTCCCGCCCATCAATCGCTCGCGGCGTTCGAGACGGCGATGGAGCAGAACGATCAGTCGATCGCGCCGTCGATGATCTATGCGTACGCCGCGCTCATGGAAAACATCCCGTTCGCGAACGGTGCCCCCAACCTCACGGTGGACCTGCCGGTGATGGAACGATTGGCGGAAGAGCGCCACGTGCCGATCGGCGGCAAGGACTTCAAGACCGGCCAGACAATGATGAAGAGCGTGCTCGCGCCGGCGTTCAAGGCGCGCATGCTGGGTCTGTCGGGGTGGTATTCCACCAACATCCTCGGCAACCGCGACGGTGAGGTGCTGGACGATCCCGAGTCGTTCAAGACGAAGGAGGAGTCCAAGCTCGGCCTGCTCGAGCACATCCTGCAGCCGGAGCTCTACCCCGAGCTGTATGGCAAGGTCTACCACAAGGTTCGCATCAATTACTACCCGCCGCGCGGCGATAATAAGGAAGGGTGGGACAACATCGACATCTTCGGATGGCTCGGCTATCCGATGCAGATCAAAGTCGATTTTTTGTGCCGCGACTCGATTCTCGCCGCCCCGATCGTGCTCGACCTCGCGCTCTTCTTCGATCTCGCCGCGCGCGCCGGGCTGTCGGGCATTCAGGAGTGGCTCTCCTTCTACTTCAAGAGCCCGCAGTTCGCGCAGGGCCTCTACGCCGAGCATGACCTCTTCATTCAGCAGACGAAGCTCAAGAACACGTTGCGCTGGATGATGGGGGAGGAGCAGATCACGCATCTCGGCATCGAGTACTACGAGTACGCGGAGAAGTAAGCTCACTCCAGGAGATAATCCCGACATGATTCTCGGATTGCTGCAGAATCCCGCCCCCCCCCAGCATGCAGCGGGCGGTGAAGCCGCGCTCGTACTGCCGAACCTCGACCAGGCCACGTTCTTGGGCGGGATCGGGGGCCGCGCGTTACTGCTGTGGGGCTTGGTCATCTGCGCGCTGGGACTGCTCTTTGGTCTCGCGCAGTACACGCAGCTCCGCAATCTCCCCGTGCATCGGGCGATGCGGGAAATCTCCGAGCTGATTTACGAGACCTGTAAGACCTACCTGATCACCCAGGGACGGTTCCTGCTGATCCTGTGGGTTTTCATCGGCGCCATCGTGGCCGTGTATTTCGGCGCCCTGGCGGAGAGCGTGAATGCCGCCGGTGTGACGGAGCGTGGCTTCCCCGCGGTCAAGGTGATCGTCATCCTGCTGTTCAGCCTGATCGGGATCGCCGGAAGCTATGGGGTGGCGTGGTTCGGCATCCGCGTGAACACATTCGCGAACTCCCGCACCGCGTTCGCCAGTCTCACGGGAAAGCCGTACCCCAACCATGCGATTCCGCTGAAAGCCGGCATGAGCATCGGGATGCTGCTGATCAGCGTCGAGCTGCTGCTGATGCTCCTGATTCTGCTCTTCATCCCCGGCGATTACGCCGGTCCGTGCTTCATCGGCTTCGCGATTGGCGAGTCCCTCGGCGCGGCGGCGCTGCGCGTCGCGGGCGGCATCTTCACGAAGATCGCCGACATCGGCGCCGATCTCATGAAGATCGTCTTCAAGATCAAGGAAGACGACGCGCGCAACCCTGGCGTCATCGCCGACTGCACCGGGGACAACGCGGGGGACTCGGTGGGGCCGAGCGCGGACGGGTTCGAGACGTACGGCGTGACGGGGGTCGCGCTGATCTCGTTCATCCTGCTCGGCGTGCACGCCCCGCTGGTCAAGGTGCAGTTGCTCGTGTGGATCTTTGCGATGCGCGTCATGATGATCGTGGCGTCAGGTCTCTCGTACTTCCTGAACGCCGCGTTCACGAAAGCGAGATACCAGAGCGCGGACCATATGAATTTCGAAGCGCCCCTCACGACGCTCGTCTGGCTGACCTCGTTCGTGTCGGTGGCGCTCACGTTCCTCGCGTCCCGGCTGCTGATCCCCAGTATCGGCGGCGATGCCACCCTGTGGTGGAAGCTGTCGCTGGTGATCACGTGTGGCACGCTCGCGGGCGCGATCATCCCGGAGCTCGTCAAGGTCTTCACGTCGGTTCACTCGGCGCATGTTCGGGAGATTGTCACCTCGTCCCGCGAAGGCGGGGCGTCGCTGAACATTCTGTCCGGCTTCGTCGCCGGGAACTTCAGCGCGTTCTGGTTAGGACTGACCATGATGGCGCTGATGGCCATCGCCTTCGGCGTCAGCACCACCGGTCTGGGCGCGCTGATGGTTGCCCCGGCGGTCTTCGCGTTCGGACTGGTGGCGTTTGGATTTCTCGGCATGGGGCCGGTGACGATCGCGGTGGATTCGTACGGCCCGGTCACCGACAACGCGCAGTCGGTCTACGAGCTGTCGCTGATCGAGCAGGTGCCGAACCTGCGCGGCGAGATGGCGCGGGACTTCGGGTTCGAGCCGAATTTCGCGCGGGCGAAAGCGAACCTGGAAGAAAACGACGGAGCGGGAAACACATTCAAGGCGACAGCAAAGCCGGTGCTCATCGGTACCGCGGTGGTCGGTGCGACGACGATGATCTTCTCGATCATCGTGGCGCTGACGCACGGCTTGCAGCCCGAGCTGCTGTCGAACCTGTCGATTCTCCATCCCCCGTTCCTGCTCGGCCTGATCACCGGCGGCGGGGTGATCTACTGGTTCACGGGCGCCTCGACGCAGGCCGTGACGACCGGCGCCTACCGCGCGGTCGAGTTCATCAAGGCGAACATCCGGCTCGAGGGGACGACCAAGGCTTCGGTCTCGGACAGCAAGAAGGTGGTGGCGATCTGCACGCAATACGCGCAGAAGGGGATGTTCAACATCTTCCTGACGGTCTTCTTTGCGACGCTCGCGTTCGCGTTCTTCGAGCCGTACTTCTTCATCGGCTACCTGATCTCGATCGCGCTCTTCGGCCTCTACCAGGCGATCTTCATGGCCGATGCGGGGGGCGCCTGGGACAACGCCAAGAAGATCGTGGAGACCGAGCTGAAGCAGAAAGGCACGCCGTTGCACGACGCCACCGTCGTCGGCGATACCGTGGGCGACCCGTTCAAGGATACCTCGTCGGTCGCGATGAACCCGATCATTAAGTTCACGACGCTGTTTGGCCTGCTCGCGGTCGAGCTGGCGGTCTCGCTGACCGCCCGGCGCGGGGCCACCTTCAGCCTGGTGCTCGCGGGGGCGTTCCTCGTCATCGCGCTGGCGTTCGTCTGGCGCTCCTTCTACGCGATGCGAATCGAGCACGCCGTGCGGCCGGAGGCAGCGCGAGCGCGGGTCCAGGCGCGCTAACGAGGACGTCGTGACGACGACCCAGATCGCCGTCACGGCGCTCGGCGCCGTCGCCATCGTCTGGGTGCTGTGGTACTTCCTGTTCTCGCGTGGGGAGGCCGTCGCAGCGCCCACGACCGCGGGCGGTGTGCAGGAAGATCGTAGTGCAGGCGGGGAAGCCGGTCCGACTGCGGTTCTATCGCGACGAGACGGCCGACTGCTCGGAGCGCGTCGTGTTCGAGAAGTTCGGCATCGATCAGCAGCTGGCGCCGTTTCAGACCACCACGATCGAGTTCACACCGGAGCAACCCGGTGAATATCCCTTCCGCTGCGGGATGAACATGCTGAAGGGACTGCTCGTGGTAGAGCCGCCGGGCGAGCGGCGCGCCGCCTCGTCCCCACACAAGTTCCACGATGCCGCCCCCGCCCATGAGTAAGACCCGCATTGTGCTGCCGATCGAAGGGATGACCTGCGCGAGCTGCGCCGCGACGGTGCAGGAAGCGCTGGCCGGGGCGACGGGCGTCACGTCGGCCGGCGTCAACTTCGCGACGAACAAGGCCGCCATCGAGTATGACTCCGCGCAGACGAACGTCGGCCAGCTCATCAAGACCGTGCGCGAGGCGGGCTACAACTGCGGCAAGGCGACCGTGACGTTCGGGATCGTCGATCTGCACTATGCGCCGAGCGTCGCCCCGCTCGAGGAGTCGCTGGTGAGCGTCCCTGGGGTGATTCGTGCCGTCGCCAATCAGGCGACGGAGACGGCGGCCGTGGATTACGTGCCGGGCGTCGTGACTGCGGCGGACCTGGAGCAGGCGGTTACCGCGGCGGGATTCGAGGTTGCCGAGCCGATCGCGGCGGAGGATCCGCTCGAGCGTGAGCGGATCGCGCGCCGCCGCGAGATCCACGCGCTCACGTGGAAGCTCGTCGTCGCCGCGGTCGTGACGATCGTCGCGATGCTCGGCTCGATGCTGCTCATGGCCGATCGCCCGATGGGCGAGAACGGCACGATGAAACAGGTGGATCTCCTGGGGCGGGCGCTCATGCCGCTGGCCGTCTCGGTGCGCGATTGGATCGCGGCGCGCGGATGGGTCCTCGACCTCGACCGAATCAAGTGGGGACTTGCCGCTCTCACACTGCCCGTCGTCGCCTGGTCGGGTCAGCAGTTCTACAGGGGCGCCTGGAGCGGGCTGCGGCACCGTACGGCCGATATGAACACCCTCATCGGAGTCGGAACGGGGGCGGCCTACCTCTATTCACTCGTCGCCACCGCCGCGCCGACATTCTTCCTGCGCGCCGGCCTGCCCGCCGACGTCTATTACGAAGCGGTCGCTGCCATCATCGCGCTCGTGTTGCTCGGTCGCGTGCTCGAGGCGCGCGCGAAGGGCCGCACGTCGGAAGCAATCCGCCGGCTGGCGTCGTTGCGCGCGAGATCGGCGCACGTCATCCGCGATCGGCAGGAGACGGAGATCCCGGTCGAGGCGGTCGTCGTCGGAGACCTGGTGATCGTCAAACCCGGTGAGAAGGTGCCCGTGGACGGCGTGGTCACCGAGGGCGCGTCAGCGGTGAACGAAGCGATGCTCACGGGTGAGCCGATGCCGGTGGCCAAGAAGCCCGGTGACGAAGTCATCGGTGGTACGCTGAACACGACCGGCAGCATCACGTTTCGCGCGACGCGTGTGGGCAAGGAAACCGCCCTCGGCCAAATCGTGCAGCTCGTCGAAGACGCCCAGGCCACGAAGGCTCCGATTCAGAAACTCGCCGATCGCGTCGCTGGGGTGTTCGTCCCGATCGTGATCGCCATCGCGATCGCGGCGTTCGTGGCCTGGTTCGATCTGGGACCGGCGCCGCAGGTGCGCGCGCTCGTCTTTGCGACCGTGGCGTTCGTGACGGTCTTGATCATCGCCTGTCCGTGTGCGCTCGGGCTCGCGACGCCCACGGCGATTCTGGTCGGGACGGGTAAAGCGGCGGAGTATGGGATTCTGATTCGGAGCGGAGCAGCGCTGGAGCGGCTGGCCAATGCCCGCACAGTGCTCCTCGACAAGACCGGCACGATCACCGAGGGCAAGCCGACCGTCACGCACATCGTCACGGCCAAGAAGCCGGACGGCACGCCGATCAGTCCGGCCGACGTGCTCAAGTGGGCGGCGTCCGTCGAACAGCGCTCCGAGCATCCGCTCGCCCTCGCGATCCTGAAGGCCGCGCAGGACAAGCAGGTGTCACTGCTGCCGGTCGAGAAGTTTGCCGCGATGGAAGGACGCGGCGTGCGCGGCACCGTGGATCGTCGGATCATCGAAGTGATTTCGCTGCGGCATGCGCGGGAACGCAGCCTCGAGCTTGGCTCGCTGGGCGCGGACGCCGATCGACTGGCCGCCCAGGGCCGCTCGCCCGTGATCTGTGTCGTCAACAACACCGTGTATGCGGTGATCGCGATTTCCGACCCGATCAAGCCGACGTCCAAGACGGCGATCGAGCTGCTCAAGGAGCGCGGCATTCCGGTGGTCATGGTCTCGGGCGACTCGAAGAAGGGCGCGGAGGCGGTTGCCGCGGAAGTCGGGATCGATGAAGTGATCGCAGAGGTGCTGCCGTCGCAGAAGGCGGATCTGGTGAAGAAATTACAGCGTCAGAATGGCAGCGCGCACATCGTGATGGTCGGTGACGGGATCAACGACGCCCCGGCGCTCGCGCAGGCGGATGTCGGGATCGCCATCGGTACCGGCACCGATATCGCCATGGAAGCATCGGACGTGACATTGATTCGTGGCGACCTGCGCGCGGTGTACACGTCGATCGAGCTGGCGCGGCGCACGATGCGGACGATTCGCTGGAATCTGATCTGGGCGTTTGGGTACAACGTGCTGCTGATTCCGATCGCCGCGGGCGTGTTGTATCCTGTCACGGGATGGCTGCTCTCGCCGGTGCTGGCCAGCGCGGCGATGGCGTGGTCGAGTCTCTCCGTGGTACTCAATAGCCTGACGCTGCGGGCGTTCAAAACTCCAGGAGCAGCCAGTCATGCGTTACTTCCACAGAACTAGCGCGAGCCCTGAAGCCGTGCTCGATGTGGCGAAGAGCTTTTTCGGCGGCCGGCTCGCGCCGTTGGAGGAGTCGCCGCGACGTCGCGCCTATCAGGGGACATTGGGACGCATCACGATCAGCGCGCGACCCGAGGGTGGGCACTACACGTTCGTGGAAGCCGCGACCGATCAGGTGGGCGAGTCGGAGCTCGACAAGCTCGCCAAACGGTTTCTCGCGGAAGTGCACAGGCTCGTCGAGCCTGCGCACATCACGCGCGGCGCCTACTAGCCCGCGATCTTCGCGTTGTAGCCCGCTTTGACGATCGCGGCGACGAGCTGGTCGGTCGTGACGGAGTCGTCGTCGAAGTCGATCTCTGCTTCGCCGTCCGGCAAGTCGATGATTGCCGAATAGACGCCGCTGACGCCTTTCAACGCCTGCTCGACCTTGGCCTGACAGTGGCCGCAGGTCATCCCGGTCACGCGCAGCTTGATGTTCGCCATGGCGCTTCCCCCTCGACTATAATTTAGGGCCATGGCTCTTCCTGCGACTCGGCCCAGCGCCGCCGTACCCGCCGGCGCGGCACTCTCCGCCGACCAGCTGCTCGAGATCTACTATTACCTGCGGCTTACCCGGACGCTGGAAGAGCGCCTGGTCGCGCTCTACCGCCAGACCAAGGTGATCGGGGGGCTATTTCGCTCCCTGGGCCAGGAAGGCGAATCTGTCGCCTCGGCGTATGCCTTGGAGCGGGGGTGGCACAAGGACATCCTGTCGCCGCTCGTTCGCAACCTCGGCCGGCTCCCTGCTCGTGATGGGGGCCCAGCCGATCGAAATCCTCCGCCAGTACATGGCCAAGGCCGACAGCCCCACCCATGGCCGCGAGCTGAACCTCCATTTCAATGATCTGGAGAAGGGCTACCTCGGCCAGATCTCGCACCTCGGAGACATGATCCCGGTCATGGCCGGCATTGCGCTGAGCTTCAAGCTGCGCGGCGAGGCGCGGGTTGGGCTCGTCTATATCGGCGATGGCGGGACCTCGACGGGGACGTTTCATGAAGGCTTGAACCTGGCCGCGGTGCAGCGCCTGCCGCTCGTCGTCATTGGTGAGTACAACCACTGGGCATATTCCACGCCGCCTCAGAAACAATTCGCCGTGAAGGACCTCGCCGAGAAGACGATGGGATACGGCATTCCGGCTGTCACGGTGGATGGCAACGACGTGTTCGCGGTCTACGAAGCCACGAAATTCGCGGTGGAGCGGGCGCGGCGCGGCAAGGGCGTACACTTCATCGAAGTGAAGACCTATCGCCGCAAAGGCCACGCCGAGCACGACGATCAGCATTACGTGCCGAAAGAGGAGCTGGAGCAGTGGGCGAAAGCGAACGATCCCGTCGATCGCTACGTGCAACGCCTGCTCGCGGCCGACCGAGTCGCCGAAGGCGACTTGAAGGACATCGACGACCGCGTGCGTGTGGAGGTGGATCAGGCGACGGACGCGTGTGTCGACGAGCCGCTTCCCGAGCCCCAGACCGCGCTGCCGAGCGTGTATGTCGATCCGCCCGCAGCGGGCAAACTCTGGTTCAAGAGTCTGTAATGGCCCCCCCCGAAGTCACGTTCCTCGAAGCGCTGCGCCAGGGGCTCTGGGAGGAGATGGAGCGCGACGATCGCGTCTTCATCCTCGGCGAAGACGTCGGACTGTATGGCGGCGCATTCAAGGTCACCGAGGGATTCACCAAGCGTTTCGGCGAAGCGCGCGTGATCGACACGCCGATCTCCGAGGCGGCGATCGTCGGCGCCGCGGCCGGCGCGGCGCACATGGGCCTCCGGCCCGTTGCGGAGATGCAGTTCATCGACTTCATCTCCTGTGCCTACGACATGCTGACGAATTACGTCGCCACGGCGCGCTACCGGGCCGGATTGGCGACGCCCATCGTCGTGCGTGGTCCCTGCGGCGGGTACGTGCGGGGCGGGCCATTCCACTCGCAGAATCCCGAGGCGGCGTTCCTGCACACGCCCGGGCTCAAAATCGTCTATCCCGCGACGGTCCGGGACGCGAAGGGCCTGATCAAGGCCTCGATCCGCGATGACGATCCCGTGCTGTATCTCGAGCACAAATGGTTGTATCGGCGGATCAAGGAACAGCTGCCCGCGGGCGAAGAAATTCTCACGCCGATCGGCCAGGCGCGCCTGGCGCGCGAGGGGAAGCATCTTTCCATAATTACCTACGGTGCCACGCTGTGGAAATCCCTGGAAGCCGCCGACAAGCTCGCCAACGAAGATGGCCTGTCGGTGGAAGTGCTCGATTTGCGGACGTTGCTGCCGCTGGATGATGGGGCGATCGTCGCGACCGTGAAGAAGACGAACAAGGTGCTGATCGTGCACGAGGACACGCGGACCGGTGGCATCGCGGGCGAGATCGCCGCGCGCATCAACGAGCAGGCGTTTGAGTGGCTCGACGGGCCGATCATGCGGGTGACCGCGCACGATGTGCCGCTGCCGTATGCACCGACTCTTGAGGACTTCGTCTTGCCCCAGACCGACGATATAGTGAAAGCGGCGCGATGGCTGGCGAAATACTAGGTGTCTGGTGTCAGGTTCCTGGTGTCTGTGGCATTTCTGACACCAGACACCTGGCACCAGAAACCGCTTTGGAGAAAACATGGCACGCGTAGACGTGTTGATGCCGCAGATGGGCGAATCGATCGCCGAAGGCACCTTGAGCAAATGGCTCAAGAAGGTGGGCGATCCCGTGAAGCGCGACGAGCCGTTGTTCGAGATCTCGACGGACAAGGTCGACGCCGAGATTCCGGCGCCGGCCGCCGGCGTCCTGGCCGAGATCAAGGTGCAAGAAGGACAGACCGTGCCGGTGCAGACGCTGGTCGCGGTGCTCGAGACCGAAGCTGGCGCCGTGGCATCGAAACCGGCCGCCGCTCCTGCGCCCGCGAAACCGGAGCCGCCGAAGGCCGCCGCGCCGCCCAGACCCGAGCCATCCAAAGCTGCGCCACCTCCACCATCCGCTCCGGCGCCGCCTCCCACGATGAAGAGCGACGGCGATGGAGGTGTCCAGACCGCCGAGCAGCGCCTCCGCACGAAATCGACGCCCCTCGTCCGCAAGATCGCTGCCGAGCACCGCGTCGACATCTCGCGGATCCCCGGCAGCGGCTACGCCGGTCGCGTGACGAAACAGGACATCCTGGGCTACATCGAACGTGCGCCAGCCAGGCAGCCCACGCACGACGCACCACGCACGACGCACGGTATTTCCGTCGAGCACGCCGCCGTCGAGCCTTGGCCCGGCGACCGTGTCGAGCCCTGGTCCAAGATCCGCAAGATCACGGCCGATCACATGGTGATGTCTCGGCGTGTGTCGGCGCACGTGGCGAGCTTCTTCGAAGTCGACTTCACGCGCGTGGCGCAGCTGCGCGGCAAAGCGAAGCAGAGCTATGCCGAGCGGGGCGTGAACCTCACGTTTCTCGCGTTCATCGCGAAAGCCTGCGCGGAGAATCTGCGCAAGCATCCGATCATCAATGCCGCCGTATCCGGCGACAGCACGATTTACCGGGCGGACGTCAACATCGGCATCGCGGTCGCGCTCGACTGGGGGCTGATTGTCCCGGTCATCAAGCACGCCAACGAGCTCGCGCTGATGGGGCTCGCCCGCGCGATCAACGACCTCGGCGAACGGGCGCGCACCAAAAAGCTGTCGCCTGACGACATCCAGCGCGGCACCTTTACAATCACGAATCCGGGGGGCTTCGGGCCGTTTGCCGGCATCCCCATCATCAATCAGCCGCAGGTCGCGATTCTTGGCGTCGGGGCGATCGAGAAACGGCCGAAGGTGGTCACCGCGCCGGACGGCACGGATTCCATCGCGATCCGGACGATGGGGATGCTGACGATGTCCTACGATCATCGCGTTGTGGACGGCGCGGAGGCCGACCAATTCCTGGCGGACGTGAAGCGGTTGCTGCAGGAGTTTCCCGAGGGAGCGGTGTGAGCATGCCGAAAGTCCTGACCGCCGCGCGCGTGCGCGTGCCCAGCCAGAACGAAACCGAGTACGTCAATACGCTCCGCGAGCTGAGTCAATTCGCCGAGGCGCGCGGCCAGCGGATCTGGTTGTTCCGCAACGCCAAGGACCCACGGTTGTTCATCGAGTTCTCCGAGAGCCCGACCGAGATGTCCCACCGCGCCCAGGCCTCGCGCCTGCCGGAGGAGATCAAACTCGAGCGACGGCTCCAGGCGCTCGCCACGTATGCGCCCGACGCCTGGGAACTGTGGGGTGAGGTCCCCGTCGCCACGACGTCACAGGCGTAGCGGACCATGGCCCGCCGCTTCCTGATGGTAGACAATGATCGGTGGGAGGTCTTTCCCTCCGGCCGCGTGACGGTATACGGCCGTGATCAGTTCGGCCTCATCTTCGAGCAGGGCACGGGACCGCAGCGCCGCCGGCGCGTCACCCATTACTCGCCGCTCGGCGCGCGGTCGCCCGACCGTGCCTTCGCGGAGCTGTCGGACCGTGAGCTGCTCGAGCTGTTCCGCCAGTCGCAGCCGGCGTGGACCGCGCCCGAGGCCGATTACGCCGCACATTGATCTGCATTGCCATTCGACCGCGTCCGACGGCGAGTGCGAGCCGGCGGAGGTGGCGCGTCGTGCCCGCGCGGCCGATCTCGCGGCCATCGCCCTCACCGATCATGACACGACCGACGGCGTCGCCGCCGCGCAGCACCAAGCGGCGAAGCTCGGCGTCCGTGTCATCCCCGGCTGCGAGTTCAGCGTTCGCGCTCCCTGGGGTGAGCTGCACGTCCTCGCGTTGTTCCTGCCGTATGACCACGAGCGGCTACAGACGTTCTTGCGCGAGACGCGCGCCGCGCGCCGCCGCCGGGGCGAGCAGATCATCGCCAAGCTGCAGGGCCTCGGGGTGGCGATCGAGCTCGAGGATGTGGAGGCGCAGCTGCTCCGGAGCGAGGGGGGCGGCGCGGGCGGCGCGGGCGGCGGGGGCGG
>QHTY01000200.1:16858-19474 GCA_003220985.1 Gemmatimonadota bacterium
GCCCGCGCCCTCGTCGACCGCGGCGCGTGCGATGACATCACCGATGCGTTCCGGCGCTATCTCGGCCGCGGCCGCGCCGCCTACGTCGAGAAGCCGCTGCCCAAACTCGCGGACGTGACCGAGCTCGTCCACGCCGTGGGTGGGCTAACGGTCGCCGCGCATTTGGGTGATCATGGGACCGAGGCCCACATCCGCATTTTTCAGGATCAGGGGCTCGACGGGGTCGAAGTCCGCCATCCCAGCCATGCCCCCGCCGTCGAACAGCGCCTCACGCGCATTGCCGAGCGTCTGGGGCTCGGGATCAGTGGTGGATCGGACTGGCACGGCGAGAGCGAGTACGGTGAGTCGCACGCGCCGCTCGGGGGCATGCGGGTACCCGACACCTGGCTCGCACCGCTCGAGCGACGCCTCGAGCTACTGGCAAGGAAGCGCAATGAGTGAGCCGCTCGCGATAGGCAGCAAGGCCCCGGCGTTTAAGGCTCCCGCCTCGGACGACCGCACGTATGCGCTCGACGATCTCCTGAAGCAGGGCGCGGTCGCGCTCGTGTTTTATCCGGGCAACAATACCCCCGGCTGAAACCGCCAACTCTCCGCCGTGCGCGATGAGATGGCCAAATTCACAGCTGCCAACATCCAGCCGCTCGGGGTGAATCCGGCGGGCGTCGAGAGTCACAAGAGCTATGTCGAGAAGTTTCAGTTCAACTTCCCCTTGCTCTCGGACCCCGATCGCACCATCGCCGGCGCCTACCACGCGCTCAAAGAGGATGGCAGGGGCATTCAGCGCACCGTCTATGTGATCGGGAAAGACGGCACCGTACGCTTCGCGCAGCGCGGTGCCCCTCCCGTGGACGACATCGTTCGTGCCGGCTGACCTCCGGGGGAAGGTCGCCCTGGTCACCGGCGTCGGACGCGTGGGGCAAATCGGTCATGCCGTGGCTCGCGGCCTGGGGCGAGCGGGTGCCACGCTCCTCTTGGCGGACGTCAACGCTGTCGGGCTCGCCGATCGAGTGAAGGAGTTTAGTGCGGAGGGGATCGTCGCCAAGGCATCGGCCGGCGATCTGACGCAACCCGATGTCGCACGCGCCGCCACGGCCGCGGCGCGGGCGCAGTTCGGCGGACTCGACGTCCTCGTGAACGTCGCCGGCGGGTTCTTCAGCTACGGTCCCTTCACGGAGGTGAAGCCCGAGATCCTCGATCGCGAGCTGAACATCAACTTCAAGACGGCGTTCTACATGTGCCAGGCGGCGGTGCCGCTGCTCCTCGAGCGCGGGACTGGCGCGATCGTCAACTTCGCGTCGATCGCCGTGGTGCGGTCCTTGATGCATATGTCCGCGTACAGCGCGGCGAAGTCGGCGGTCGCCGGACTCACCCGCGAGCTGGCGCTGGAATACCGCGACGCCAACATCCGCGTGAACGCGGTGGCGCCCGCGACGGTCCGCACCGCCGACAACGTGGCACAGATGGGTGACAAGCAGCCGCTCGTCGAATTGGAAGAGGTTGTCAATACGGTTCTGTTTCTGGCGAGTGACGAGGCGAGCGCGATCACGGGCCAGATCGTTCCCATCACCGGAAAAGCGTACTAGTGCGGCTCGAGGGCGCGACCGCACTCGTCACGGGGGCAGGACGGCGGATTGGTCAGGCCATCGCGATCGGCCTGGCGGAATCCGGTTGCGACGTCGCTGTGCACTATCACGGTTCTGCAAGCGGCGCCGAGGAGACGGCGCGCGCGATCACCAAAGCGGGACGACGCGCCGAGCTGGTGCGCGCCGATCTGAGTGACGCTGCAGCGGCGCGGGGCCTCGCCGACCAGGCCGCCCGCGCGCTGAAACGTCTCGATGTCGTCGTGAACTCCGCGGCGATCATGGTGCGCCAACCAGTGGAAACCGTGACGCCCGAAAGCTGGAACACGACGCTCGATCTCAACCTGCGCGCGACGTTTTTCGTCTCGCAGGGCGCGATCCCCCATCTCCGACGCACCAAGGGCAAGATCGTCAACATCGCCGACCTCGCGGGCCTGGAGCCATGGCCCACCTATATCCCGCATTGCGTCAGCAAGGCAGGGGTGGTGATGCTGACGAAGGCGCTGGCGCGGGCGCTCGCACCTGACATCGCGGTCAATGCGGTTGCGCCCGGCGCTGTCCTCTTGCCGGAGGACTGGGACACGCAGTCTCGCGATCATATTCGCGAGACTACACCACTCGAGCGCATCGGCTCGCCGGCCGACGTGGTCGCGGCCGTCCGCTTTCTTCTCGCAGGGACGGACTACGCGACCGGGACGATCCTGGTCGTCGACGGAGGGAGATTGCTCCGCTGAGGGACGTCGTGGTCGTTGGGGGGGGCTGTTACGGGACGTTCTACGCATCCCAGCTCGCGAAGGCGAAAGCGCGCGGCAAAACCGAGTATCGGAAGGTCCTCATCATCGATCGCAACCGGGATTGCCGGGCGCGTCGCGAGCTCGGCGAGGCGGACGATCGCGCGTTTGTGACGCAAGACTGGTCGACATTCTTCGATGATTGGCTTTCCCACGCGCCACGCACCACGCACCCCGCACCAGACGATCAAATCGTCCCGTCACCCCACATGCCGCATCTCATGTTCGAATGGGTGCTGCGACGG
>QHTY01000200.1:19506-20783 GCA_003220985.1 Gemmatimonadota bacterium
AAGATTCCCACCCCGTACGACCGATCCAGCGGCGGCCCGGACGCAACCCGCTACGTCTCGTGGGCAGACTGGATCTGCCCGACGCATTGCATCGAGCCCGCGCTCTGTCCGGCCATCGGCGCGGCACGGACCTGGGAAATGGGGGATACGGTGCGCGAGCTCGCCGAACGGCTGCGGGCGAGCGGTCGCCCTGTCAGCGAGCCCGCGTTGTTCGTGTGCAAGCATCAAGTCTTCGGCGTGGGGATGTTCTCCGCGGAAGCGGTGCGCGCCGGCGACCGTTTGGTCGAGGAGGCCGGGGCTTCTGGTGAGCCCGCAGAGGTCCTGGTGGGGACGATCTCGAGCTGTCATGGGGCACTGAATCTGTTGAAACTGGGTGCGTCTTGAATCGTGCGTGGTGCGTCGTGCGTGGTGCGTGGGACTGCCCGCTCACCTACGTACCACGCACCACGTACCACGCACCACGTACCACGTACGACGTACCACGCACATGAATCTCGAAGATCGCCGCCGCTATTTGACGCACGCCCGTGAGCTGTTCAATAACCGCGAGTATTGGCTGGCGCACGAAGCGTTGGAAACAGTCTGGCGTTCTATTATTAAGGAAGACGAGGCGCTGGTGTGGCAGTGTCTGATTCAAGCCGCCGCCGCGCTGGTGCACCTAGCCCGCGGGAACCGGCACGGCACCGTTGTGGTTGGAGCGGCGGCGCTCGAGAAGCTGGCCGGTCTGCAGCATCCAGCGATCGCCTGGCGGGGGAGGGAGATCCCCCACGATTGGAATTCCGAGCACATGGCTAAGCGTGTCGCCCTCATTTACGACGTCGTCATCGTCGGTGCCGGTCCTGCGGGACTGTGCGCCGCGCTGTACGCGGGCCGTGGTTTGCTCAAGGCGGTCACGATCGAGCGCGGCGCGCCGGGCGGCGAGCTCCTCAACACCGATCTCATCGAGGACTACATCGGTTTCGAGAGCATCAAGGGGTGGGACCTGGCGCAAAAGATGACCGAACACGCCAAAAAGTTCGGCGCCGAGATCGTGACCGACACGGTCGAGCGGATCCACAGAGACGCCGACGGCTGGTTCGACGTCGAGACGGCGCGCGGCGACACCTATCGCACCCAAGCCGTCATTCTGACCGCCGGCGGCACGCCGGTAAAGCTCGGCATTCCGGGCGAAAAGGAGTACGCCGGCAAGGGCGTGTCGTACTGCGCGGTTTGCGACGGCGCGTTCTTCAAGGGCGAGCGACTCGCCGTCGTGGGCGGTGGCGACGCGGCCGTCGAGG
>QHTY01000201.1:0-5587 GCA_003220985.1 Gemmatimonadota bacterium
GAGTAACTTTGTCGGGAATTCAATCTGTTGACAGTACTGCGATTGCGATCGCCGCCTCGTGTGTATGGGAAAGTGACAGCAGCACTCTGTTGACCCGCAGCTCCCGGGCCCGCCTGGCGGCAAGTCCGGTCAGCTCCACGTCCGGACGGCCGTCCGGGGCCCGCTTTACTTCGATGTCGCGCCAGCCAATGCCCCGCGCCGCCTCACTGCCCTGGAGCGCTTTATAGACCGCTTCCTTGGCCGCGAGCCGCACGGCGACGTGCTCGGCGGGGTCGGGGCGCGAGCGACAGTACTCCGCCTCGGCGGGCGTGAGCAGTCGATCGAACACATGCGCACCCTTGTCGGCGAGCATCGCGCGCGCGCGCGAGACTTCGACCAGATCCACGCCGACACCGATGGCGCTCACGGTGCCGCTAGAAGCCCAACTGCGCCGCGAGCCATGGGGGAGCGGGCAGATAGCCGCCGAGGATCAGGCCGAGCCAGATGAGCAGGATGGAAAGCGGCGTCCACACCACGAAGATCGGCCAGAGTGGGGGACGCCACGCCGCGACCGCGTCGATCTCTGGTGTCCAGCGCGTATGCTCTTCTTCCACCTCGGCCTCGAGCGCGAGCCAGGCGGCTTCCAGCCGGCGCGCGACGGTCCGCAGCGCTTCTTGCCACTCGGCGTGCGCGTCCTTCTCCAAAACCGAAGCGTCGGTTACGCGGCCGGCCGCGGTCTCCAGTGCGTCGAGCGCGGCCACGAACGTGCCGCCGCCGGTCCCGAGCCGCGCGACGATCGCGCGCTTCTCCGCGTTGCTGAGCAGATGCCGGCGCAAGCGGCGGCGCGGCAGCCGCACCTGCCGCGCGGTACGCGTGATTTCGGCAGCGAGCGCATCGGCGACGCGGGCGCCCGCGCGGCGCACGGCATTCTCCCACGCGGCCGCCCAGGCACGGCGCCCGGTCACGTCGAGGATGCGCGCGCGATCCTGACCCCCTCCCTCGGCTTCGCGCGCCGCCGCCGCGCGTCCGTCCCCGCCCAGCTCGAGCACCCGCGTGGCCAGCTCTTCACGGATGTCGTCGAGAGGAACCCAGGGATCGAACAGCCGGCGCGGCACAATGATGCGCCCGAGCGACGGGGCGAGCTCGGGCACGCGCAGCGGCATCAGCAGTTTCATAGCGCCAGACGTGCGGTCCGCCCGGTCCGCTGTTCGTACGCGTTGACGAAGTGTGGCAGGGCCTCAGGGAGGAAGCGGTCACGCCCGAGCCCGGTAGCCCGCACCGCATTCTCGATCGCCTGCGGCTCACCTTCGATCTCGACCAAGACGTCCATCGCCGGATACCACTCGATGCGGATCGCCGCGCCGCCGAGGCGATACTCGGCGATTTTGCGGTCGATCCGCACCACGACTTCGTACCGCAGCCGCTCGAGGATGAGACGGGCGGCCTCCGGTTGCGCCACCTGCACCTCATGCTCCTCGCGATGCTTGTAGCCGTCGCGCACGCTTCCTGGTCCCTTCCACCCCAAAACTCCAAACGGGCGACCGTCATCCGGCTTGTAGACGCGCAGGCGCAGGACTTCGTCCCGTTTTTCCAGCTTGCCGCGACGGTCGTATCGCCGGTCGATCATCTCGCCGCGAAAGACGAGCTCGGCACCGGCCTCGACGATCGCCGCTTCGAGCGCGGCGGGATCGTCCACGCGCGCCTTCAGCTCGAGCTCGTCGCCCGACTCGGAGGAGGTCATGCAAACAGAGCGGTGAGAACGGCCTGGGTGTCGCCGAGGTTTTCGAACACGTGCGTGGCGCCGGCCGCGCGGAGCGCGGCCGTGTCGTAGAAGCCGGTGGCAACGGCGATGGTGCGCGCGCCCATGGGGCGCGCGCATGCGACGTCGTCCGGCGTGTCACCGATGATGACGATGTCGGCGCCGGTGAACCGACGGCCGGTACGCTCTGCCGCGCGTTTCGCCGCCACCGCCGGAAGATCGGCGCGCCGGTGCGAGTCGGAGCCAAACGCGCCGACCGCGAACCGCGCGGGATCGAGGCCCGACGAGCGCAGCTTCAAGGCGGCGCCGTCTTGCACGTTGCCGGTGAGCAGGCCGACGAGCGCGCGGCCGCCCGATTCGTGGGGCTCGAGCGCCGCGAGCAGATCTGTGATGCCGGGATAGAGCTTCGTGGCTTGCGTCGGTTTAGCCAGCTCGGCGCTGAGTAAGTCGACGTAGCGGCGGCAGACTGCGGCAACGCGATCGTCGGAATCAGACTCCGAGTGCCCGGCCAGCGTGAGCAGCTCGCGCACAATCTGCGGATCGGTCTTGCCGTCGAAGCGATAGCCGTCGATCGGCCCAGCGGTGCCCATCTCGTCGAGCAACGCGCGATGGATGGCGCGTCTTCCTGCCCCATCGGTCCATAACAACGTTCCGTCAATGTCAAATAGGATCAGGCGCATGATGCAAATATCAGGTGTCTGGTGTCAGGTGTCAGGGTCCTGACACCAGACACCTGACACCTATCCCGGTCTTCGAACCCCAACCAGGTTCTCGCGCAGCCTTACCATGCGGGGCTCATCACCAAACAAATGGTCACCGCCCACGCCGCCGCGGGAGAGCGCCGCGTGCACGATGCGACCCACGCCCGCCCACAACGCCACGTGCGACACTCGGCCCCGTTCCGCAAAGAACAGCAGATCGCCGGCCTCGTAGCCGGTGCCATCGGGCGACAGCGCGACCTCTTTGCCTTGCCCGAATTGCTGATCGCTGTCACGCGGCAGCTTGATGCCGCGCGCGCCGTAGACCGCTTGCACGAGCCCGGAGCAATCGATTCCCCATTCCGTGCGCCCGCCCCAGAGATACGGCGCACCGGCGTACCACTTCTGCGCCAGCTCCGGGAGCGCGAGATGTCGTGCCTCAACACGGAGCTCCTGCTCGCGGCGCACGTTACCGGCGGCCACCGCACCGCGTTGGCCACCGGCCAGCTCCACCACGCCGCGACGGAGCGCAACACGAGCGCCCGTCGGGAGTCTGCGGCGGCCAGCGGCGGTCACGATATCGGCGCTCAGCGAGCGGGCCGTCGCGCGCTCCGCCCAATCGTCGGCCCAGTCGGTCGGGCCGGTCGCGATATATCCGGCGTTCAGCCACGCGATGTAGCCGTCCGGCGCCCGCACGCGCAGCCATTCCTCGCGTTGCTCGAGTACATCGAGGATTTCCCCGTGCAGCGCCTCAGTCACCCGCGGCGCGGAGACGCGCGGCTCGCCCATGAGCGGCGCCAGCGCCGCCGTCACGATCGCCGCCGGTGTGACGACGCCATCAGGAATCAGCTCGACTTTTTCGACGAGTCCCGCTTCGCCGGCCAGGCGGCGCAGCGCATCGCGCGCGTCGCGACTCGAGGTCACACCCGCGACACCCTTTGGCAGCAGCGAGATGTCGAACACGGCGAGGCGGTTGTCCGGTGTCCATTTGCGGCGTATGTCGTCGACCGCCCGTTCAATCTTATCCATGGCGCACCGCACGCTCGACTGCTTCGGGGACGACGAGCGCGGCGATCGCCTCGACTTGCAGCGGTGACTTCGGCTTGGTCGTGGAGGTACTGACGGCGAAGATCACATCGCCGTCGAACAACGTGCCGTACGGCGTGATGCGCCGGGCGAGGGCATCGCTGCCCGACTGCGCGAGCGCTTGCAGCTCCACCCGACCCAAATCGGCGTTTGTCGCAATCACGGCGAGCGTCGTGTTGCGATTCAGGCGTTCGGGATCGCCCAGCGGCGCGCCACCCTCGGCGAGATAGCGGACACTGTCGACCGAGCCGCCGATGATCTCGCCGCGCGCGTTGCGCACGTCGCCGACCGCGTTCACGATCACGAGTGCCGAAACGATGACATCGCCGAATCGTGCCGCCCAGGAGCCGAGGCCGGCCGGGACCATCTTCTCGAGCCCCGCGGCCTTGCCGCATGTCGCCCCGCGGCCAACGCCCACGCGTCCTTCAGCGAAGTCTCGGGTGGCGTTATCACACGCGCGATAGGCGTCGTCCGGGCTTGGCCACCCGAGCGGTTTTCCGGCATTGCCGAGATCGAAAATCACGGCGGAGGGAACGATCGGGATGGTTCCCTTGTCACCGACCGGCAAGCCGCGGCCGCGCTCGCGCAACCAGCGCATTACGCCGTCGGCCGCACCCAGGCCGAGCGCCGAGCCACCGGTGAACAGAATCGCGTCGATGCGTTCGACAAGGTGCCGCGGATCCATCACGTCGAGCTCGCGCGTTCCGGTGGCGCGGCCGCGCATGCAGACGGCGGCCCTGAGTCCGGTCTCCGGACCGAGTACCACGGTGCAACCGGTCCCGTGCGCTTCGATCGTCGTATGACCGACGGTAATGCCTGGGACGGCGGCGAGGTTTGTAGGCGAAATGCTCATTGACGCGCCAAGATAACGTCATCAACGTTGACGGCCATGACTGCTCCCAAGGTTCCCGTCGAGCGCACGACCGTGCTCGTGGTGGACGATGAAGACGGCATCCGCCAGGCACTGACGCGCTTTCTCAGCCGGCTGGGCTATCACGTGCAGGCGGCATCCAATGCGGGCGAAGCGCTGCAGCTGCTGGCGGCGCACCACCCCCAGGCGATGCTCTGCGACATCCGGATGCCCGAAACCAGCGGCGTGGAGTTGTTGCCGAAAGTGCTGGCCCAAGATCCCGACCTTGCGGTTCTGATGCTCACGGCGATCGACGAGCCGCGCACCGCGATCGAATGCCTCAAGCTCGGTGCCTACGACTACCTCATCAAGCCGGTCGACCTCGAGGAGCTGGAGCTGTCGTTGCAACACGCGTTGCGACAGCGGCAGCTCGAAGTCGATCGGCGCGAGCTGGAGCAGTGGCTGGCGCGGGAGGTGGCCGTGCGCACCCGCGATCTCGAAGAACGGTCGGCGGCGATCGAAGAAGTCGCGCTCGATGCGCTGGCGGCGGCGCGCGACTGGTCGGGGACGGACGCGGCACTGAGCAGACTGGCTGAAGAGCTCGGTGCGCCCCGGGAGGAGCTGGTGGCCGAGCTGAAGCGCCGGCGCGGTTAGGCTTTGTTGGACTGGGCCTTCTGCTCGCAGGCCTTGCAGCGCATGACGCCGCGGAAGGTGCAGATCAGGCAAATGAACGTCCCGCAGTCCGCGCACGGATACCCTTCCGAGGCCCGCTCTTCATTCCCGCAGGCCCGGCACACCATGCCATCGTGCTCTTTGAGCTTCGGCTTGTCCATGGCCATAATCTCTCCCGCAAGATAGCACTTCTTCAAGGAGCGATCGATGCTGTACCGCATTAGCGCCGGGCTGCTGCTGCTGGCGACGCTCGGTCACACGTTCGGTGGGATGCTGGGAACCGCGCGGCGCGGGCCCCGGGCGGGGGCCGAGGCCGATCGGGTCTTTGCTGAAATGAAGTCCGTCTACTTCACGTGGCAGGGCGCCGACACCACATGGTTCCGTTTTTGGCTGGGGAATGGCCTGTGCGTCAGCGCGGCTTTTCTCGTCCCGATCGTCGTGCTCTGGGTGCTGGGAGCCCTCGACCCCACCCAAGCGCACGCCATGCTCCCGATCAGATGGGCCGTATTCGTCAGCCTCGCCCTCACGTCATTCCTTGGATTC
>QHTY01000201.1:5771-8681 GCA_003220985.1 Gemmatimonadota bacterium
TCCGTGGGTGAGCGCTGCCGCAGGTCGGGCGGCAACTGT
This sequence comes from Gemmatimonadota bacterium, assembly GCA_003220985.1. Classification (GTDB taxonomy): domain Bacteria; phylum Gemmatimonadota; class Gemmatimonadetes; order Gemmatimonadales; family GWC2-71-9; genus 20CM-2-65-7. The sequence goes on from QHTY01000201.1 coordinate 5,811, forward strand.
TCCCAGCCAATCGTCGGTTGCCCGCGCGCCAGAATCATGGCCCGCTCGAGCACATTGCGCATCTCGCGCACATTGCCCGGCCACGACGCCGACAACAGCCGGTCCAGCACGTCGGTGGTGCACTCGCTGGGGCATCCCGGCAATTGCGTCTTGAGATCAAACAAGATGCGGTTGACCAGATCGAGACGGTCCTCACGGGTCCGGTCGCGCAGCGGCGGCAAGGTCAGCGGCATGACGTTCAGACGGTAGTACAGATCTTCCCGGAATCGGCCCGTTTCCACGTCGCGGACCAGATCGCGGTTCGTGGCGGTGACGAGCCGCACGTCCACTTCCAGCTCACGCGTCCCGCCGAGGCGGCGGAACTTCTTCATCTCCAAGACGTGCAGCAGCTTGGGCTGCAGCTCGACCGCGAGCTCGCCGATCTCGTCGAGAAAGATCGTCCCATGATCGGCCAGCTCGAAGAGCCCGACCTTGCGCTCCTTCGCGTCGGTAAAGGCGCCCTTCTCGTGGCCGAACAGCTCGGAGTCGAGGAACGTCGCCGATAAGCCGCCGCAGTTGACCTCCACGAAAGGACCGCCGGAGCGCGGCGACAGGTTGTGAATCACGCGTGCCACCCAGCCCTTCCCCGTCCCGCTCTCGCCCTGCAGCAGCACGGTCGATCGCTCACTCGCCGCGAGCAGCTCGACTTGCTTGGCCAGCGCCTGCATCGTCGGCGACGCGCCGAGCGACCCCACGCCCTCGGCTTCATGATCGAGCGCGCGCAGCCGCGCGTTTTGCCGTGACAACCGCACTTTCTCCGCCACGCGGGCGATCGCGGCGGACAGATGCGTCATGTCGACGGGCTTGGTGAGAAAGTTCTCCGCGCCGAGCTGCATCGCCTTCACGGCCGTCTCGATGTCGCCCTGGCCGGTCAGGAGGATCACCGCGGCGCCTTCGCGGCGCAGTCGCTCCAGAACGACCAGGCCACTCGCATCCGGCAGATGCAGATCGAGCACGACGACGTCGGGACGTACTCGGCGGTACGTCTCCATCGCCTCCTCGCCCGTGCCCTCGCGCCACACTTCGTAGCCGATGCGCTCGAAGTAGTCGCCGATCGCGCGCAGGACCGCCGGATCGTCGTCGACGAGCAGCAGCGTGTCAGCCATGATGTGCCTTGAATGCGGGTCCGACCAAGACCGACAGCGCGCCAGGTAACAACCGGGCTTCGAACGGCGTCTCGCCGGTCACATCGCCATCGAGCTGCACGGGTCGCGGCGCGCTGTCCGGCACCTCGACCCGCACCGTCCGTCCCCGCGCCCACCACACCCGCCGCCCTTTCCCGTTGCGCCCGCGCCCCAGGAACAGCTCCATCACCGCGGTCGCGCTCTGCAAGGCGCCATCGGCATCCAGCGCCATCACATCGAGCCAACCGTCGTCCGGCGACAGGTCCGCACGCAGTTTCAGGAACCCTGGCGGGAGTTGGCCGCAATTGAGCACGAGCACCATGGCGGCGCGGAGGTCCTCGGTCTTGCCGTCCACGGTGACGCGATGCCCCGCGCTCCGCACCGACGGAAGCGTCAGTGCGGCACGCGCGATGTAGGCTCCGAACTTCCAGCGTCGCTTCTCCTGGGTACCGGTTCCCGCCATCAGCTGCGCGTCAAATCCCGTCCCGGCGACGACGGCGAAGTAATGCGCGCCGTCCGATCGTTGCACGACGCCGAGATCGATCGCGTGCGCGCGCGCCTGCAGCAAGGCGCGCGCGGCTCCCGTGGTCGTGCGCGGCAGCCGCAGGTTGCCCGCGAGCACGTTTCCGGTCCCACCCGGAACGACACCCAGGGCGACGCCGGATCCGGCGATGCCGGCTGCCACCTGCATCGCGGTGCCGTCGCCGCCGTGGCTCACGAGGATGTCGAATCCTGCGCCGAGCGACTCCTCGGCGATGCGCCGCGCATCACCTGGGCCCGTGATCGTGCGCAGATCCACGCTCCAGCCGCCGCGGCCGAGGATCTTTAGAATCGCTGTGACGGCGCGCGCGTCCGCGCGCGCTGCAAAGGGATTCGTGATCAGCAGCGCCCGCGTCACCTAGTAGCGCCGTTCCCAAAACAGATCGAACCCGACCTGGCGCGACACGGGCGGCTGCGTGATGCTCGCGATCCCGCAGCTCCGCACGGGCTCGACGCTCGCTTCAGTGCGCCACTCCGGGCTGAACCGGAACTGCAGGCTCGCCCCGAGCGTGTTCGCCAGCCGCGCGCTTTGATTGCTCTGGTTCGGCGAGCAGAAGCCGGCATTCAGCACGAGGAAGGTCTTGCCACCGATCGCCCATCCCGCGGCGACCTGTGCGCCGGAGAAGGGGTTGTTGGGATCACCCGGACGGATCTCGAAATAGTCGAGTGGCACACCCAGGTCGGAAACGAAGGTCCGCTCCAGCTCGCCCGCGAACGCCGATGCCAACACGTTGCCCATGAGCGCCGTCTCGCCGCTCCCCAGCTGGAAGCTCGGCTTGTTGAACATCAAATACGAGATGAGCTCGGTCTGCGACATAGCACCCTGATCCGACTCCAGTGTCAGCTTCGGCACGAGCAATGTCCCCTGAATGTGCGCGATGACGATGATGTCCTTGTTGTCCCCGGTCCCCGGCAAGGGGTGCACGACGTGACGCGCGGAGATGTCGAGCTCGGCATTCAGATCCGGCGTGCCGAGATAGCGCACGGTTCCTTCCGAAACGACGAACTCGCGCGTCACGGGACCAACCTGCAGCCGGTACGTCCCACGGGGCGCCTGCAGCGTCCCGCTCAGCACGTAGTTGTTCCGCACTTTGTTGACCTGCGCCGATCCCGTGAGCTGAATGTTCGCTTCGCTGGACCTGAGCCACGCGTCTTGACCCATCGTCAA
>QHTY01000201.1:8830-9763 GCA_003220985.1 Gemmatimonadota bacterium
GGTCCCCCGGCCGGTCAGAGTCGCGCCGAACACCGGGCCCGTCAGCGCCACGCGGCCGCTCGCGGTAACGGTCAAATAGCCGCGCAGATCCAGCGCCTTGAAATTCGACGTGGTGATGTTGAGCGCGAGCACCGGTTTGGTGAGCCGTTCGAGGCGCAGGTAGCCCGTGAGCTCGGCGCGGCCCTGTTCACTCGTGGCGGCGAGGCTGTCGACGCGAATCGTGTCGCCCTGCAGCGAGAGGCGGCCGTTCATCTTCGCGTACCGCACGTTGAGTGCGGGAATGGTGGCGGCCGCGTTGCCGATCTCCAGCCCGCCCCGCAGCCGCGGCGCCTCCCAGGTGCCCCCGATACCCAGATCGGCGTTGAACACCCCCTCCACCTGCTGGACGGTCGTCGTGACGGCGGCCAGCACACCGAGATCCACACTGTCGGCGCGCGCTTGCACCGAGAGCGTATCCGGCAGCTGCCGTTGGGCGACCGGTGCGAGCGCGAGATCGAGGGGCAGGTGCGCGGTGACGTTCAGGACCTGCTGTCCTGACCGCCAGAGATGCACCTCCCCATTCAACCGCCGGTTGCGGTAGTCGATGATCCCGTCCATGAAAGGCGCGCGGAAGGACCCGAACGCCGCATCCGAGAACGCGAAGGATCCGCTATAGAGTGGATTGGCGCGCGTTCCTGTGGCGGCCATCGTGGCCGTGACGGCGCCCGCGACGCCCAGCGTGTCACGCTCCATAAGGGCGTAGATGCCGGTGAGTGGAAAGCCTTCGAGCGCCACGCGCGCGTTGATCGGACCGCGGGCCGGCAGGTCGCCTGCGACGGCGAAGCGACCGGCACCGGCGGCACTCTTCAGCGCGGTGGAATCCACGTGCAGCACGGAGTCACCGAACGCCAGCGCCGTCGGGTGCTCGAGGAACCACACCCCGGTTGGCAGCAG
>QHTY01000201.1:9836-17347 GCA_003220985.1 Gemmatimonadota bacterium
GCCCCCCCCCGGTCTGGCGTAGCGGCCGCCAGCGAGGAACGCGCCCAGATCGCCGATGCGCGAGCGTGCGAACCAGGTGAGCGAATCACGCGTGCCGCGGGCGTGCGCAGCGGCCGCCCCGAACCCGAGCCGGCCGTAGCCGAGCGAATCGAGGTTCGCATCGACTTCAAAGCGTGGCACCCGTCCCGGCTGATAATCGAGCGTCCCTTCGCCCTTGGGCAGCCGCCAGCCGCGCCACTGCAGGTCCGCAACCGTGGCGTTGACCCCGATGGACACCGAATCGAGCGCGCCCACCAGCGACAACCGCACTTGCGCCGAGCCATTGAGCTTGGCTTCACTGGACGCGGCCACGACGCTCGGACCGGCGAACCAGGTCACCAGGGAATCGAGCACGCTGAGACTGTCGGCCGCGAAGTCGAGCACCAGTGTGCCGTGATCCGGCCGGCGCCAGCCCAGCGCGCCGCTGCCGCTCGTGAGCAATCCCGGCTGCTGCACTCGCAGCGAGTCCACGAACAGTTGTCCATCCGCGAAACGGACGCGCGTCGCGCCTGTGTCGATGACGGCTCCCGCGAAGAATGACGGATTGAGAAACAACGAGACTGCGCCGGTCGGCGTGGTGACACTGTCCGCGCCGACGCTACCATTCGCGGTGAAGGTGAGTCGAGACGGCGGCGCACCGGGGCGCACCAGCCAGCGCTTCAGGTTCACATCCTGCGCGTGCAGCGTGAAGTCGCGGGCGCCATAGCCGGGATGCGCGCCGCGAGCGCCGAGCACCAACGTCCCGTCGCCGCGCACGCCGCCTCCGCCCCCCCCCAGCATGTCGAGGTCGACGTGCGTTTCGAGCCCTGCGATGTCGCCGCTCAGCCGGATCGTCCCGGCGAGTGTGCCCCGCAGCGGAAAATGCGCGATCCGTCCGGTGAGCCCATCGAGCGCCAACGAGTCGGCGCGGACGTCGGCGGAGACCCCGAGGACGTCGGTGCGGGTGTCGAGCCCGATGACGCCGCGGACGACGCTCACGGGACGGTCGCCGTCGTGATGCCGGAGCGTGCCACTGAACACCGTGTGCTTGAGGGTGCCGGTCAGCGTTCCGCTCGCATCCAGCTCGCCCTGGAGATCGAACGCCGGGACGAGCCGGCGGACGGTGGCGACGTCGAGGCGCGCAGCCGTCACCGCGAACGGCTGAAAGGCGAGATCTTTCCCCGCCACATTGATCTCCCCCTTGCCGTTGATCTGGCTTTCGGGCCAGCCGGGAACCAGCGAGTCGCGGAATGACCAGTCGGTCTCGATCTTCAGCGCGCTCATCGGCCCGTCCACGATCGTGCGGCCGGTCAGGCGGCCGTGGAACGGCAGCGAATCGATGTAGACACGCGGGAAATCGAGCGAGAGCTCACGCGCGACCAGATCGCCCTGGCGCAGCGCCACGAGTCCCGAGTCGGCGGCGCTGAACGCGTTGACGTGTCCGGTGAGACGCCCCTCGCCAAACGTGAGGTCGAGCGGCCGCAACTGAATCTCGAGCAGGCGTCCGCCGTGTGAGGCGAGCGTTACGCCGCCGTGCAGCACCGCGTGCTCGGGAAACCTCGGATCGAGGAACCGGATGTCGGTCAGCGTCGCGGAGTCCGTGTTCATGACGAGGTTCCAGAGCAGCGTGTCGCGCGGCCGCACCCGGGAGAGGTCGACGTCGAGCGTGCGCCCGTCGATCGTCACGCGGCCGACGACGTCGGCGATCGACAGTTTCGGGTCGCTGCTCTCCGTGGCGAGGCGCACCACGTCGATGCGAATGCCCTTCTCGCGCGGCGCCTGAATGCGGAGCGCCGCCAGCCGCGCGTTGAGGTGCTCGAAGCGCCGCACGCGGTAACGGCCGTCCTCCCCCGAGTTCTCTATCTCTTCGTGGGAACTCGACACCTCGCCGTGTTTCTGCAAACGCAAGGTGAGCGAGCCGTCCTGGATTTGCACATTACGCAGCAAGATGAGCGACCGCGGGCCGGCTGGGCCCAGCGGTTTGACCGTCACCGTGTCCTTTTCACCGAGACGCAGCAGCTCGTCGAAGTTTGTTCTGCCGTTGGCGTGTTGCACGATGTTGATGATGGGCCGGTCCAGGCGCACTTCCAGGAAGACCACGCGGCCCGCCGCGAAGTCGATCGGGTTGTACCCAAGCTCCGCCCGGGGCAGCCATGCGACGAGCGTCGAGTCGGGATCGAGCAAACGGACATCGGTGAGCACCACTCCGGTCAGCAATGATCCCCGTACTTCACCGACCTCGATCGATCCGGCCACGGCGCTTTCGACGACCGCGGAGCCGACCCGCGCCAGCAGGCTTCGCCCTGCGCGCGTCCCGACGAGCGCATTGAGCGCACCGAGCAGGCAAGCGAGCAGGCCCACCAGCGACCAGAGCGCGACACCGAGCGAGCGGCGAATCATCTAGAACGCCTGCCCCACGGCGAACTGCAAGACGAATTTTTGCCAGAACGTCTTGGCTGCCCGCACCGGGGGATATGAGGGGCGGATTTGGGTGATCGTGCTGGCGGTATCGCTGGTCTGGTACAGCAGCGGGCCACGCTCGGTGGCATACCCGTTGTACGCGACGTCAATGCGGACGGGACCAAGAGGGGTTGTGAAACGCACACCGGCGCCCGGCGTCACCTTCACATCGCTGATGGTTATGATCTCGTCCCCGCGTTCCCAAACCTGGCCTACGTCCACAAACAATCCCAGCCGCATGCGCGACGCCAGAATGGGCGATGGGAGCCGCAGTTCGGCGTTCGCAATGATCACCGTGTTGCCGCCGGTCGGTCGCGTCTGAACACAGCCCGGCACGCAGTTGCCCGCGCGAAATACCTTCTCTCCGCCTGCCCGGTTGGTTGCGGCGGTGTCCACAACCGGTGTGGACGACGATCGGCAATGAGGACATAGACCTGCGGCCCCAGTTCGTTCCGCCCATACCCGCGCACGGAGTTTGGGCCGCCTGCATAGAAACGCTGATCCGGTGCCACGTACGCAACCTTCTGGGCAGCGATCGTGAGTTTGCGAGGCAAAATCGTCCCGCCTCTCACTCGCCAAGCGAACACGCTGCGGCGCCCGATCGGATAGTACTTCGCGACTTCGAACTCGCCGCGATTGAATTCGTACGCGCTGTCGGACCCGATGAGCCGCGAGGCATGCACCAAATTGACCGTGGCGATACTCCCCTCGGTCGGGTCCAAGACGTTGTTGACCCGGTCCCGCAGGATGGTCACCGATGCTGCCCCGAAACCGTGCTTCTTGCGCAGGAACTCCTGGCTCGTCGGGTCACACACACGAAACACGCTGCAGTAAACGCCCGCGTTCGCCTGCGTCCGGCCGAACGAGTAACTGTAGCCCACCGTCACCGGCAGCGGGCTCCGGGTGTTGAGCGTCAGGTCGGCGTTTCCCCCGATGGCCTCGCGCGTAAAGACGGTGAATTCCGAGTGACGTTCGACCAGCAGTCCCAGAGTTCCAACGTTGCGGCGGGACAAGAATGCGGGCTGGCGCAGCGTGAGGCCGACGCTGTAGTTCAGCGTGTCGAACGTCCACGTGCCGCCGAACGGGTTGCAGAACTGGTTCAATCCCGTCGAGACCTTGGGCGTGCCGCCCAGCTTCGACACCCGCGCCGACAGATCGAGCGAGCGCGCGCCACCGAGGAAATCGTGGGCGGCCCAACCGCCCTGCACCCGAAAGCACTCCACACTGCCGTATCCGCCTCCAAACCGCAGCTGGTGGCGCGGGCCTTCGGCGACCTGCACCAGCACCCGTACCGTGGAGTCTGCTCCGGGCGCCTGCGGCGCGATGGAATCCGCGAGCACGACGTTGACCGAATTGAATACGCCCATGCCATACAGATCGCGCTGCGTCTGGTAGAGCGCGTCCTGCCTGAACAATGTGCCGGACCGCAACGACATCACCCGGCGAACCGTCCCGGTGTCCACGTCGCGGAGTCCCCGAATGTCGACGTCGCCGATGCGCATGCGTGGACCCGGCTGCACGTCCAGCTCGACCTCGGCCTTCAGGATGCCCCCCCCGGCTTCCGAGTCGAAGTTTCGCACCGACGTTGCGCAGCCGTGCCACGATCGTGTCGGCCGACGCCTGCAACAGAAAGCGGTTGAAGGGATCGCCCACCTGCAACGGCAGGTCACGTTTCAGCTTCGCGACATTGAAGATGCTGTCCACGCCGCGCACGTCCAAGCGCGCGACGCGTACCGGCTCGCCCTCATGGATCCGAAACGTCGCATACACGTCGCGGGCCGTGCGCAGGACCGAGGTATCCACCGCGGCGTTCATGTACCCGCTCTGACGGTAGAGCAGAATCAGCCGGACAACATCGCGGCGAAACTCGAGTTCGTTGAAGTAGCGTTTCTCGCCGAGTCCCAGCCAGCGCACGTACCACATGCGCGCCCACCAGCTCGACTTCGTCGTGGCGATGGCGCTCTCGAGCGTGTAGTCATCGAGTGCACGGTTACCGGCGAACGACAGACCCCGAACTACCCGCTCCTGTTCTTGAGCGGCGAGGACGGTTGTCGCCACGAGCGCGGCGGGCCACAGGCAGTGTATGACACGCAATTGACGTAGTTTGCCAATTTCCGCTATGTTGCGACACTTGCTCCGCACTGTCAACCTTTTCGACACCGCGAAGAGCGCCCTGTTCCTCTGCTTTCTCGCCGCCTGCCATAGTGAATCCGGCGGCCGGGCTGAGGGACGGGGGCTGGTCTACTACGAGACCTACGACCCCCGCTCCCTCGACCCGGCGCTCTCCACCGACGTGCCGACCGGGGAAATGGCGGCGCTCTTGTTCGATGGCCTGACGCAGTTCGATGCCGACGGCCATCTGTTGCCTGGATTATCAGACCGGTGGGCCGCCGACCGCCGTGCCCTACGTTACGTCTTTCACCTGCGGCCCGCCGTCACGTTCCATGACGGTCGCCCGCTGGTCGCCGCTGATGTCAAGCGCGCCCTCCTGCGCGTCCTGAGCCCCGAGACCCACGGCGGCCGCGTGTGGCCGCTCCTGCCGATCGCGGGCGCTGCTGCCTACGCCGACGGGCGTGCACGCGATGTCCCCGGGATCGAAGTCTTGGGCGACACCGCGGTCGCGTTTACGCTGTCCGAACCGCTCGCGGTTTTTCCCAAGTTCCTCGCGATGCCGGTCGCGTCGGTCGTACCCTCGCCCCTTCCTGCCGACTTCAGCCAGCGTCCCATCGGCACGGGCCCGTGGCGGTTTGTCGCCTGGGAGCACGATGATTATCTGCGATTTGCGACGAATCCCAATTATTGGGGAGGGGCGCCCGCAAGCGAGTCTTTGACCGTGCGCATCATCCCCGAGCCGCTCACCCGCGCCGCCGAGTTTCTCGCCGGTCGGGTATCGGTGACCGAAATCCCGTTCGGGGAGACCGCGCGGTGGGAGCAAGAGCACGCGGAGTGGCTGAAGCGAAAACCGGCGCTCCGGGCAGTGTATGTCGCCCTCAACAACCGTCGCGGGCCCCTCCACGATCCCAACGTCCGGCGCGCCATCAATCACGCTGTCAACGTGCCCGAAATCCTGCGTACCGTCTGGAGCGGCCGTGGCGAGCGGGCCGCCGGAGCGATTCCGCCTGCCCTCGGCGGCAGTGACATCGGCCGGAAACCGTACGTCTACGACACCGCCACAGCGCGCCGGCTGCTGCGCGCGGCCGGGTTTGGGGATGGCTTCGCAGTGCAACTTTGGCGGTCCGGGACCAATGTGGAGCTGGGACGCGTCGCCCAGGCAATTCAGTCGCAGCTCGCGGCCGTGGGGATCCGCGTCGAGATCGTGTCGCGCGACGCGTCCAGTATGCGCGACGCGGTCCGCAAGGGCGACACCGACATGGCGATCCTCGACTGGTGGGCCGACTATCCGGACGCCGACAACTTCCTGTATCCCCTCTTTCACAGCGCCAGTTTCGGGCCCGGCGGCAACTATTCCTTTTATAGTGACGCGGTGACCGACTCCCTGATCCTGGTCGCGCGGCGCACGGTCGATCAGCGCGAGCGCGAGGCGCTCTACACTCGCATCGACGGTCGCGTCTTTGAGGCCGCGCCCTGGATCTACCTCTGGTTCCCCGTCGATCTCTGGGCCGTGCGCCCCGCGATCGACGGCTGGGACGTGCCGGTGATCTTCAATGGGCAGCGCTGGACGAAAGCGCGTGTGAAGTGATTGCACTCGTCGGCCGGCGGCTGCTTTCCACTATTCCCACGTTGTTCGGTGTCCTCGTCGTTGCGTTCCTGCTGCTCAACGTCGTGCCCGGGGACCCGGTCGCCGAGATGGTCGGTGAGCGGGCCGATTCCGCAACGATCGCCCGGCTGCGCGCCGAGCTGCACCTCGACCAGCCCATCCCTGTCCAGTTCGGGCACTATGTCTGGGGCGTCGTGCGTGGCGACTTGGGCCGTTCCTACATCACGCAGCGCCCGGTCCTCGGCGATCTCGCCGAGCGCTTTCCCAAGACGCTCCAGCTCGCCGGCGCGGCGATGCTGCTGGCCGCCACCTGCGGCATCACCCTCGGCGTGCTGGCCGCGATCCGGCCAGGTGGGATGATCGATCGCGTCAGCATGCTGATCGCCTACGTGGGGATCTCGTTTCCGGTCTACTGGGTCGGATTGCTGCTGATTCTGCTGTTCGCCGTCGCCCTGCAGTGGCTGCCGCCATCAGGGTATGGAGGCATCGCGTTTCTGGTGCTGCCCGCATTGACGCTCGGCANNGCCCGCATGACGCGCGGCGCGATGCTCGAGATTCTGCCCGCCGATTACGTGCGCACCGCGCGCGCCAAGGGGCTGGCCGAGCGGCGTGTCATCGGCCGGCACGCGCTGCGCAACGCGCTGCTGCCGATCATCACGGTCCTCGGACTGGATGTCGGCAACTACCTGACCGGCAGCATCCTGACCGAAACGATATTCTCCTGGCCGGGGGTGGGGCGGTACGTTCTGCTCGCGATCCAGAAGCGCGATTTACCGGCCGTGCAGGGCAGCATTCTCTTTTTGTCCGTGATCTTCGTGCTGGTGAACCTTCTCACTGACGTGCTCTATGCGAAAGCTGATCCTCGCATCGCTTACGATTAGCGCGGCGATCTCCCTCCAGGCGCAAAGCCGCAGCGGGGGAGGCGGCTCGTTGCAACAGCGCGTGACGCGCCTGATCGACCAGCCACCGTTCGATCGCGCCACGTGGAACATCTACGTGCAGGACGACCGGGGACGGGTGCTGTTCAATCGGAACGGGGATCGCTTCTCCGTGCCCGCGAGCAATACCAAGCTCATCGTGGCGGCCGCGGCGACGGTGCTGCTGCCCCCGGACTATCGTGTGCGCACCGGCCTGTACGCCAACGGCGCGGTGACGAACGGCGTGCTCCAAGGAGACCTCATCCTGTACGGTCGGGGCGACCCGACATGGTCGGAGCGCTGCTACACGGTCGACACGCTCGCGCCGGGCGGTTGCGACTCGACATGGACCGCCGTGGATGCGATCGCCGAATCGTTGCGGGCACGAGGGTTACGGC
>QHTY01000201.1:17697-26435 GCA_003220985.1 Gemmatimonadota bacterium
GATCCCAACCTGTTCGCAGCGCGGGCGCTCGAAGCCACTTTACAGAAGAAGGGCATTGCCGTGGCAGGTGGCGCGGCCAGTACCACGGATTCGATGGTGTACCGCGGGTTACGCTGCTGCGGCACCCCGATCGCTGAGTACCGCGGCCGGCCGCTGCCCGACATGATCTTCCCCATTCTCAATTCGAGCCAGAACTGGTTCGCCGAGATGTTGCTCAAGCTGCTTGGGCGCGAAGTCGGCGATACGGCGAGCTGGTCAAAGGGCCTCGACGTCGAACGGCGCTTCCTGATCGATTCGGTGAAGATCGATTCGACGGCGTTCTCACTCGAGGACGCGTCGGGATTGGCCGCCGGCAATCTCGTCACGCCGCATGCGTTCGTGCAGCTGCTTGCCTACATGTACCGTCATCCCAAGCGTGCGCCGTTCATCGCGGGCCTGCCGCGAGCGCAGCAGCGCGGCTCGCTACTGCGGCGGTTCGCGGGGACGCCAATCGAAGGACGGGTGCTGGCGAAGACGGGATCGATCGACCGGGTGAATACGCTGTCGGGATATATCGAGAAAGCAAATGGGCACGTCGTCACGTTTTCGATCCAGGCCAACGCGCACGACGTGCCGACACGACAGATGCTTGCGCAGATCGACTCGGTTGTGGTGCAGCTGGCGCGCTAGTCTTCCTTCTGTCCAAAGAGCGCCATGTTCGACGAGTGACCAGGCATGACCTTGGCTGCCGGATTCAGGAAGTGCGCGATCTGGTTCACCGCAATGCACGCCTCGCCAAACCCGGTCGCGATGAGCTTCAATTTGCCGGGATAGGTGGTGATGTCTCCGGCGGCGTAGATGCCGGGGATGTTGGTCTCCATCGTCTGCGTGACCTTGATGTCGCCCTTCTCGATCTCGAGTCCCCACTCGGCGATCGCGCCGAGCGATGAGACGAAGCCGAGCTGCGGGATGACGCAGTCCATCGGCAACGTCTCCTCCTCTTTTGTCTTGTTATTGACGATCGTGACGCGCTCGATGCGTTCACTGCCGTCGATCGCCTTCAGCTCCCAGAATGTCCGCAGCTCCATCTTGCCGGCCGCAGCGAGCGCCTGTACCTGATCGACCGTCGCCTGATGGGCGCGAAAGCCGTCGCGCCGGTGGATCATCACAATGGACTTCGCGACCCCATGGAGGTTCACGGCCCAGTCGAACGCGGAGTCGCCACCGCCCACGATGAGAATGCGCTTGCCGCTGAAGATCCGGGGATTGAGCACGCGATCGTGCAGGCCCTTGTCGTTCCAGCGGTCGGCGTCTTTGAGCGGGAGCTTGCGGGGCGTGAACGCACCAATGCCACCGGCGATCAGCACCGTCCGGCCCGGATACTCATCCTTATCGGTGAGGATGGTGAAGAGCGTCTTGCCGTTCTCCTCGCTGCGCCTGAGGCCGATGACCTTTTCGCCGAGATGGACCGGCGGCTTCCATTGCAGGCCTTGTTCCGCGAGGGCCTTCACCAGGTCCTTTGAGAGGATCTTCGGAAATCCGGCGACGTCGAAGATGTATTTCTCGGGATACAGCGCCGTGAGCTGCCCGCCGACCTGGTCGAGGTTATCGATCAAGCGGTGCGATGCCCCGCGCATTCCGGCGTAAAATGCCGCGAACAGACCGGTCGGGCCCGCACCGATGATCGTGATATCTTTGGCCTCTTGCATCGCGCGAACGCTAGCGTGGTAATCGTCCTCGGGCTACTGGCCTGCGCGACCGGTGGTCCGCATGCCGCGCTGGGCTGGAGCCTCGGCGGCGAGGCGCACGTGTTCGTGGCGGGCGATGAGTTCGCGCGTGACTTCTACCACCAACTCACCGGCAAGCGCAGCCTGATGGACGCGCTCGAGGGCCACCAACTCGTGGCGGTCGAGGGCCGAGACGCTCGCAGCGCCACGGTGCTGTCGGCGCAGGGCGCCGCGCCGGCCCGACTGGCCCTGGCGCGCTTCCACGCGCCCTACACGTGCGGGTACGAGGGGTTAGTGACGGAGCTGGTGTTGGCATTCCGTCCGGGAGCGGCCGGTCACAGCGCGCCGCCATCGCATGCGACAGTCGTCGCGCTGCTCGATCAGACGCCGTTCGTCGGTGGGCCCGGAACGCCGCGACCGGGTCTGTCCACCGCGGCTGCCATGGCGCTCATCAAACGCGTCGCGGACCGGGCGGAGGTGTCAACCAGGGGACGCAGCCTTGGGCTGCTGCACGCCCCCACGCCCGATCCCGACCAGGCAGCGGATGCCGGCGAGTTCGTCGCGCTCCGCTCGCAGTACGCGGTCGGATTTCGCGCAACGTTTGTCGCCACCGTCGCCGAGGACAAGATTGATACGACGCTGATCACGGGCGTCGCGGTCACCGACCCTGATCTGCAGCACCTGCGTTGGGTCGTCCGACCGGTACGCCTGCGACTGGTGGGCGGAATGATCGCGCGCCCGAATCCCGGTGTGCGCTACTCATTACGCGGTACCGTCGCTGGTTCGGGAGGCGAGGCGCTGCTCCTGGTGGACGAAATCGCCGACGTCTCGCCGCGCGACTCGCGGGCGACCGTCGTTGATGCCACCACGCGGCGCGTCATCGCTGCGCAGCCGCTCGCGCTGCGTTGCCCGTGAACATACGTTCTGGACAACCGTACGTCGTGCGTGGTGCGTGGTGCGTAAGGGGGGGCTTCTGAAGATCTATACCAAGACCGGTGATGCGGGCGAGACGAGTCTGTTCGGCGGTAAACGCGTGCCGAAGGACGACTCTCGCGTGCGCGCCTACGGCGACGTGGATGAGCTGAACGCGACGCTCGGATTCGCAGCGGCGCTCGAGCCGCGGACGTTCGAATCCGTCTTGCTCCAAACGATTCAACGCGACTTGTTCACCATCGGAGCCGAGCTCGCGACGCCGGACGCCGACAAACGGACAAAGGCGCTCGCGCGCAGCGGTGCAGCGGTGGGGCCATCTGAAGTTGGTGCCCTCGAAGACGTGATCGATACCCATGAAGCGAAGCTGAAGCCGCTGAAGAACTTCATTTTGCCCGGAGGCACGCCGAAGGCCGCGGCATTTCACGTCGCACGCACCGTTTGTCGACGCGCCGAGCGGTCCGTCGTCGCCTTGTCACACCAGCAAGCCCTAAACCCGTCCATCGTCCACTACCTCAACCGTCTGTCGGATGTGCTGTTTGTGTTGGCACGCGCCGTGAACGCGCAGGCGGGCGAACCCGACATCACGTGGTAACCATCCGGGTCCCGCTCGTCGAACAGCGGGATGCGTCCTACGACATCCTCATTGGCCCCGGCCTTGTCCAGCAGCTCGACAAGATCCTACCGGAGTACTGCCCCGCGGCCGCATATGCGGTGATTTCGGATTCGCATGTAGGAAAACTTTACGGGGAGTCGATCGCCAAGCAGGTGTCTGGTGCCGGGTGTCAGGTCGAGCTCCTCACGTTTCCTGCCGGAGAGTGGAACAAGACACGCGATACCTGGGCGTCGCTCTCCGACCGCATGCTCGCGGCCCATCTCGGTCGGGACTGCGCGGTGATCGCCCTCGGTGGCGGCGTGGTCAACGACGTGGCCGGCTTCGTCGCCGCGACGTACCTCCGTGGCGTGCCGCTCGTGCAGGTCCCGACGTCGCTCTTGGCGATGATCGACTCGTCTATCGGCGGAAAGACAGGGGTGGACGTGCCCGCGGGCAAGAACCTGCTCGGCGCGTTTCATCAACCGCGAGTGGTCGTCGCCGATCCCGAGCTGCTGGCGTCACTGTCCAGTGTGCAGCTCGCGGCGGGTCTGGCGGAGGCGGTGAAGCATGGCGTGATCGCGGACGCGGAGTACTTCGGGTTTCTCGAAAGCGACTTCGCAGCGATTTTTGCGAAGCATGCGCCGGCCCTCCAGCGCGTCGTGCGCCGCTCGGTCGAGATCAAGGCATCCGTCGTCGCGCAGGATGAGCGAGAAAAGGGCAAACGCGCGATCCTCAACTTCGGGCATACCGTCGGGCACGCGATCGAAGCCACGTCCAAATACGAGGTACTGCACGGCGAAGCGGTCGCGATGGGGATGGTGTACGAAAGCCGGCTCGCGGAGATGCTGGGCATCGCCCCGGCAGGGACGGCGCAGCGGATCACCACCGTGCTGGAGCGACTCCATCTTCCTGTCGAGCGGCCGGACGCGAGCCAGGTTGACGATCTCATCGCGGCCATGCGGTCGGATAAGAAGGTGCGGGCGGCGGAGATCCGAGTCGCGCTGCCGCGCGCGATCGGCAGCGCCCACGGCGACGATGGGCGGGGGTGGACGGTCCCCGTGGACGAGGCGACGATTCGTCAGGTCTTGGTCAACACATAGCCCACATTCCTGTCCACCTCTCCACACGCCGATCTAATCCCTCCGATCTAGGTCACCGACCTTCCGGTCAGGTCACGGTTCAAGTACTTTCCACAGGCGCTGTGGATAGTGGACAAACGGGGGAATCCCTACAAACCCAATAATTTGTGATGTGGAAAACTGCGTAGATTTGCACGGATTGGCACGAAAACCTATATTGGCGCGTGATTTAGGTGGCCTAACTGGCGGGTCCACCCCGCCATATTCACGCCCAACTCGCGTTTCAGGGGGAGTCACGCATGGCGAGGTCGAATGGCGGCAAGGCGAAGGCGTTTTTCCGCACCACCCCCTCCGGAGCATTCGACCAATACCTGCAAGACATACAGAAACTCCCCCTCATCAAAGATCCCGCTGAAGAACGCCGTCTCGCCCGCCGTGTGCAACGGGGCGACGAAAAAGCGGCGGAACGTTTGGTCACAGCCAATCTCCGATTTGTCATCTCCTACGTAAAGAAATATCAGGGTCACGGACTCGATCTCTCCGAGCTCGTCGCCATCGGCAATGAAGGACTGCTCAAGGCGGTCAAGAAATTCGATCCCGATCAGGGCGTCAAATTCATCTCATACGCTGTGTGGTGGGTGCGCCAGGCGGTGCTGAAGGCATTGGCGGAGCAGACACGCAGTGTCCGCATCCCGCTGAATCAGAATTCGCAGCTGATCCGCATGAGCCGCACCGAAACATATCTGTCGCAGGAGCTCGGCCGGGAACCCACCGACAACGAAATCGCGCAAGCGCTGGAAGACAGTGTCGAAAACGTGCGCACCGCGCGCCGCATGACGGCGGCGGAGCTGTCGCTCGACGCGCCCGTCGATCGCACCGACAAGGATGCCGCGACGCTCGGCGAGCGGTTCGCGGGGCAGGAAGGCGGCGAGATCGAGGAGCGCACCGACGGCAAACTGATGCGCGAGTTCATCGATCGGATCTTCCAGAAGTACCTCACGCCGCGCGAGCGCAAGATTCTTTATCTCTATTACGGACTCGAAGAGGGCAGCGAGGCGATGACGCTCGAGAAGATCGGTGCGCTCATGGGCGTCACGCGGGAAAGAATCAGGCAGATTAGGGAACGCGCATTTGAGAAGCTGCGCGAATCTCCAGATGGGAAGGCTCTCAAGGGATTCTGGCGAGCGGCCTAGAGGCTGAGGGACTATGAGGCTCGGGGGTCAGGAAGATCGCTTCCTGACCCTTCGTGCTAGTATATAGGCATGTTTCCGACTCTCGCACGGGACCTCGCCGCAATTGTCGGCGAGACGCACCTGCGCCAAGCGCGTGCGGAACGCGTGACCTACTCGATGGATGGGCTGCCCACTCACCGTCGCGTTCCCGATCTCGTTGTGCTTCCCGGTTCCCGCGAGGAAGTGATCGCCGTCGTGCGGTTGCTCGCGGCGCTCGGCGTGCCCTTCGTGCCGCGCGGCGCGGGGACTGGCCTGTCGGGCGGGGCGCTCGCCGACGAGGGCTCCGTGCTCCTCGTGCTGACGCGTCTGAACAGAATCCTCGAGATAGACAAGAACAACAGGCGCGCCGTCGTCGAGCCCGGCGTCGTCAATGCGAAGCTCGGCGCCGCGGCAAAACCGCACGGTCTCCAATACGCGCCCGATCCGTCGAGTCAAAGCGCCTGTACCATCGGCGGGAACGTCGCCGAGAACGCCGGCGGGCCGCATTGTCTCAAGTACGGCGTTACGGCGAATCACATCCTCGCCCTCGAAGTGCTCTTGGCCGATGGCTCGCTCGTCGAGCTCGGCAGTCCGGGCGGCGAGCCGGGAGGGGGCGGCCCGGATCTCGTCGGGGTGTTCGTGGGCTCGGAAGGCAACTTCGGCGTCGCGACGAAGATCACCGTGCGCCTGACGCCGTTGCCGCGCGCGATCAGAACGCTGCTGGCCGATTTCAGCAGTATCAGGACCGCCGGCGAAGCCGTATCGGCGATTATCGCCGCCGGGATCGTGCCGGCGGCGCTCGAGATGATGGATCAGTCATGCATTTGTGCCGTGGAAGATTCCGTCTATGCCGCAGGCTATCCGCGCGACGCCGCGGCGATCCTGCTCGTCGAGCTGGACGGCCGCGATACCGGCGCCGTCGAAGCGGAAGCCGACGCCGTCGCGGACCTGCTGCGCAAGGCAGGCGCGCGGTCTGTTCGCACCGCGGCCAGCGAAGCGGAACGCGAGCGGCTGTGGCAAGGACGCAAGAAAGCGTTCGGGGCGATGGGTCGGCTGTCGCGCGATCTCGTGGTCCAGGATGCCGTCGTCCCCCGCTCCGCCCTCCCCCATGTCCTCGACACGATCTCTACGATCGCGAAGAACTATGGACTCGTGGTCAGCAACGTCTTTCACGCCGGCGACGGCAACCTCCACCCCAACATCTCGTTCGATGCGACGAACCCGACACTCAAACACAGCGTGGAGGTGGCGAGCGCGGAGATCATGGCCACGTGCATCGCGGCCGGGGGGACGATCACTGGCGAACATGGGGTGGGAATCGACAAGCTCAGGTATATGCCGCTGATCTTCGATGCCGAGTCGTTGGGTGCGATGCTCGCGGTGCGCCGGGTGTTTGATCCCGACGAACGGGTGAATCCGGGGAAGGTCGTGCCACTCCACGCGTGTCGCGAGTGGGTTTCGGCTCGGCCGAGGGCCGTCGCATGACGATCCTCGACAAAGTCACAGCGTTGCTGGGTGAAGGAGCAGTGCTCGAAGCGGGCACCGATCGCGTCCCCCGCGTCGCGCCCGGCTCCCCCGATGCTGTCGCCCTGCTGTTGGGCACGGCGCACCAGGAGGGTTGGCGTGTTCGGATCGAGGGCGCCGGCACCTGGCTCCAGAGTGACGCGCCGGCCGACCTCGCGCTCACGACGCGCCGTCTCGATCGCGTCCCCGCGATCGAGCCCTCCGACCTGACGGCGACCGCGGAGGCGGGCATAGGACTCGATCAGCTGCGCCAGCAGCTCGCCGATCGCGGCGCCTGGCTCGCGATTGATCCGCCTGGGTTGGCTGGGCGCACACTCGGCTCCGTCGTTGCCACCGCGACGGCGGGCCCGCTCCGCCACGGCTTCGGACCGATCAAGGACCATCTGCTCGGTGTCACGTTCGTGACCGGCGACGGCCGCATGGTGCAAAGCGGCGGGCGCGTCATGAAAAACGTCGCCGGCTACGACCTCACGCGCCTGCAGGCCGGCGGCTTTGGCGCGTTTGGCGTGATCGTCCTCGTCCATCTGCGGCTGCGCACGCTGCCGCGCGCCGACATCACCTACGTACTCGAGGGCGCGCGCGAAGATCTCACACAGGTGGGAGAGGACATTGCGGCCGCCGGCCTCACGCCCGCGGCACTCGAGCTCGTGTCGCCTGCCCTCGCCCGGCGCGAACGCTGGGTCCTGGCGGTGCGGCTCGCGGGATCGCCCGCGCTCGTCGCGGCAGACGAAGCCGGCCTGGGCGCCGCGAGCGGCGGCGGCCGATTCACGCCGCTGCGCGCCGAGGAGGCGCACGCATTCTGGATGCGCTTGGCGGAGGGATTCGCCGTCCGGCCGGTGACCTTCCGCATCGGCGGCGTGCCCACTGCCAGCGACGAGTTGCTCGATCTGTTGCAGCACCAGCTCGGCGACGAATGGATCTCCGCATCGCCGGCGGCGGGCGCCATCCGCTGGACCGGTGACGCGAGCATCGATCGGCTCCAACGGTTGCGCCGCACGCTCGCCGGACTCGAAGTCCCGCTCACGCTCGAGCGTGCACCGTGGCCACAGCGTGGCGCCGTCGGTCACTTCGGGGCGTATCGTGAGGGGGTCGGCCCCCTCGTCGCGGGCCTGCGCCGCACGTTCGATCCCGGTGGTGCGCTCGTCGTCGCCACAGAAGGCACATGACGGGGGGGGAACGGGGGGGATTCGAAGGGCTGGACGCGTGCGTACACTGCGGGTTTTGCCTTCAAGCTTGTCCGACGTTCCTCGCCACCGGAGATGAATCCGATTCACCGCGGGGCCGCATCGAGTTGATGCGAGGGCTCGAGCGCGGCGACCTCGCCGCGACCGACGCCGCCCTCCTCTATCATCTGGATCGTTGCCTGGGCTGCCGGGGGTGCGAACCCGTGTGCCCCTCGGGCGTGCAGTACGGCCGCGGCCTCGAAGCAGCACGCAGCCGGATCACCGCCACGCGCAGCGTCTCGCGACTCACGCGCCTAGCCTTATGGACGTTGACGAGGCCCGGTATCAGCGGCCTTGTCTACCGGCTGGCCCGTTTGCTCAGAGCAACGGGGCTCCCGCGACTTCTCGCTGGCTGGGGGCGCTTGGGATTCTCAATGGGGATGCTGGCGGCCACAAAACCGGCGGCGAGTGAGGCGGCGGCGAGAAAGGCGGCGGCAAAGACCCCTCGCCGCCCCTTCGCCGCCCCTTCG
>QHTY01000141.1 GCA_003220985.1 Gemmatimonadota bacterium
CCCGGAGCTCCGGTTTATTGACGAAGAGATCGGGCTGCACGTTCGCGAGACCCTTGATCTGTGACACGCGACCCACAAACGGACCCATCATGGCCACGAGCTTTGCGAAATCGGGATTCTGCACGACGTACTGAATCGGCTGGGAGAACCCGATTGCGCCGGGCGCGTACGGAAATGCGAAGACGCCCGAGATTCCCATGAGCTGGGGAAACAGACCGCCGATCGTCTGGTCCACGCTGGGGCGTTTGCCTTCCTTCATGATCACGCCGATGAACGCGCTGTTCACCCCCCCCGCGAATCCGCCGATGATCGTGAAGTACCCGTTTACGCCGGGCGTCCGCCCGATGATGGCTTCGACCTGTCGCACGTAGCCGTCGGTATACGGCAGCGACGCGCCTTCCGGGCCGCGCACGACCACGAGGAAGAACCCGCGGTCGTCTCCCGGAATCAGCTCGCGTTGCAGCTGCGTCGCGCCTTGCAGCGGCGTCAGGATTGGTAGCCGCCCCACGAGTGGTAGCCGCGCCGGCGGCCAGCCGAACAAGAAGAACACCGTGAGCGCCACGCCGCCGATCGTGCCCCAGAACACCCACTTGCGATGATCGATGGCCTTCCGCAGCAGCTGCGTGTACCGCTCCGACAGCGCGTTGAAGCCGCTTTCGAACATCTGGAACACCTTGCCGTGCTGGTGCTGCATCCGGAGGATCTTGGCGCAGAGCATCGGCGTGAGCGTCAACGCCACGAAGCCCGAGATCACGACCGCGCCCGCGACGGCGACGCCGAACTCGCTCAACAACCGGCCCGCGGTGCCCGTCAGGAACGCGAGCGGCGTGAACACCGCCACCAGCGCAATCGTGGTGGCGATCACAGCGAAGGCGATTTCATTCGTCGCGTTGACCGCCGCTACCTCCGGCTCCTCGTGCAGCTCCTCCTGGTGCCGGAAGGCGTTCTCGAGCACGATGATCGCGTCGTCGACCACGATGCCGATCGCGATCGTGAGCGCGAGCAGCGTAAAGTTGTTGATCGAGAAGCCGAGGAAGTACATGATCGCGAACGTGGCGATGATCGACGCCGGAATCGCGAGCCCGGGGATGATCGTGGCCCGGACGTTGCGCAGGAACACGAAGATGATCAGGACCACCAGGATCGCCGCAATGAGCAGCGTGAGGCGCGCGTCGTTGATCGAGTGCGTCACGAACACGGACCCGTCGTACGCGCTGTGCAGCGTCACGCCGAGCGGCAAGGTCTGCTGGATGGCGGGGAGCTCCTTGCGAATGTTCCGCGCGACATCGATGAGGTTCGCCTTCGACTGCCGTACCACCCCGATGGCGACGGACGGAGATCCGTTGTAGCGGAAGATCGAGCGGTCGTCCTCCGGGCCGAGCTCCACCCGGGCAACGTCCTTGAGCTTGACGAGCTGGCTGCCCTGGCTCGCCACGACCATTTCGTCGAATTCCTGCGGTGTTTTGAGCTCGCCCAGCGAGCGCACGGAGAACTCGCGCCGCGTGGATTCGATCCGGCCGGCGGGGATTTCGACATTCCGCGAGACGATCGCGCCCTCGACGTCCTGCACCGTGAGCCCGCGCGCCGAGAGCGCTTCGGGGTCAACCCACACGCGCATCGAGTAGCGCCGCTCGCCGAAGAGCTGGGCGCTGCCGACGCCCGCCAGACTCTGCAGCCGCGCTTTCACGAGCCGGTCGGCCACGTCGGAGAGCTGCATCAAGTCGTAGTTGTCGCTCGAGAGCGCGAGCCAGAAGAACGGCTGGGCGTCCGCCGACTGCTTGGCGATCACCGGCTCGAGCACATCGACCGGCAAGCGGCCGCGCACGCGCGACACCTTGTCGCACCGGCCGGTCGAGCGTGAACTCGAGCGTGATGTTGCTGGTCTGCTCCGACGACGTGCTGCTGAGAGTGCGGATGCCCTGGATGGTCGAAAGCTCTTCCTCGAGCACGTCGGTCACCGCGGTCTCGACGACCTGCGCGTTCGCGCCGGGGAGCACGGTCGTCACCGAGATGACCGGCGGATCGATGTCGGGCAGCTCGCGCACCGACAGGCGCGTGTAGCCGATGACGCCGAAGAGGACCAGCGCCGCCGAGAGCATACTGGCGAGCACAGGTCGGCGAATCGCGGTGTCTGAGAGTTTCATAGGCTCGAATTGTCCCGGGAAAGTGAACCGACGCGACAGCCCTGAGCGTAACGGGACGTGTCACAAGCGAGTTCCAAATCTGTTCTGCTAGTACGTCGAAAAAGAACGAGGGAAATCGACATAGTCGGTCCCGTTTTGGTTCGAACTCAAGGGCCCCGAACATATCCCGAATTGAGAAAGCCCGCAAGATAGCTTTGGTCCGCGCAGTTGGCGCGGTAGGTTAGAGCGATGGGAGGGCTGGCCGAATGGCTAAGGCACCGGTCTTGAAAACCGGCGGGCGAAAGCCCTTACAGGTTCGAATCCTGTGCCCTCCGCTGACTGCACCCTCCGCGGGGGGCCCCGGATGACCGCAGGCGGGCAGCGCGAGATCACGTCTCTCCTCGCCGGCGTTGAGCGGCGCGTGCTGCAGCGTCTGGCGGCGCGGGTGCCCCGCTCCATCCGCTCCAATCACCTCACCGTCCTCGGCACAATCGCCGCCGCCGGCGCGGGCACCGCCTACGCGCTGACGAACTACAGTCCCCGCTGGCTGTGGGTGGCCAGCCTGATGCTCGTCGGCAACTGGCTCGGCGACAGCCTTGACGGAACCCTCGCACGCGCGCGCGGCACGCAGCGTCCCAAATACGGCTACTATCTCGACCACGTCGTGGACGCGTTTTCGACCACGGTCATCGGCCTGGGAATCGGCCTGTCACCGTACGTGGATCTCGGCATCGCGCTGGGACTGGTGGTGGTCTATCTCGCCTTATCTATCAACGTCTATCTCGAATCGACTGTGTTCGGCGTGTTCAAGATTTCCTACGGCCGCATCGGGCCGACGGAGGTCAGGCTGTTGCTCATCGCGCTGAACACCACGCTGGCGCTTGCCGCGCTGTGGGAGGTAAAGGGGCCATGGCCGATCGCGCTCGTTGCCAATTGGACGCTCGCCATCCTGTTGGCCGGGATGGTGGCGCTGTTCGTCGGACGATTTGCCAAGAACCTCTACCGGCTCGCCAGGCTCGAGCCGCAACGCTTCAAATGGTGGGAGCAAGACTAGCGGCCTTGCTCCTCGTTGTAGCAACGCCCGCGGCTGCGCAGAGCGTCCGTGGGCTTCTGACCGACAGCGTCAGCCGCACCCCGATTGCGGGAGCGTTCCTCACGCTGATCGACGATCACGGGGCCGAGCGCGCCCGCGCCATGACGAATGCCGCGGGCGAATTCACATTGAACGCCCCGACGGCGGGCACCTACCGGCTTCGCTCCAAGCGCATCGGCTTTCGTCCACTCGTGTCGCCGGCACTGGCGCTGCGTGCAGGCGAGGCGATCGCATACAATGCGGCCATCGATCCGATTCCAATTTCGCTGCGTGAGGTGGTCGTCGCCGGGGACCGCCAGTGCGATATCGAATCCGGAGCGTCGGTCGCCGCGCTGTGGGACGAAGTTCGCGAGGCGCTGGCGGCCGTGTCCTGGACGTCGCGCGTGCCCGCGTACTGGTTCGAGACGACCATATTCGAGCGCGACGTGAACGTGTCGGGCCGCCAGCGCATCCCGGACTCCACGTGGCATGACGCGGGTTTTCGGAAGCTTCCCTTCCGCAATTACGCGACGGACGCGGAGCTCGAGCGGCAGGGGTACGTCATCGTCACAGACACCGGATGGGTCTATCGGGCGCCCGATGCGGATGTGCTGCTGAGCGGCACCTTCCTCCGCACGCATTGTTTCGAGACCAAGAATGGTCGCGGCGACGCCGAGGGGCTGATCGGGCTGGTGTTCACGTCGGCGCGGGACCGCCGGGTGCCCGATATCACGGGCACGCTCTGGGTCGACCGGCAGACGGCAGAGCTGCGGCGCATGGAGTTCAACTACATCCGTTTGCCTGAGAATGTGGTCTCGCCACGCGCCGGTGGTCGCATCGAATTCATGCGCCTGCCAAATGGCGCCTGGATCGTGCGAGACTGGGTGATCCGCATGCCGTACGCGAAGCTCACGCCCCAAATCCTCGGCATGGCCGACCGAGTTGAGGTCACGGGATTTCACGAAAAAGGCGGGAGCGCGGATTTCATTCGGGCACCGGACGGCACGGTCGTGTATGGCACGCCTTCGGTGCCGACGGTCGCCGTCGCACCAACGGCGCCGATTGCGCGACCTGACTCGACGCCTCTGCCTCCAGCCGCTGCCGCAGCCGTGCCGGACTCGACGAGCCCGGGTCCGGATGTCGCCCGACCCGCTCGCAACCGCAGCTCAAAGCTGATCGATCGCGACGAAGTCGAGGCCTCGACCGCCATCGATGCGTTCGCG
>QHTY01000313.1 GCA_003220985.1 Gemmatimonadota bacterium
CGACGCCGCCTGGGGGAGACGTTGAGCGGCGACGACGGGCGCTCGCTGGTTCAGACGGCCGACGCATGGATGCACAGCCACGGAATCCGGAACCCGGCTCGCTATGCAGAGGTCCTTGCGCCCAATCTCGCGCCGAGGGACGCGATCAATCGGCTCGGCGCGTAGCAGCGGTGTCCTCTGGCCCCGCCCGGGGCCGCGCCCTATGATGGAGTTGTCCCCGCGCGCGAGCCCCATTGGCTGACCTGTTCACCCGACTGCAAGCCGCGCTTGCCGACCGCTACACGATCGAGCGTGAACTCGGCCGCGGCGGCATGGCGACGGTCTACCTCGCCCAGGACCTGAAGCACCATCGCAAGGTAGCCATCAAGGTACTGAAGCCCGAGCTTGCGGCGGCCCTAGGGCCGGACCGCTTTCTACGCGAGATCGAAACGGCGGCCGGCCTCAACCACCCCCACATCCTGCCGCTGCACGACTCCGGCGAAGCCGCTGGGCTGCTCTACTACGTCATGCCATACGTCGAGGGCGAATCGCTGCGAGACCGGCTCTCTCGTGAGAAACAGTGCAGATCACGCGCGAGGTTGCGGATGCCCTGAGCTACGCCCACAGCCATGATGTCGTGCATCGCGACAGCAAGCCGGAGAACATCCTCCTCGAAGCCGGCCACGCCGTGGTGAGCGATTTCGGGATCGCGCGGGCGATCACGGCGGCCGCGGGCGGGAAGCTGACCGAGACGGGGATCGCAGTGGGGACGCCGGGCTACATGAGCCCCGAGCAGGCCGCGGCGCGCGGCCGGGTTGACGAGCGGAGCGACATCTACAGTCTCGGGTGCGTGCTGTACGAGATGTTGGCGGGCGAGCCGCCCTTTACGGGGCCGAGTGCGGAGAGCATCGTGCGTCAGCATCTCGCCGCGGCGCCGCCGCGGGTCAGCGCGATGCGCGCGGCGGTCCCGCGTGCGATTGAGGAAGCGATCGTGCGGGCGCTCGCCAAGACACCCGCCGACCGCCCCGCCACCGCCGCCGAGTTCGTGGAGGCCCTCGCAGCGCCGGCGCCGCGCGTGCGCGATACGGGACGCCGAACGTCCCGGCTCGCAGCCGGGGCTGGGCTCGCTGCGACTCTGCTTGCAATGGCGGCCGGGCTCTTCGTACTGTCCCGGCCGCACGGCACACCGCCTGTAGCGGCGCGTCCCCGCCAATCGATTGCAGTGCTGCCGTTCGTGAACGTGAGTGGCGCCCCACAGGAGGAATACCTGAGCGACGGCATCAGCGAGGAGCTCATCAACGCGCTCTCGAAGCTGCCCCAGCTCCAGGTCGTGGCCCGCCCGTCGTCGTTCGCATTCAAGGGGAAGAACGAGGACGTGCGGCAGATCGGTCAGGCGTTGCACGTGGCGACCGTGCTCGGCGGGAGCGTGCGCCGGGATGCCAACCGCCTGCGCGTGACGGCGCAGCTGACCGACGCCCGGAACGGATACAACCTCTGGTCGGAGACCTACGACCGTCAGATGGGTGACGTCTTCGCGCTGGAGGACGAGATCTCCCGCGCGATCATGCGGGCCCTACAGGTGCACCTGGTGAGCGGAGACAGCCTGACGCTCTCGCGCCGCCCGACCCGCGACGTCGAGGCGTACCAGCTGTATCTCAAGGGACGCTACTTCTACGACAAGGCGGGCTTCGGCCCCATCCAGCAGGCGTTGGCGTACTTCCAACAGGCCCTGGCGCATGATTCGAACTATGCGCTCGCGTACGCCGGCATCGCCGACGCGTATCAGAGACTTACGGCATCTACGTATCTTCGCCCCCGCGAAGGCATGCCGAAAGCGAGAGCCGCGGCCCTTAAGGCGCTCGCGCTCGATCCTACGCTCGCCGACGCCCACGCGTCGCTCGGCGATCAGTTGTGCGTCTACGACTGGGACGCGTCTGCGGCGGAGCGCGAATTTCGGCGGGCCATTGAGTTGAATCCCAGCCTTGCCAATGCACACTATTTCTACGCGAACTGCCTGGTGGCGCACGGACGATTAGCCGAGGCGCTCGCGGAGGCCAGGCGCGCCCACGAGCTCGATCCGCTGAATCCGGACGTCGCCACAGGGCTCCCCTGGGCCTTGTATGTCGCCCGACGATACGATGAAGCGATCGCCGTGGAGCAGAAGTCGCTCGACCTCGAGCCTGGCTCCGCCCATGCGCACTTGCTCCTCGCCCTGCCGCTCGCCGGGAAGGGGAGCTACGCCGAGGCGCTGGCGGAGGCCCGAAAGATGGCGGCTCTGGCTGGCGACGCGCCCAACTTCGCGGGGATTTTAGGATACGTAGCCGGGCGCGCCGGCGAGCGCGCCGAGGCGCTGCACATCCTCACGGCGCTCGAGCGCCGCCCGCCCGGCAACACAGCTTTCGCCATCGCACTTGTCCACCTGGGTCTGGGGAACAACGAGCAAGCGCTGCGCTCGCTGCAGGCGGCCTACGAGGAGCGCGCCGAATGGCTCGTG
>QHTY01000202.1 GCA_003220985.1 Gemmatimonadota bacterium
CATTCCTTGTACAGCATCCGCGTGACCAGTCGCGTCTCGACCTGCGTCAGCATGAACCAGTCGCGGTTGTTGTCGTGCCCGATGTACTTGTGGTAGAGCCAGGGCAGGGGACCGCCTTCGTACGCGTCCCCTTGTAGCGGCGATACCAGCTCACCACGGTGTCGAGGCCGTCCGGATTCATGGATGGGATCATCAAGACGACGACGGAGTCGAGCAGCGGGCGGAGCGCCGCATCGGTGGCCAACCGGTAGGCGAGGAGCATCCCCATCTGACTGGACGCGACTTCCGTGGAGTGGATGTTATTGCTGATCAGAATGACGGCCGGCTGGGTATTGCGGATTTCCTGGAGCGCGGTGTCCGTAAGACGGCGCGGGTCCGCCAGGAGGCCCTGCGCGCGCTTGATGTCGGCCAGCCGGCCCTGATTCGCGGGTGACGTGATCGTCATCAGGAGAAACGGCCTGCCCTCGGTCGTACGGCCCAGCGTGTCGACGTGTACGTAGCGGCTCTGTTGGGCCAGGCTGTTCATGTAGCCGCTGACTTGCTTCCAATCGGCGAGCATCGAGTCGGTGCCCGGCTCGAAACCAAGAGCGGCGGAGGGGCGGATGGGCGGTTCGGCGGTTTGTAACAACGCGAGCAGCAGAAACGGTGTCATTAGATCAGCCCCAGTTTTGAACCCACCTTCTTGAAAGCGCGGAGCGCGAAATCGAGATCGTCCTTGGTATGCGCGGCGGAGAGCTGGCAGCGCACGCGTGCATGTCCCTGCGGCACAACAGGATAGCCGAAGCCGGTGACGAAGACGCCTTCAGCGAGCAGCAGCTCGCTCGTGTGGATCGCCTTTGCCGTCTCACCCAGGATCACGGGGACGATCGGTGTCTCGCCCGCGAGTGGCTTAAAGCCCAGAGACAGCAGTTGTTCGCGGAAGTAACGGGCATTCTGATGCAGCTGGTTCACGAGCTCGGGATGCGCTTCGATGCAGCGCACGGCAGCAAGGGCGCTGGCCGCCACCGTGGGCGGCAGGGCGTTGCTGAAGAGCTGCGGCCGGGAGCGCTGGGTGAGATAGTCGGTGAGGGCGACGGGGCCGGCCGTGAATCCGCCGGCGGCACCGCCGAGCGCCTTGCCCAGCGTCGACGTGATCACATCGATCTCGCCCAGCATCCCATAATGCTCGGCCGTACCGCGGCCCGCTTTCCCGAGGACGCCCGTCGCATGAGAGTCATCCACGGCGAGCACCGCATCATACTTCCGTGCCAGGGCGGCAAGATCCGGCAGCTTTGCGATGTCACCTTCCATTGAGAAGATGCCGTCGGTGAAAATCAGCTTGCGGCGGGCCTTCCCCGCCGCGCGCAGCTTCTCCTCGAGGTCGGCCATGTCCGAATGCTTGTAGACCGCCGTCTGGCACTTCGTGATCGCCTTCGCGAGGCGAATCGAGTCGATGATGGATGCGTGGTTCAACTGATCGGAGATCACGATGTCGGACTCGCCCAGGACGGTCGGACACAGCCCCTCGTTGGCATTCCAGCAGCTCACGTAGGTGAGCGCCGACTCGCAGCCGACGAACTTCGCCAGCGCGTTTTCGAGCTCGCGATGAATCGTGAAAGTGCCGCAGATGAACCGTACCGACGATGTGCCGGCGCCCCAGTGCTCCAGCCCGTCCTTCCCCGCCTGCACGACCTCGGGGACGTTGGACAACCCGAGATAATTGTTTGAGGAGAGGATCACGACGTCGCCGCGTCCCTCCATCTTGACGCGCGAGCCCTGCGGCGATTCGAGGTAGTTGAGCCGCTTGTAGACGCCTTCCTTTTTGAAACCCGCCAGCTCGTCCTGCAGCTGCCGCATGAAGCTCATACGATCTCCAGAATGACTTTGCCGGCGTCCCCGGAGCGGATCGCGGCGAGTGCGTCGTCGATCTTGGCGAGTGGGAACTTGTGCGTGATGATAGGCCGGGGATCGAACTGGCCGCCGATGAGAAAGCGGCGCATCTGGTGCCACGTCTGATACATCTTGCGACCAATCACGCCGTACACGGTGATACCCTTGAAGATGATCTCATTGGCAAAGTCCATCGGGACTGCGCCGTCCGGGATTCCGAGCAGCTGCACGCGCCCACCCATCCGAACGGCCGCGAATGCCTGGTGCAGCGCCGATGGCACGCCGGACATCTCGCACACCACGTCCGCACCCTCTTCGTCCGTCTCGGCGAGGACCGTTTTCACGACGTCGTCTGTCTTGGCGTTGATCGTGACGTGCGCGCCCATCGCGGCGGCGAGCGCGAGGCGTTTCGGATTCACGTCCGAGGCAATGACCCTGGTGGCGCCGGCCGCCCGCGCAATGCCGACTGCAAAGCAGCCGATCGGCCCGCAGCCGACAATGAAAACGGTGCTGCCGGGGATTTCCGCGGTCAGCACCGTGTGGAACGCGTTCCCCATCGGGTCCATAATCGCCCCGACTTCGGTGGGGATGGTTCCCCCATCGAGCGTCAGCACATTGGTCGCGGGCATCGTGATGTATTCGGCGAACGCCCCGTCGCGATCGACCCCGATGATGCGCGTGTTCTGGCAGATGTGACTGTTGCCGGTGCGGCACTGGAGACAGTGACCGCAAACGATATGGCCTTCGGCGGTGACGAGGTGACCCGCCCGGAGCCCCGTGACGCCGTCACCGACCGACTCGATCTCGCCGGCGAATTCGTGGCCCACGACGACCGGCGGCTTGATGCGCCCCTGCGCCCACGGGTTCCAGTCGGCGATGTGCAAGTCTGTGCCGCAGACGCCCGCGTGGCGCACCGCGATCAATACTTCGCCGGGGCCCGGGGATGGCTTCGGAACGGTCGTGACCTTCAGCCCAGGGGCGCGGCTCGGCTTAACAATGGCTTGCATGTGGGTCGTCGATTCGGGCGATGAGCGGCAGGGAATCTAAACGGCGCGGGGCGGCAGCGTGAGCCCGGCGCGATATCTTAGGGCGTGGCTCCTACCACGATTCGCGAAGCGACGACGGCGAACACACATGCAACGGTGGCCGCGCTCCTCGCGCAAGAGCCCGGCTGCCGCCGCCTGCTCGACATCCCGTGCGGCGAGGGGGCGTTCGTAAACCGCGTCCGCGCCGCCGGGTACGAGGTGCACGCCGCCGACATTCAGTCCCTGCTCAAGATTGCGGGCGTCCCGTTCTCGCATGCAGACATGAACGCACCATTGCCGTTCGCGAACGACAGCTTCGACGCGGTGGTGTGCATCGACGGGATCGAGCATTTGGAACGTCCCTTCGACTTTGTCCGCGAGTCGGGGCGGATCCTACGGCCGGGGGGCATGCTACTCCTCTCGACGCCCAACATCACCGCGCTCCGCTCACGCTGGCGCTGGTTGCTCACGGGTTTCCACAACAAGGGCAAGACGCCGCTCGATGAGACGGCGCCGAACCCCTGGCATCACATCGGGCTCATGTCGTTTCCGGAGATCCGCTACTTGCTCCACAGCAATGGTTTCCGAATCACGGCCATCGCGGCCAACCGGGTGAAGTTGGTGAGTTGGCTATACGCGCCGCTGTTGCCGCTCGCGTGGCTCGTGACGGGCTTGGTGTTTCGCCGGTGGGAGAAGGATCCCGTGCTGCGCCGGCGCGACGCCGAGGTGCGCCGGCAGATCTACTGTTCGGCGAGACCCTGATCGTGAAGGCGGTCTGCACGAAGCCCGCGTGACCGGTCAGAAGATCGAGCGCGTGAACCCACCATCGACCTGGAGTACGGCGCCGGTGATATAGCTGGCGCGTTCGGACGCCAGGAACACCACGGCTGCCGCCAGCTCCGCGGGCGTGCCGACCCGGTGCATCGGAATTTCGGCCAGTCGTTCCTGCATCATCTGGGGGCGAGCCTTGGTGAGCTCCTCGATCCGCTCGGTGGCGATGAATCCCGGACAAATACTGTTCACGGTGACGCCGTCCGTCGCGACCTCGTCGGCCAGCGCTTTGGCAAAGCCGAGGACGCCGGCGCGCGCAGTCGAGGAGAGGATCAGGCCGGGCAGCGGCTGCAGTGCCGCGACGGACGCGAGACAGATGATCCGGCCCCATTTCGCCTTGGTCATGATTGGCACGGCCGCGCGCGCGAGGTGGATCGTGGACAGCAGGTTGAGCTCGATCGCCTTCTGCCAGGCGTCGGCAGGTTGATCCTTAAAGGGGGCTGCGGGCGGCCCCCCGGCATTGCAGAACAACACATCGAGCCGGCCGAACTTCTTCGCGACGTCGTTGACCAGCCGCTCAGCTTCGGCCGGGACGCTGACATCCGCGGGAAATGGCGCGTTGGGGCCGCGGCCGTTGATCGCGACCTGCGCGCCTTCTTCCGTGAGCACGGTGGCGACGGCGCGGCCGATGCCGCGGGTTCCTCCGCAGACCAGAGCGACCCGCCCCTTGAGTCCGAGGTTCATGCGCGCTCGAGACGCACGGCACAGACCTTCAGCTCGGCCATCTTCGCGTAAGGGTCCAGCACGGGGTTGGTCAGAAGGTTGGCGGCTGCTTCACGGAAGTGGAACGGTACGAACACCTGCCCGCGCGCGACACGATCGCTGATGCGCGCGGCCGTGACCATCGAGTTGCGCCGCGACGTGATCCGGAGCAACTCGCCCTCCTGGACGCCGAGCTGCTTTGCATCCTCGGGATGGATCTCGACGATCGCCGTCGGCTCGCGGGCATCGAGGCCGCTCGCGCGACGCGTCATCGTGCCGGTGTGCCAGTGATACAGCTGCCGGCCGGTATTCATCACAAATGGATACTCATCGTCCGGAAGCTCTACGGGATTCGTGTACTCGACGGGAACGAATCGCGCCCGGCCGTCGGCCGTGGGGAACGCTCTATCAAACAGGAAGGCGGTGCCGGGATGGTCAGGCGTCGGCACGGGGTACTGGAGTCCAGCGCCCTCGAGCCGATCGTAGGTGACGCCGGCCCAACTTGGCGTCACGCTCGCGATCTCACGCATGACCGCTTCGGCGCCCGAGAAATCGGTCCGCAGCCCCAGGCGGTTCGTCAGGTCGATCAGGATCTCGAGATCGCCGCGCGCCTCGGCGGGGGAGTCCACGGCTTTGTGTGTGAGCTGGATCCGCCGCTCGGTGTTGACGAACGTGCCGGTCTTCTCGGCGAAGCTCGCGCCAGGCAGCACGACGTCGGCGTAGCGCGCCGTTTCCGTGAGGAAGAGATCCTGCACCGCCAGGAACTCGAGCTCCTGGAACCAGTGTTCGGCGTGCGCGATGTCGGGGTCGGAGATGACCGGGTTCTCGCCCATGATGTACATCCCGCGCACACCGCTCTCCGGTTTGACGACTTCGGTGACCATGAGACCGCTTTTGAGCGAGAGCGACTCTGGGGGCACGCCCCAGGTCTCGGCGAACCGCGCCCGGATCTTCTGATCGCCGACCGGCTGATAGTCGGTATAGACGAACGGGATGGCGCCGACGTCCGAGGCGCCCTGCACGTTGTTCTGGCCGCGAATCGGCAGCATCGCCGCCCCCCAGCGACCGATCATGCCGCAGGCGAACATCATGTTGAGGAACGACGTGACGATGTCGGTGCCATTGGCGTGCTGTGTCAGCCCCATCGCCCACAGCGAGCTGGTGTTTGGCCCGCGCGCGTACATCTCGGCGGCGCGCCGGATCTTCTCGGCAGGGATACCGGTGATCTTGGCGGCTTGCTCCGGCCTGTACGGCTTTACGGCTTCGCGGACCTTCTCAAAATCATGCGTGCGCGTGGCGATGAAGTCCTTATTCTCCAGGCCTAGTCCCAAAATGTGATTCAACATCCCCGAGTAGAGGGCGACGTCGGTGCCAGGCTGCATTTGCAGGTGAACGTCAGCGCGACCCGCCAGCTCGGTGCGCCGCGGATCCGCGACGATCAGTTTGGCTCGTTTCTCGTGCGCGCGCTTCAGCGCCGCGCCGAACACCGGGTGCGACTCCGTCGTGTTGGCGCCGGCGATGAAGATGACGTCGCACGCCTGCTCGATTTCGCGCATCGAGCCCGATGCCGCCGCGGTGTTGATCGCGCGCTGCATCGCCGCGACCGACGTCGAATGGCACAGCCGCGTGCAGTGGTCCACGTTATTCGTGCCCAGCGCACCGCGGAACATGCGCATCATCAGGTAGTTCTCTTCGTTGGAGCACTTGGCCGACGAGAAGCACGCGAGCGCGTCGGACCCGCGGGCCGTCTTGATTCGAAGCAGCTCCTGCGCCGTCAGCTCCATTGCTTCGTCCCAGGTTGCTTCCCGGAATGGCGTGTACCAGTCCGCCGGTGTCGCGACGCGATCGCGGATGTCCATGTCGAGGCGCTCGAGCAGCGGCAGGGTGCGCACGGTCTTCCCAGTGGCGCGCGGCGGCGTGCCGGGCTTGGTGCGGCTGCCTTCGCCCTCGATGGTCCGCCAGGGCCCCGCGCGACGCTCCGCGCCGGTCGGCCCCTTCCAGACCCAGCGCTTGCCCTGTTTGACCCATCCCTTCCGGATCAGCGGCCGAGTCAGGCGATCACGATGCTGCGGGAAATCGTAGCCGAAACGGCCCTTGACGCACGTGGAACCCTGGTTGGGCGTGTTCAGCTCGATGTCGGGAGAAGTGACGCGAACAACTGTGTTGTCGGCGACGTGCAGGTCCACCTGGCAACCGACGCCGCAGTAGGGACAGACCGAGCGGACCACCTTCTCCGGATGCCGTATCTGCTCCGGCGCGAACCGTTGCCGCGGCATCACCTCGAAGATGGCACCGGTGGGACAGACACGAACGCATTCCCCGCACCAGGTGCAGCCCGCCTTGTCCGGATCGCCGTCGGCACCGACGATGATCTCGGCGTGCTCGCCGCGGAATCCGACGTCCAGCACACCGACGACCTGAATGTCCTCGCAGGCGCGGACGCAGCGCGTGCAGAGGATGCACGTCGACATGTCGTGGCGGATCATCGGGTCGCCGGGGCGCTCGTCGCCCGAACGCAGCGGCAGGTCACGTCCGTCGACCGGCGTCGGCACGACGTCGTACTGCACGAGGTAGCGCTCGAACTCGTTCCGCGTGCTTCCGTTGAGCGCTGGATACCGTTCGCTGAGAAGCCGGAGAACCCCTTTGCGATTCTCGACCGCGGCGTGCGATTGCGTGGTCACGACCATGCCGTCGGCGACCTTGGTGGCGCAAGCAGGGATCAACTTCGGCTGGCCTTCGACGGAGACAAGGCAGATGCGGCAGTTGCCAACGAGCGAAAGCGTGGGATACCAGCAGAGGGTTGGAATCTCGATACGGGCCTTGCGGGCCGCATCGAGGATCGTGTGCCGTTCATCCGCACTCAGCTTGTAGCCATCAATCGTCAGGACCGCCATGCCTGAAATAGATAGGCTGGCGGGAAAGGGGGGCAAGGCTAGGCTAGGTTTTTAAACCTTTGGATCGATGGGCAGGTGCCGATGCGTATGGTCGCCGTCTTCCCCCTCATCGAGGAACCAGCAGTACGCCCAAATCTTGGCCGGTCTGAGGATCTGCTGCCCGGCGTGGAGGATGATGCCCATCGGCTCGCCGTCGAGTGTCAGAGGGACGCTTGTCATACCGCCCTGCGGGTGCAAGCTGCTTGCCATTGTGTGCGACATGTAAGTAACTGAGCCTATTGATGTTACGAAACGCTCGGACTGAAGAGTCGTCAGTCTGACACGTTCAACGCCGTGTCGAGCTGACGCGGCGGTTTGATGGCAGTGAATCCAGACCGCTTGGACTTGCGGCCGCGCTGCACCTGCCAGCCGCCATAGAGGGTCTGCAGCGCCTCGGGTGCCAGCGGGATCACCTCGCGATTCTCGTCCGGGGGCGGCAACAGGACGTGGACGCCGCCGGACGGAGTCCGAACCTGCAAATCGGCGATCAACGAAGTGCGCTGTTTTGTGCGAAGCGGGACGAGACAACTGGGCGCGATCACCACGAGCGCTGGTGTGAGATCCGGAAACCAGCTCCCAAAGTTGATGACTAACGCCTGAAACGCGCCGGCGAGCTGCTCCGTCACCGCCCGGCCTTCCGCTGCCTCGACCGCCCCGAGATCCTGATCGAGCAGAAATACCTCCGCGTCGTGCGCGGCCAGAAACAGCGCTTCACCAAGCGCCGCGGCTCCCAGGACCACGACGATGTCGCGCGGCTCGAGGCGGTTCGCCCACGGAACAATCGGATGCGTGCGATCAAAACCCCAGTGGGTCGGCTCGCGCTGCGCCTCGCGCAACGCCCGATGCTTCTGGCGCCAGCGCGGGAATGACGGCAGTCGCAGGCGCCGTGCAATGATACGATCGACGTGCTCGAGCAGCAGCACTTCGGTGAGGAGATACTGGTCTTGGGCGCTCGCCTGCAGCTCGCGCGCGGCTTCATCGCCGATTTTCAGCAGCTCCGCGCGCGGCACCGTGTTCTTGTATTCCTCGAGCCGCTGCAGAATGAATTCCTGATACTCCTGCTTGAGCGAACGGGGGGCCCGGCGCACCGGCGACATGCCGGTTTTGGTCGCGTGCTCGAACGGCAGGGATGTCAGCATGGCTCGACGTGCACCGTCACTGCTTCGAGCTCCAGATCCTTCTTTAGCCGCGCTTCGACCGCGTCGGCGATCGCGTGCGCGTCGGCGACATTCGCGGCGGGATCGACCGCGATCGTGACCTCGGCGTACCGCGCGCCGGCATTGGCGCCGCGCGAGCGGATGCCGTAGGCGCTCCTCACGCCTTCGACGGCTTGCGCCGTTTGGCGGATGGTGGGCGCGGGAATCGCGCGCTCGTCGACGAGTACCGGGACTGCGCGCGACAAGATCTGATAGGCGACGCGCACGATGAGCAGCGCGATCACGATGGCGATGGCGGGATCGACCCACGTCGCGCCGCGCCGGGCAAACAGCACGCCGATCAGCACCCCGATCGTAATGAAGACATCGGCGCGCGTGTGCGCGGCGTCCGCGATGAGCAGCTCGCTCGACAGCTCGTGGCCTCGGGCGTTCTCGTACCAGGCCACGAAAATGTTGGTGAGGAGCGTCGCGACGAGGAGCGTGAGGCCGAGATCGCTGACGTGGATCGCGTGGCCGCCCGACAGCAAATGACCGATGGCGCTGCGCACCAGCTCGAAACAGGTGACCGACAGGAACACCACGATCCCCAGCGCGCCCAGCGTTTCGAACTTGCCGTGGCCGTACGGGTGGTCTTCGTCGGGCTCGCGGGCGGCGACGCGGACGACGACGAGCCCCAACACGTTGTAGACCGCATCGACGGAGGAGTGCACGGCGTCGCCCATGACGGCGAGCGAGCCCGCCAGCATGCCGATGGTGGCTTTGGCGACGAGCACCGCGATGTTCGCTACGAGCAATCCCGCGAGCACGCGGCGCACGGCGCGGGACCGATCCAGGGCTTTGTCCGGGACGGACATGGTGTGCAAGCTTGTGCTAGAGGCTGATTTAGTCAACTTGCTTGACAATATTTAGACAATTGTATAAATATCTCGCCCAATGGACGACTCACTGTTTCGGGCGCTGGCCGACCCCACGCGGCGCAGGATCCTCGAGCTGCTGACCGAGAAGGATCGCACTGCGGGGGAGATCGCCGAGCAGTTCCCGATCGCTTTCGCCTCGGTGTCACACCACCTCGGGGTGCTCAAGGCGGCAAACCTCGTCGCCACAGAGCGCGAAGGCCAGTTCATCCGGTATCGGCTGAATACGACCGTATTCCAGGAAGTCGTGCGGTATTTCATGACCCGTTTCGGGGGAGAACCCAATGCGTAGCCGCTGGTTTGGTCTCGTGATTGCCGTCGTGGCTGTCGCCCTCTCGCTATGGGCGTACCCCCGGCTGCCGCCTAGCGTGGTCACGCATTGGAGCTTGAACGGCACGCCTGACGGCTATTCGAGCCGGCTGTGGGCACTCGCGATCATCCCGGTCATGCTGGTTATCATGACCGTGATCTTCAACGTACTGCCCAAGATCGATCCGCGACACGAGAACTACGTGAAGTTCCTGAGCAGCTACTGGCTCATCGCCAACGCGGTCATCGTGTTTCTACTGGTGGCGCACGGCCTGATCATCGCGGCGGGTCTGGGCTTCTCGATCAAGATCGACCGCCTGATGCCGCTGGGCATCGGCCTGCTGTTCGTGTTCCTCGGTAACTTCCTGACGCGCGTCGAGCCCAACTGGTTCGTCGGCATTCGCACGCCGTGGACGCTCTCGAGTGATACGGTGTGGCGCCGGACGCATCGCACCGGCGGATGGGTGTTCGTCATCGGCGGCCTGGTGCTGGCCAGCACCGCACTCCTTCCGCGCGCCGCATTTCTGCCACTGCTGATCGCGACGATCGTGATCATGCCCGCGATCCCCATCGTCCAGTCCTACGTCCTCTGGAAACGAGAACAATCGAAATAGGAGTAGGGGCGCAGCATGCTGCGCCCCTACCAAATCCCATGATCGCACTCTACCCCAGTATCCTGGTCGCACTGACGCTACAGAATGCCGACACCACGGCGCCGGCTGTCGCGGTGGAGTCTCCATACACGATTCATAGCGGCGCGCTCGAGTTGGGCGGGACTCTCACGCTGCCGCGCGGCGCCACGGGACGCATCCCGGTCGCCGTGATCATCGCCGGCTCGGGTCCCACCGACCGCAACGGCAATTCGCTGATGGGCATCCGGCCAAACTCCTACGCGCAGCTCGCGTGGCGCCTGGCCGAGCGCGGCATTGCGACGCTGCGCTACGACAAGCGCGGGATGCCGGGAACCAAGGGCACGTTCGACATGACGAAGATGACGTTGGATGATTTCGCGGCGGATGCACGGGTGGCGGCGGAATCGCTGGCGCACGACGCACGGTTTTCCCGCGTCGTTCTCCTGGGGCACAGTGAAGGATCCTCGCTCGCGCTTATGGCGGCGCGGCAAGGTCCGCCCGTCGTCGGCGTGATCAGTGTGTCAGGATTGGGCCGACCGTTCGGCGTCGTCCTGCGCGAACAACTCACTCGGCAATTCGACAGCGCGACCTTGGTTCGGTACGACACCGCGATGGCGCAGTACCTCCGCGGCGAGCAGCCCAAGGACGTGCCGCCGCTGCTCGGCGTCCTATTCGTGCCGATCAACCAGACGTTCATGCGATCCCTGTCTGCCTTTGATCCGCCAGGGGCCATACGTGCCGTGCGGCAACCGGTGCTCATCGTGCAGGGCGGCCGAGACGTGCAGGTAACCGTCGCCGATGCCGAGCGCCTGCGTGCCGCGCGGCCAGATGCGCAGCTCGTCGTCGTGCCGCTCGCGAATCATGTGCTGAAACAGACGACTGACACCACGCTGCAAGGTCAAATGCCGACCTATCAGAACCCCACGGTCCCCATCATGCCGGCCGTGGCGAGCGCAATCGCGGATTGGATTTTGAGGCTGCGATCCTGACGAAATGGGTAGGGGTGCAGCATGCTGCGCCCCTACACAACGGCACGCAGCAGCACGCCCTTCAAATAGCCGGTCTCAGGGACATTCAGTAGCTCCGGGTGATCGGCGGACGCACCCGTCGCCGCGACGAACTGGATGCGGCGGCCCGAGTCACGGGCGGCATCGGCCAGCATCGCGTGGAAGACGTCGCGGCTCACGTGGTAGGAGCATGACGACGTGAAGAGCACGCCACCGTCCGCCAGGATCTTCATGGCCCGGAGATTGACCTCCTTGTAGCCGGCGACGGCCCGCTCGAGGTTGGCCTTCGTCTTGGCAAAGGCCGGCGGATCGAGCGCGATCGTGTCGAATTGCTCCCGGCGCCGCTCCAGCTCGCGCAGCAGATCGAACACATTCGCTTC
Source organism: Gemmatimonadota bacterium (assembly GCA_003220985.1). Classification (GTDB taxonomy): domain Bacteria; phylum Gemmatimonadota; class Gemmatimonadetes; order Gemmatimonadales; family GWC2-71-9; genus 20CM-2-65-7. The sequence goes on from QHTY01000202.1 coordinate 11,760, forward strand.
CCGCCAAACGATGTTGGCGATCCCGTTCAGTCGTGCATTCTCGACGCCGCGCGCCAGCGCCTCGGTGCTCTGGTCTACTGCGAGGACGTCCTTGGCATGACGCGCGAGGTGGAGCGCGAACGAACCGTGATAGGTGAAGAGATCGAGCGCGCGGCCGCCGGGGCGGGTATGCTGTCCGACGAGCGCCCGGTTCTCGCGCTGATCGAGGAACGCCCCCGTCTTCTGCCCCGACCAGGGAGCCGCGAGGTACTTCAATCCATCCTCGACAACCTCCACGACCTCGGGGACCTGGCCCAAGGCCAACACGACTTCCGAAGCCAACCCTTCGTGTCGGCGCACGGCGGCGTCGTTGCGGAGCAGGATGCCCTCGGGTGCCAGCGCCGCGCTGATGCCGGCGAGGACGTCGGCTCGGGCGGTCTCGAGCCCGGCCGAAAGTAGCTGCGCGACGATCCACGGTCCGTACTTATCGATGACGAGCGAGGGGAGCCCGTCGGCCTCGGCGTGCACCGCTCGCCACGCCGTCGCGTTGATGCCGTTGCGTCGAGCGGCCGCGGCCGCAATTCGCTCCGCCCACCAGCGAGCATCAATGGGTTGATCGCCGCGCGTGAGCAGCCGCAGCCGGATCTCGGACGTCGGTGAGTAGAGGGCTTGCCCCAGGAACTTGCCCTTGCGATCCGTGACCGGAACGATGCCGGGCTTCTTCTCTGGCTCTGCAGCGACGTCGCTGCGATAAATCCACGGATGCCCTTGCTTCCAGCGCTCGGCGGCGCGAGCAGTAACTCTGACGGTCGGACGGTCGGACGGTCGGACGGCCGTCATCGATCTGGTCTCAGCTTGGATGCCCCTCGTAAGTACATATGTTTGAGGGCGCGCTGAGATTTGGTCGTGTAGAAGTGCAGGAGCACGCGAATGCAGCGTGGCAGTCCCAGCGGCGGGGGTACGTCCACCTCTACGCCACCGAGCAGTGGCACGCCGGTCCAACCGAGGCGGCGCGCGGCGCGGGCAGGGTAGTCGGCGGTCAGGTCTGGGGACGACGTGAAGATCGCGCTCTCGACGTCGCCGGGCTCAAAACCATTGGCATCACGAAGCGCGGCGAGTAACTCCTCGGTCGCCTCGAGAATCGCTTCACTTGTATTCGCGGTCGCGGTGGTCGCTCCACGAAGACCGCGCAGGATTTTGGTCATGGCCCTGGCCGATCAGGTGCGCTTGATGGTGATCACCGATCCCGTTCTCCTCAAGGGCCGGGATCCGGTCGCTGTGTGCCGCGCCGCGGTGCGGGGCGGGGCCACCATGATTCAGGTGCGCTGGAAAGATGGCGCGCCGGCCGCTGTTTTGGAGTTGACCCGGGCGCTCGTCGCGGCGCTGCCGGTGCCCATCCTCGTCAATGATCGCGCCGATATCGCACTAGCCGCTGGGGCCGCCGGCGTTCACTTGGGTTGGGAAGACCTGCCAGTTGATGCGTTGCGCTCCCACGTGCCAGCGGGGTTCCTGTTGGGGTTGTCTGTCGGCACGCCGGAAGAGGCCTCGCGGGCGGCTGGTCTGCCTGCGGACTATTGGAGCATCGGGCCGTGTTTTGCCACCGCGAATAAACCTGATGCCGGTTGGGCACTGGGGCCGGCGGGCTTTGGGGCGCTCGCGCACCTTGCGCCCGACGGCGTCCCGGTGATCGGAATCGGTGGCATCACGACAGCGAACGCTAGCTTGATCAAAGGCGCTGGAGCGGCGGGTGTTGCAGTGATCGGTGCGGTGCTGACTGCCCGTGATCCGGAATCCGCGACGCGGGAGCTGAACAGGGCACTTCAGTAACCCCTACCGCCCCCTACCCCCCCTTACCGCCCCTTACCGCCCCTTACCGCCGGTTCCTCACGCGTCTTATCGCAGCCAAATGATCCGCATACGACGCCGAGAAGATGTGCTTCCCATCGGGCTGGGCGACGAAATAGAGATACCCGATCGGGGCAGGGTAGAGCGCCGCGATGATGCTTGAGTCGCTCGGCTGCGTGATCGGACCAGGCGGTAGTCCCGGATTCAGATAGGTGTTGTAGGGCGACTTGATCTGGAGCTGCCGCTCCCAGACGCGATGCAGTCGGCGGCCGTACGCGTAGATGATCGTCGGATCGGCCTGCAATGCCATGCCGCGCTTCAGCCGATTGTGATAGACCGCCGACACATACGGGCGATCGGGGCGATAGCGCACTTCGGCCTCGATGATGGATGCGAGCGTGACGATCTCATGCCGCGTCATGTGCAGCTCGCCCAGGCGGGCATCCCACTCGGGCTGCCAGCGCGAGATGAATTCGTGCGTCATGACCTTCACGAGATCGCGGGCCCGCATCCGCATCGGCACGACGTAGGTCGTCGGGTACATGTACCCGTCGACGCCCGCCGGACTCGGTTTGATGCCGAGCTCGCGCTCGAGCGAGGTGTCGCGCATCGCGACCTTGAATGAGTCGCGTGGCACGCCGAGCCACGACCTCGCCCGTTCGGCGACCTCGAATCCCATCATCCCTTCGGTGACGGTGAAGCGCACCTCGAGGCCGCGCCCCGTCTTCAGGGTGCTGACGACCTCGCTCCAGCCGGCGTCGCGCGGGAACGCGTAAACGCCGCTCTTCAGGTTGGACGGCAAGCCACGGAGACGCGCATAGAGGCTGAACCAGTCGCGGCTCGTGATGAGGCCATGTGCTTCGAGCGAGTCGAGCGCCTGGTAATAGGTCGCGCCGCGCGGGATGATGACCATGACCTGCTCGGAAACCGACTGATATTTGGCCGGATCCGGTTTGGAGCAGGAGATCGCGAACACCAACGAGAGTGCGTGGTACGTGGTGCGTGGTGCGTGGAAGCCGCGAACAGCAGCCCACGCACCTCGTACCACGCACCACGCACGTCTTTTCACAGCGCCGTACCCTTCTTGCTGTCGAGGTAGTGTTGCAACAGCAGCGCCGCGGCCATCGCATCCACGTCCTCTTTGCGGCCACGCGTCGTGCCGCCCATCTCGCGCACGGCCGCCAGCGCACGTGCCGTGGTCATCCGCTCGTCCCACATGCCGACCTCCAGATCGCCCACGCGACGCTTGATATCACCGGCAAGGGCTCGTGCGGCGTGAGCGGCGTCACCTTCGGCTCCCCGCTCGTCCAACGGGAGGCCGACAATGATGCCCACAACCTGGTGACGGTTGACCTGTTCCATCAGTTGCGCCATGGGAACGCGTTTGCCGGCGCGGCGCGTCAACGTGGTGAGGGGTTGTGCGAGCGTCTGGGTCTCGTCCGACAGCGCCAGACCAATCCTGCGCTGGCCCCAGTCTACGGCGAGGATGCGCCCTGCGGGCGGAATGTTGGAAGGTTGGAAGGTTGGACGGTTCATACATTCCAACATTCCAGCATTCCAACCTTCCCTCAACCCTGCGACATCGTCTGGAAGAATTCGTTATTCGTTTTTGTGCGCTTGAGCCGTTCGAGCAAGAACTCGATCGCCTCCACGGGCGGCATGTCGGAGAGGAAGTTACGCAGCAGATAGACCTTGTTGAGCTCTTCCTTGGAGAGCAGCAGCTCTTCTTTGCGGGTGCTGGTGCGCTGCGTGTCGATCGCCGGGAACGTGCGCCGCTCGGCGATGCGCCGGTCGAGAATCACTTCGGAGTTCCCGGTGCCCTTGAACTCTTCGAAGATGACTTCGTCCATGCGGGAGCCGGTATCGATCAGCGCGGTGGCAAGAATGGTCAGCGACCCGCCGCCCTCGATGTTGCGGGCGGCGCCGAAGAAGCGCTTGGGCTTCTGCAGCGCGTTCGCGTCCACACCGCCCGAGAGAATCTTGCCCGAGTGGGGCACCACGACGTTGTGGGCGCGGCCCAGGCGCGTGATCGAGTCGAGCAAGATTACCACGTCCTTGCCGTGCTCGACCAGGCGCTTCGCCTTCTCGATCACCATGTCGGCGACCTGGACGTGCCGGTCCGCCGGCTCATCGAACGTGGACGACACGACCTCCACGTTCGGCCCCTTCACGTTCTCCTCCATGTCGGTCACCTCTTCGGGCCGCTCGTCGATCAGCAGCACGATCAGGTAGACCTCCGGATGATTCTCGATGATGGAGTTGGCGAGCTTCTGCATCAGGATGGTCTTACCGGCCTTGGGGGGCGACACGATCAAGCCGCGCTGCCCTTTCCCGATCGGCGAGAGGATATCCATCACGCGCATGGACAAATCGCCGTCTTTGCGCTCCAGCCTGATCTTTTGTTCCGGGTAGCGTGGCCGCAGGTTGTCGAACGCGACGCGATGCTTGGCCTTCTCCGGCTCCTCGCCATTGACGACTTCAACCTTCAGCAGCGCGAGGTAGCGCTCGCCTTCTTTCGGCGGCCGCACCTGTCCGGTGATCGTGTCGCCGGTGCGCAGATCGAAGCGCTTGATCTGGCTGGGCGAGACGTAGATGTCGTCAGGTCCGTAGAGGTAGTTCCAGTCGGCGCTGCGGAGGAATCCATACCCTTCCGGCAGAATCTCGAGCACGCCCTCGCCGCGTAAGACGGTGTCAGAATCGAGGAGAGACTGCTCGATGCGGAAGATCAGATCCTGCTTGCGGAGCCCAGAGTAGTTGGTGATGTTCAGGCTCTCGGCCATCGCGTGTAGTTCCGCGACGGACTTTCTCTTCAATTCGGCGATATCCACGTGTGCTTCAGCTCCGTTAGTCGCTACGGCGGGGAAAACCCCGGGATGGGGGATTGGTCCTGGTTGAAAATGGAAACTTGGGAATCCAGCGGTATGCGAACGCTCTATAATAGTGCGCGGCCGTGACCGTCACAAGGTTTCTTTTGGCGTGGCGAACCACCCCCCTCCACGACCGCGAAGTAGTTGATGCGCTTGTAGATCCGGCTCACACCGGTCCCTCGGCGCCGCTGGTGGACGCCCTCCGCGACTGGCCAGGGAGCTACTACTGGTCGGACGAGCCCGACGGCCGGCACCTCGTGCTCACGCGGCCGAACCCGCGGCGCCGGGAGGCGTGGGGGCTGCACGCCTTGCTCCTCGCCGCCGTCGTCCTGACCACCACGCTCACGGGCGCGATGATCGCGGGAACGATCTCGATCCATCCCGGAGAGTGGCGCGGAGCGACATTCGTCCGCGGTCTGCCACACGGGTTGTTGTTCTCGCTCCCGTTGCTGGCGATCCTGTTTACGCACGAGATGGGACACTACATCACGGCGCGGCATTACCAAGTGGATGTCTCCCCGCCGTTTTTCCTGCCGGGCTTCCCGCCGCCCTTCGGTATTGGAACATTCGGCGCGTTCATCAGACTGCGCACCATCGTGAACGACCGCCGCCAGCTGCTCGACATCGGCGCCGCCGGCCCGATCGCGGGCTTCGTCGTGGCTCTGCCGATTCTGTGGATCGGCCTGCGGTACAGTCATCCCACCACACTGGAACACTTCCACGGGATGGTGGTGCGTCTCGGCGATGACCTGCTGTTCCCTGGCGATTCAGTCGTGACGTTGGTGCTGCGAGGGATCGTTCCGGGTGCATCCGGCGATCTCCTGCTGCACCCGACCGCGTTCGCCGGCTGGTTTGGGATGTTCGTGACGATGCTGAATCTCTTGCCCATGGCCCAGCTCGACGGCGGTCACATCGTCTACGCTGCCACGCCGCGCCTGCATCAACCCGTCGCCCGCGCTTTCTGGCTGATCGTCATGCTCCTCGGGTGGTTCTGGTTCGGCTGGCTCGTGTGGGGCTTCATCGTGCTCCTGCTCTCGCGCGGCCAGCTGCGACATCCGCCCGTGCTCGATGCCTACCGCCCCCTGCCTCGTTCCCGCTATTGGCTCGCCTGGATAAGCTTGCTGCTTTTTCTGTTGACGTTTGCGCCCGCGCCCTTTCGGTCTTGAGCTATCGGCTGTCAGCTATCGGGGGGTGATCGGAGCCTTCGAGGTCGCTACCCGATAGCCGACGGCTGATAGCCGATAGCCGGTTTTCGGGCTAGCATATTGGCACACTCACCCTGGTGTATACAATGCGGTATACCTCCGTCGTCCTTGGTTTGCTGTGTTGCCCCATCCTCGTGCACGCTCAGGGCACGCGCCTGCTCCGGCAACCGACGGTGAGCAATACGCAGATCGCGTTCGCGTACGCGGGCGATATCTGGGTCGCGAGTCGCGGCGGTGGCGACGCGAAGCGTCTGACGAGCTTCCCGGGCACGGAATCGAATCCGCATTTTTCGCCCGACGGTAAGCAAATCGCATTCAGCATGCAGTACGGCGGCAACACCGACGTCTACGTGATCGATGCCGACGGCGGCGAGGCGCGGCGTTTGACGTGGCATCCGTCGCCGGACATCGCGCGAGGCTGGTCGCCCGACGGGAAACGGATCTTGTTCAGCTCAGCCAGCGTCAGCGCACCGTCGGTGGGGGTGCAACAACTATGGACGATCGCGGCGGCGGGGGGCGTGCCCGAGCGGCTGCCAATCCCCGACGCGCTGCGCGGCTCGTTTTCCCCCGACGGCCAGCGACTTGCCTACGAAAAGGTCACACGCTGGGACGTCGAGTGGCGCAACTACCGCGGCGGCCAAACGCATCCGGTCACGATCTATACTATCGCCTCGCACGAAGGCACGCTCGACACCTGGCCGGTATGGATGGGTGACGCGATTTACTTCATCTCCGACCGCGACTGGGACGCGAACATCTGGAAATACGACGTCGCGTCCCGACAGCTCACGCAGCTTACGCATTACAAGGACTACGACGTCAAGACGCTCGACGCGGGAGGCGGCGTCATCGTCTATGAAGAGGCCGGCTACCTCCATCTGCTCGAACCAGCCAGCGGGAAGGACACGCAGCTCGCGATCACGTGCCGCGGGGACTTGCCGTGGGCCGAGCCGCGCTGGGTGGACGCGTCGAAATGGATCGAGTCGGCGTCGCTGTCGCCGAGTGGGGCGCGCGCGCTGTTCTCCGCTCGCGGTGAAGTCTTCTCCGTCCCCGCCGAGAAGGGCGATGCGCGCAACTTGACGCGGAGCTCTGGGACGGCGGAGCGCACGCCCGTCTGGTCGCCCGATGGAAAGCAGGTCGCCTGGTTTTCCGACGCGAGCGGCGAGTATCGCCTCATGATCGGGACGCAGGAGGGGCTCAGCGCGCCGCGCGAGATCAAGTTCGACCAGCCGACGTTCTTCCATACCGCCGACTGGTCGCCCGACGGGAAGTACATCGCCGTCACGGACGAAGGGCTGAACATGCTGCTGGTCGAGGTCGCGACGGGAAAGGTGACGCGGCTCGACACCGACACCTACGCACACCCGGACCGCACCTTCGAACCGGCGTGGTCGCCCGACTCGAAATGGCTCGCCTACTCCAAGCGGCTTGCCAGCCAGTTCCACGTGCTGATGGCTTACTCCATGGTGGAGAAGAAACCCTATCAGCTCACGGATGGCCTCTCGGATGCAGTGAGTCCGGCCTGGGATGCGGGCGGCAAATACCTCTATTTCCTGGCGAGCACCGACTTTGGTCTCTCGAGCGGTTGGCTCGATCTCAGTTCGTACGACCGCCGCACGCGCCGCGGCGCCTATCTGATGGTTCTTGCGGCCGATACGCCGTCGCCGCTCTTGCCGGAGAGCGACGAGGAGGCGCGCGACACGACGGCCGCCGTCGATTCGACCAAAGCGAAGTCCGCAAAAGCTGCCAGTGCCGTGAGCGTCCGGATCGACCGCGCAGGGCTGAGCCAGCGGATCCTCGCCCTCGGCATGCCCGTGCGGCCCTACACGTCACTCGCGGCGGGCAGCGAGGGCGTCGTCTTCGTCACCGAGGCGATCGAGAATCAGCCCGGCGTCACATTACATCGCTACGATCTCAAGAAGCGCAAGTCGGAGAGCTTTGCGTCGCCGGTGATGCGGTTCAGCCTGTCGCGCGACGGCAAGAAGCTGTTGTACCAGTCCGGTGAGTCGTGGATGATCGTCGGCACCGACGCGGCGCCCAAGGCGGGCGATGGGAAGATCACGGTGGATCTGCAGATGCGGCTCGATCCCCGCGCCGAGTGGCGCCAGATCTACCGGGAAGCGTGGCGCTTCGAACGGGACTATCTGTACGTCCCCAATCATCACGGCGCCGATTGGGACAAGGTCTGGACGATGTACGAGCCGTGGCTCGCGAGCCTCGGCCACCGCTCCGATCTCACCTATCTGCTCGACATGCTGGGCGGCGAGCTGTCGCTGGGTCACACCTTCGTATTTGGCGGCGACACGCCGGCGATCGACACGGTGAAAGTCGGGATGCTCGGCGCCGACTTCGCGGTGGAGAACGGCCGCTATCGCGTGAAGCGGATCTTCTCAGGTGAAAACTGGAATCCGAATCTGCGCGCGCCGCTCTCGGCGCCCGGTGTGAAGGCGCACACCGGCGACTATCTCCTCGCGGTCAACGGCACGGATCTCAAGCCGCCGCTGAGTCCGTACGAAGCGCTCGAGGGGACCGCGAACCGCCAGACCGTGCTCCGCCTCAACGACAAGCCCACCCTCGACGGCTCGTGGACGGTCACCGTCGTGCCCGTGGGCGATGAGGACGACCTGCGGACGCGCGCGTGGGTCGAGGACAACCGCCGGCTCGTCGATTCGCTGTCCAAGGGCAAGCTCGCCTACGTCTGGCTGCCCAACACCGCCGATCAGGGCTACGAGTACTTCAACCGCTACTATTTCGCGCAGCAAGACCGCCAGGGCGTGATCCTCGATGAGCGCTTCAATGGGGGCGGCTACATCGCCGATTATTTCGTCGACATTCTCGCAAGGCACTTGCGCGGATACTTCAACAACCCGGTCGGGGAGCGCCGGCCCTGGACGGAGCCGCTCACGGGAATCTTCGGCCCCAAGGTCATGCTGATCAATGAGTACGCCGGCTCGGGCGGTGACATGCTGCCGTATCTGTTCCACGAGATGAAACTCGGACCGCTGGTCGGCACGCGAACGTGGGGCGGGCTCGTCGGCATCTGGGACGTGCCGGGCCTGATCGATGGCGGATATATCACCGCGCCGCGCGGCGGGTTCTTCAATACCGAGGGCCACTGGGACGTCGAGAACGTGGGCATCACACCCGACATCGTGGTGCAACAGACGCCCGCGCTGGTCGCCCAAGGACGCGACCCGCAGCTCGAGCGGGCGGTGCAGGAAGCGTTGCGGCTGCTGGAGGCCAACCCGGTGAAGTTGCTCGCGGAACCGGCGCCGCCGGTGCGCGTGCGGCGGCCCCAGGACTAGGGAGATACTATGCGAAAAACCGGTTTTGCGGCCTTCGTTCTCTTCGTGGCCGTCTGCTCGCCGGCGCACGCTCAGGACACGAGCGTCACGGCGAAGCTCGTGGGATTCGACGCCTACATGACTCAGGTGATGCGGGACTGGAACGTCCCGGGCATCGGCGTGGGTGTGGTGGTGAAGAACAAGCTCGTCTTCGCCCGCGGCTACGGCTATCGGGACTACGGGAACAAGCTGCCGTTTACGTCGACGACGGTCGTGCCGATCGCATCGAACACCAAACTCTTTACCGTGATGGCAATGGGCTTGCTGGTCGACGAGGGGAAGATCGACTGGGACAAGCCGGTGCGTCAGTTCGTGCCCAGCGTGCAGTTCTATAACGACGAGCTGAACGCCTCCGTCACCGTGCGGGACATGCTGGCGCACCGGACCGGCGTCACCCGGCACGACATGATCTGGTACAAATCACCGTTTACCAGGCAGCAACTGTTCGAGCGGCTGAAGTACCTCGAGCCGTCGCAGCCGATGCGAACGACATTCCTGTACAACAACCTGATGTACGGGGCGTCGGGATACATCATCGAGCTGCTCTCGGGGAAGACGTGGGAGCAGTTCGTGCAGGGGCGCATCTTCCAGCCGCTCGGAATGACCAGCACCGTCTTCTCGATCGATGACGTAATCAAGCAACCAGACCACGGCGTGCCGTTTACCGAGCGGCGCGACTCGGACTCACTCTACGCAATCCCGTACTACCGCGAGCAGGGTGCGATCGGGCCGGCGGGCGCGATCAACTCGAACATTCAGGATCTGTCCCACTGGCTGATCGCCCTCATGAATGGGGGCCGGTTTGGTGACCGACAGGTCATCCCCCGAGACGTCGTGCAGGCGACGCTGGAGCCGTCCATCGCCATGCCGAACACCGCGCTGCAAGCCTTCGGATGGGGTGAGCTGCTCAACGCCGCGTACGGCATGGGTCGCTGGACCGCATCCTACCGCGGTCACCTGGTGGCCTATCACGGCGGCGACATCAACGGCTTTCATTCGCAGGTCTCGTACATGCCTTCCGACAGCGTGGGAGTGATTGTGCTGGTCATCGGCGACCATGCCGCGCCGCTGTATAACGTCGTGTCGTACAACGTGTACGAGCGGCTGCTCGGCCTCGACCAGACTCCGTGGAGCCAGCGGCTCAACGACGCGCGCAAGAAAGCGAAGCAGGCGGGCATGGCGGCGCGGGCGCAGGCGGGTGGCGGCCAGGTCAAGGGCACACGTCCGTCGCATCCCCTCGATGACTTCGTCGGCGAGTTCGAGAATCAGGCGTACGGCGTCGTCGCGATCTCGAAGCAAGGCACCGGGCTGCGTTTTGGCTTTCATCAGATCGACCTGCCGTTGACCCACTTTCACTATGACCGCTTCGACACGCCCGACGACGAAGCGAACGGCAAGTGGTCGGTCAACTTCACGACGAATCCACAGGGCGAGATCGACAAGGCGGTGATGTCGCTCGACCAGGCCGAAGCGGCGTTCGTCCGGCGTGTCCCCGCCGAGCTGTCGGCTCCGGCGACGCTCCGGCAGTACGCCGGCACGTATGTGACACCCACCGGCGCCACCTTTGCCGTGGTGCTCAAAGAGGATGGGATCCTCGGTCTCGCGTTTGCTGGACAGCCGTTCCAGGCGCTGGTTCCGTGGCGGCAGCACCGGTTCAAGCTCAAAGAGTTCTCGGACGTTACGATCGAGTTCGTGGTCGAGGGCGGGCAAGTGAAGGCCATGACGCAGAGCAGTCCGTCAGGCACGTTCACCTTTCAGCGGAAATAAACCGACGGTCTTACGCCGCTCGGTTGGATCGGCGCCACCACCAATACGCCGGCATCCCCAGCAAGATGATTCCGATCCCGAGCAAGGCCTGCGTCGGCCGGGACACGAGCGTAGAGACGACAATGCCGCTGGCTGCGACGATGAAGAGCGCCGGGGTCAGCGGATAACCCGGCACGCGGAACGGTCGGGCCGCGTGCGGTAGCCGCCGGCGGTACACGAAGATCGTAGCGGCCGCGAGCGCGTAGAATGCCCACCCGGTGAACACCACGTACGTCAGTAACTGCTCGAACGTACCGGAACCCGCGAGCACCATCGTCCACGCGCTACCGGCCACGATCGCGACCGCGGGCGTGCCGAACCGTGGGTGCACCTCAGCCAGCTTGCGGAAGAACAGCCCGTCGCGCGCCATCGCATAGAACACGCGTGGAGCCGTGAGCGCGATTCCGTTCGCCGCGCCGAAAATCGACACGAGAATCGGAATCGCGACGAGTCGACCCCACGTGCCCCCAAACAATGTGGTGACCGCGTCCGCCGCCACGCGATTCGACTGGGCAACGCCCGCGGGGCCCAGCGCGGCGAGGTAGCCGAGGTTGGCCAGCAGGTAGATCACGATGATCGCCGCGGTGCCGGCGATGATGCCGCGGGCAAAAATGCGTTGCGGCTCCACGATCTCGCCGGCAGAGAAGGTGACGTAGTGCCATCCCTCGTAGGCCCACAGTACCGCGACCATCGCGACGGCCATGCCGCGTAGCAGTTGCGACGAGAGCGGCGTCGCGAGCACCCGCACCGGCGCGGCCGCGAGCCCGTTCCCCGTCGTGAGGAGCAGGGCACTCAGCAGCAGCAGCGCGCCGACCTTGATGGCCGTGCTCCAATTCTGAACGACGGCGCCCCGTCGGGTGCCCCATACGTTGACCAGGGTGACCACCAGGATGGTGGCGAGCGACACCAGCTTCGCGCCTGGGGCACTGAGCACGACGAACTGCTGGATGTAGCGCGCGAAGGCCGCCGACAGGGTCGCGATCGAGCCGCTGCCGATCACGAAGAACAACGCCCATCCGTACAGGAACGCGGGAAGCGGGCCGAATGCGTCGCGCAGGTACACGTACAATCCGCAGGCCCGCGGATTCATGGCGCCGAGCTCGGCGTACGTCAACGCACCGAGCAACGAGAGCGCACCGCCGACGATCCAGACGAGCAGGGCCAGCCCGACGTCACCGCCCGAATCCCGGAGGACACCGCCGGGCACGAGAAAAATGCCCGAGCCGATCACGGTGCCGACGACGATCAGAATCACGTCGCGGAGCCGAAGCACGCGCGCCAGCTCGTGAGTCGTGGCGGTGGTCTCCGGTGATCCTGACGTAGCCGCGCTCCTGGTGAAAGTGGTGCCGAAACGTGGCGAAGCCTGAGGCATTGCGCACTCCCCGGACTGCGGACATAAT
>QHTY01000314.1:0-1876 GCA_003220985.1 Gemmatimonadota bacterium
CAGAGCCGTCCAGGGTGACGGTGTAGCCCGTCGCTGGAAGATTGTCGCCCGACGTGCTGGTCGTCACCGTCAGACCCCCCGTTGTCGGCGCGGGGTTGAGCGCGAGCACGCTGGCGAGCCAGACGCCCGTACCGGGAAAGGGAAAAAACCAACGCCACTGTGGATCGGTGGTCCCGCCCGTCGGCGACAGCGTGAACCGCGCGTCATACTCGTCGTCGTTCTTCATGAGCAAGTCGCCGCCGGTGGCGATCACAGTCCACCCGCTTGGCCCCACCAGGCCTGCGGGAGGGCTCACCAGACTTACGCCGTAGGCCAGCGCGCCAGGGTTGAGGGAAATCGCGCCAGGATCCGCGATCGTCGGACTGATGAGCGGCGATGCGGTGCCGGATGCCGTGCGGTGTTCGCCCAACGCTTGCGACATCGTGCCGGCAACGCCGGTCCACGCCGATATCCCGATGCACCCGTTCGTGACCGGCACGTGGAGATCTGCCCTCACCGCCAGGATCTGTCCGGGATTGGTCCCAGCATCGGGAAAGTTTTGGACGTTTGTGGCGAGATACGTCGCCAGCGAGATGGTGCCGTCGCTCACGAAATCGACCAGCTCGTACTTGTTGCCGACCGGCGTGAACGGAGTGCTGGTGAGCACATCGGTCACCGAATCGATGATGTTGCCGGTAACGCCGCCGGGCGCGCCGAACCAGAACACCGTCGCGAGGATGGCGTCCCCGACGTGGGGGTTCGTGGGATTGAAGCCCTTGATCAGGAACGTGCCACTTCCGCACACGCCGTTCTGCTGATCGAGCTGAATGGGATCGCCCGCCGCCGCGACCGCCCCCAAGGGTGGTGCGACTTGGCGCTCAGGCCCCCCCGCATCGCTGCAACGGAGGCTGAGCAGCGCGGCGGCCAGTAGTACGGACACCCGAGCGAGTACACGTCCCTTGCACATCGTCGTCACATGCCTCCCAGCATCAAGTCGCGGGATTGTTGTGTTGCGACTGCTGGATGTCGGAAGGCAAGGCGAGTGCCAGGCTCATTGCGCCGGGACAGACAGGCTGGTGGCACGGCGAGTGTGGCGCGATCTCCGCGGATGTCGCGGCGGCTCGCGTCGCGTTCGAAAATGTTAAAGCCCGACCCGCACCTTCGGCGAGTCGGGCTTAATTCTTCTTGGGGGCTGATGTCGTGACCGCTAAGCAGCCGGGAACAAATTGGCGTGGATCATGCGCCGGCCCGCATCAGGTGAGGCGCGCAGTCGTGGCCGATCTGTGCGATCGACCGCGAGGCGTTCGCGATAATACGCAATCGTCTGCTGCAGCCCCTCCTGCAGGCTCACAGCAGGATTGTACCCCAACTGCTCGCGCGCGCGCGTGATCGACGCGAGCGAGTGGCGGACGTCGCCCGCGCGCGCGGGCTCTTGCACGGGCTCCAGATCGACGCCCACCAGGTTGGCGATCTCCCACCACAGATCCCGAACGCTCGTCGCCGTACCGCATCCGATGTTGAAGACTGCGCCTACCGCTTGCTCGGCCGGCGCGTGACACGCGAGCAGGTTCGCCTCGACCACGTTCGTGACGAACGTGAAATCGCGCGTCTGCTCACCATCGCCGAAGATCACCGGCGGCTTTTGCCGCAGGGCGGCGGCGATAAACAGGGGAATGACGGCGCCATACTGCGAGTCGAGATTCTGTCGTGGTCCGAAGATGTTAAAGTAGCGCAGCACGACCGTCTCGAGCCCATGCGTCCGCCAGAACGCCTGGCAGTAGGCCTCGGCGGAGACCTTGGACGCGGCATAGGTCGAGAGGGGACGCGGCAACAGCTCCTCGTGATTGGGGAGCTCGGTCGCATCGCCGTACGCCGCGGTGGATCCTGCGAACACGAC
>QHTY01000314.1:1950-4622 GCA_003220985.1 Gemmatimonadota bacterium
GCGGCGTGGTGCAGGATGAAATCCACGCCCTGCGTCGCGCGCCGGCACACCTCGAGCCGCGCGGCATTGCCCCGCATGAAGCGAACGCAGTCGCGCACGGCGCGCAGGTTCTCGCGGCGTCCCGAGGATAGGTCATCGAGGACGGTGACCTCGGCGCCATCGCGCACGAGGCGCTCCACGAGATGCGAGCCTATGAATCCAGCGCCGCCTGTGACAAGGTATCGCACGATGGTCGCTGAGGCACGAACCGGGCCATGACGTCCGGTGTATTTCTTGCGCGAGGTGCTTTCGGCGCGCGGCATCAGTGCGGCTGCGTTGTCGCGCGCGAACCACACGTGTCGCTCACGCGCGGCCCTCCCGCGCCCCCGATGGACTTCTTCGACTCGCTGGGAGTTAATACTTGATGGGCAAACTACTGCGCCGTGTACGCCGGACTCCTGAGCGTCTCTTACACCCGCTGCGACGGCGGAATGCGATCGAAGCCCTGCGGGCACGTCCCCGGCCGCAGACGATACTGGTGGTGTGTCACGGGAATATTTGTCGCAGTCCGTTCGCAGCCGCGCTGCTCGTGCGCGAGCTGGCGCACGACATGACCGTGCAGTCGGCAGGCTTCGCCGGGTTCAACCGGCCTGCTCCGCCGGCAGCCATCGCCGCTGCGCAGCGCCACGGGCTGGACCTTGGCGACCATCGCTCGCGACTCGTGACCGCCGATCTGGTGCGCAGCGCCGACCTCATCGTCGTGATGGAAGCCGCCCAGCAGCGGTCGATTTGTGAACGCTTTGGGCGCCGGCCGGCCGATGTCCTGATCCTCGGCGACCTCGATCCTGCCGCAGTCGACACGCGCACGATTTACGACCCGGTGAATGACGGTGTCGAAGTATTCGAGCAGGTCTACGACCGCATCGCCCGCTGTGTGCGCGAGCTCGTGGCCATTCTCACGCCGGCCGGAGTTCCAACCTCTTAAGCCCTTGTTGCACGCAGGCCATACGCCTCTGCGGACGGGCCGTAGCAATCACGCAATGACTGGTTGATTAAGCCGCATTCGCGCGCGAGCTAGTCCTGGCCCGAACCTTGCCCCCTGGACCGTGGGCCATGCTGTGTCTGGTGTGGCTTTCATACTACAACGAGGCGGCAAATGTCACCATTCAACAATAATCGGAGCGTTCGTATGGTGCGGAAGCAGCTACTTTGGAGCGTCTGCGCCGCGTTGGTAGCTGCGGCATGTTCCGACGCCAACACTCCGACGGTCCCCCATCCGCTGTTTTCGTTCTCGCCGAACGGGATCACGCAGAGCAGGCCGGCTAACGGGGCGCTCAACGAGCCGGGGACCCGGCTCGCTAAGGGGTTCGATCCCAAGAACCCGCGGCTCGGTGACGCGGTGATCGCCACGTTCTTCTGGGTGGGATCGTCGTCGGTCGATTCCGTGATCGACTTCATCGCGAACGGGAACGAGACGCGCGCGGGCAACACGTATCATCGTGTCGACTCCGTCTCGGCCGGCGGGTACACGATGGTGACGTACGTCGCTACGAACATTCAGAACTTCCCCGACTCGAGCTCGGTGTCAGGCCAGATCCTGGCCGTGCGCGCGTATCTCCACCAGTCGGTGAGCGACGGTGGTGTGAAGATTTCGTCATGGAGCGGCGTCGACGACAATTTTGCACTCGCGCTCAACGACCATGCCTCGGCGAGTGGAGTAGACACTTCGTCCTCAGGCATCCCGGCCCATACACGACCGATCGCAGTGAATGCCGGCGGGCTCGCGTACACGTCGACGATGGGAGCATTGGACCCGAACGGCGGCTTTACCAGCCTGGGTGTCCCGGCGGGATTCACCAGCGTCGGCCGAGGTTCCGACAACCAGATTCTCGAAGACGGTGCTTTTGCCGTGCAGGCAAACGCGGGGACGGTCGATCCGACATGGACCTGGGTCTACGGTCCCCCGGCGCGCCCTTGGCTTGTGACGACATTCTCGCTCAATGCGGCGCCGCCGACGCCGCCGCCGCCACCACCGCCGCCGCCGCCGCCGCCGCCGCCGCCACCGCCGCCACCGCCGCCACCGCCGCCGCCGCCGCCGCCGCCACCGCCGCCGCCGCCGCCGCCGCCGCCACCGCCGCCGCCGCCGCCGCCGCCGCCGAACAGTCCGCCGACGGTGGACGCCGGACAGGATGAGACCATAGTGACTGGTCTCCTGTTCACGGAGAACGCGACGTTCAGCGATCCGGACAACGACGGACCGTGGACGTACCGGATCGACTGGGGCGACGGCTCATCGACGACGGGCACTACGTGTTGCCAGGGTACAATCAGCAAGGGGCACACGTATACCATCACCCTGCTGCCCCATAGCTTCACGCTCACGGTGACTGTGACGGACAGCCACGGCGCCTCGGCGTCGGATACGAAGGTCGTCAAGGTGCTGTTGTTGTGAACGCGCCAGTACTCGCTGATTAGCAACCGCTAGGCATGCCGCGGCGATCGGGCTTTGCAAGACTCTTGATGGCGGCCCTCTTCGCCGCGGCTTGCAGTGACGCCGCCGGCCCAGCGCCCAAGCGCGCTGGTCCCGGCGGCCCGCTGTTTTCGTTCTCGCCGAACGGGATCGGTCAAAGCGGCACCGCTAACGGGGCGCTCGGTGAGACCGGGGACTCCCTGGCCAAAGGGTTCGATCCCAA
>QHTY01000315.1 GCA_003220985.1 Gemmatimonadota bacterium
CCGTGCACGCCCACCACCAGCGTAAGCTCGATATCCGAGGTCCGCGAGGGTCCGGTGATCAGCGTGATGGCGTGGCTCGCGACGTCCACGCGGGCGAGCGCGTCCGCCAGCGACGCGCAGATGCAGCTCGTGGACAGGAGCGCCACATGCATCGGCGGCACGAGCGAGGCGAGCCGGCTCCGCTCCCGCGCCGACTCGAGCACGAGCGTGCCCGTCTCGGCGATTCCCCATTGTGCGGTGGTCACGCCGGCATCGCAGGTGAACAACTCATCACGCGTGAGACGGGTGAGGCGTTCCGGGAGGAGTCGCGCGACCAGGGGCGCGTCCGAGCCGGCAACACGCCGGGCTCCCGCATCGCTCAGGAGCCGGCGCAGGGCGCGCGCCGCTTCGACCTCGCCGCGCACGAGCGTCCACTGGGCGCCGACGGCGCTCAGCTGCTCGGTGAAGCGGGGCACTAAACCCGGTGCCTGGAGGCTGGGGCCTGGGGGCACGTGAGGCGAGTGCCGCCGTGGGGCCTGCGCTATCGCGTCGAGGGGAACGCTCGCTGCGAGGCTCTCGCGAATCGAACGCAGGATCTGCCCGCGCGCCTCGTCCATTCGGATCACGACACTCCCTCGTCGCGCAGGCCCGCCCGCCATTCCTCCCGGAAGCTCCGCGGCGCGAGCGGACGCAGATCGCGCCACTTGGTCCACGCAGGGAGTGGCGGCACGATCCGCAAGATGCGGGCGACGCGCATCGTCCACTCGTACAGGCGCGGCCGCGCCATGATGGCGGTGTAGCAACGAAATGCCACGCGCTCGAGGAGGCGACTTTTGCCCGCGCGCTGCTCGATCACCTGAGCACGCAGGTGGAGCAACAGCGCCGGGATGTCGATCTTGACGGGGCAGACGTCGCGGCAGGCACCGCACAAGCTCGAGGCGTAGGGCAGATGGGCCGATCGTTCGATCCCGATCAGCTGCGGCGTCAAGATCGCGCCGATCGGACCGGGATAGACCGAGCCGTAGGCGTGGCCGCCGATCTGACGGTACACGGGGCAGGCGTTGAGGCACGCGCCGCAGCGAATGCAGGCGAGCGACTGGCGCGTAACCGGGGCGGCGAGCATGCGCGAGCGGCCGTTGTCGAGCAGCACGATGTGCAGCTCGTCGGGTCCCTCGTCGTCCGGGTGGCGCTTGACGCCCGTGAGCAAGGACTGGTAGGCCGTCAGCACCTGACCCGTTCCCGATCGCGGGAGCAGTTGCAGAAAAACCTCGAGATCGGCGAACCGCGGGATGACCTTCTCGATCCCCATGAGCGCGATGTGCGTGCGCGGGAGGCTGGTCGTGAGCCGCGCGTTCCCCTCGTTCTCAAGAATCAGGATCGTTCCCGTCTCAGCCACGGCGAAATTGACGCCGCTGATCCCGATATCCGCCTCGGCGAAGCGGCGCCGCAACGCCAGCCGGGCCGCGGCCGTCAGCGCTGCGGCGTCGTCCGACGGCGCGATGCCGAGCTTCTCGACGAACAGCGCGGCGATCTGCGCTTTCGTTTTGTGAATCGCTGGCACGACGATGTGGGAGGGCGTGTCGCCGGCGAGCTGGATGATGTACTCCCCAAGGTCCGTTTCGATCGGGTCGATGCCGCGGCGCGCGAGCGCGGCGTTGAGGTGAATCTCCTCCGTCGCCATGCTCTTGCTCTTGACGACCGTGCGCGCGCCCAGCACCTCGCCGATCCGGCCGATGATCTCGCAGGCTTCCCCCGCGTCCCGCGCCCAGTGCATGCGCGCGCCGGCGCGCTCGGCGCTTGCCGTGAATTGGTCCAGGTAACGATCGAGGTGGAGCAGCGTTTCGTCCTTGATCGCCCGCGCACGGTCACGCGCCCCCTCCCAATCGGGGGCCGTGGCCATGGCGGCTCGCCGCTTCTCAGCGAACAACGTCGTTGCGTGGCGCAAGGCGCCCCGGAGCTGCGCGTCGCTGAGCGCCGCCCGCGCGCCGGCCTCGAACGTCATGCGGTGGACGCCAGCACGTCCGCGAGATGCAGCGCGCGGACCGACGACCCGCGGCGCGACAGCCGGCCGCCGATCTGCATGAGACAGCTGGCGTCGCCCGAGACCACGGCGTCGACTCCCGCCGCCTCGATCGCCTCGACCTTCTCGTCGAGCATCGCGACCGAGATCTCCGGGTGCTTCACCGAGAACGTTCCTCCGAACCCGCAACACGATTCGGCATTCGGCAGCTCGACCAGCTCGGCGCCGCGCACGTGGCGCAACAGGCGCCGTGGCTCGCTCTTCAACCCGAGGTCGCGCAGGCCGTGGCAGGCGTCGTGCCACGTGAGCCGTCCGG
>QHTY01000203.1:0-8331 GCA_003220985.1 Gemmatimonadota bacterium
CGTCGCGCGCTTCATTTGAATGAGAATGACGCCGGCTGCGGCCCCCGGACCGTACACCGCGACGGAGGTTGGGGCACGCAACACCTCCACAGCCTGAACGTCCTCGATGTTGATGTCGTCGAGCCGGAGTGGTCCGGGCCCGTCGACCGGAAGCGCGGTCGCGTCTTCGGCAGCATCGATGCGAATACCATCCACGAGGATCAACGGTGCGGCGTTCCCCACCACCGTCGTCGTGGCGGCGAACCTGATCTGCGAACCCGCGCCGGTCAGACCGGACCCGCGAGTGATCAGCAGGCCGGGCACGCGGCTAGCGAGCGCCTCAGTGATTGTCTGGGCACCGCTCTCGCGCACGAGCGCGGCGACATCGATCGTGTAACGATCCGAACTGGGCTGAGGCTGGGTGGTGTCGGGTGTTTGCGCGACAAGAGCGGGAGCGAACAGGGCAAGAACCAGGACGTTCATGCTTCCTCCGTCGACACCGGAGCGTGCTACAAACTGTAGTTCGGCGCTTCTCGCGTGATGACGACGTCGTGCGGATGAGACTCTCGAAGCCCAGCCGTCGTAATCCGGATGAACTCGGTTTCGGTCCGTAGCGCAGCGATATCACATACCCCGCAATACCCCATTCCGCTCCGCAAGCCGCCCACCATCTGGAAGATCACGTCGGCCACCGGGCCCCGGTACGGCACACGCCCTTCGATCCCTTCGGGCACCAGCTTCTGCAGCGAGACCTCGCCCTCCTGGAAGTAGCGATCCGCCGAGCCGTCCTCCATCGCGGACAGACTGCCCATGCCGCGGATGACCTTGAAGCGCCGGCCCTCGAGGAGAAACGATTCGCCGGGACTCTCCTCCGTCCCGGCGAGCATCGAGCCCATCATCACACTCTCGGCGCCGGCCGCCAGCGCTTTCACGGCATCGCCCGAATACTTGATCCCGCCGTCCGCGATCACGGGGATGTCTCCGGCCCCGCGGACGGCGTCGACGATGGCGGTGATCTGGGGAACGCCGATGCCGGTGACGACGCGCGTCGTGCAGATCGAGCCCGGCCCGACGCCGACCTTGACGGCGTCCACGCCGCGCTCGACGAGCGCGCGCGCCCCGGCTTCCGTCGCGATATTGCCCGCGACGAGCTGCGCGTCCGGAAACGCGTCGCGCAAGCAGGCGACCGTGTCGAGCACGCCCTGGCTGTGCCCGTGCGCGGAATCCACGACGATGACGTCGCACCCGGCGTCGAGCAGCGCCTGGGCGCGCGCGCTCGCGTCCGGCGCGCCACCGACGGCCGCGGCGACGCGCAGCCGACCGTGCTGATCTTTGTTGGCGGCGGGGTACTGCCGGCGCTTGAAGATGTCCTTGATGGTGATGAGGCCCTTCAACAATCCCTGCTTGTCCACGACGGGAAGCTTTTCGATCCGGTGCTTCGCGAGCAGGCGCTCCGCCTCATCGAGCGTCGTGCCAACTGGTGCCGTCACCAGCTTTTCTTTCGTCATGACGTCACGAATCGGCCGGTCGAGCTCACGCTCGAACTGCAGATCGCGATTGGTGATGATGCCGACCAGCTTGCCCGCGCCATCCACAATCGGCACGCCCGAGATCTTGAAGCGTAGCATCAGTTGTTGCGCTTCGCGGAGCGGCCGGTCCGGTCCGAGCGTGATCGGGTTCATGATCATGCCGGATTCGCTGCGCTTGACCCGATCCACTTCGGCCGCCTGACGGTCCACCGGCATGTTCTTGTGAATCACGCCGATGCCCCCTAGCCGAGCCATGGCCATCGCCATCTCCGCCTCGGTGACGGTATCCATCGCTGCGGAGACGACTGGAATGTTGAGCGGAATCGCGCGAGTGAAGCGGCTGGTGACCTGGACGTTGCGGGGATGCACCGTCGAATGACGGGGCACGAGCAGGACGTCGTCAAACGTGAGGGCGACGTCGGGTCGGAAGGTTCCCATGGCGGAAGTTACTGGGACGTCTTGGTTTCCTCAACCGGCTGATCGGGGGGGGGCTGGTTCTTGCGCTTCGCTTCCTCGACCGCGGCCTTCCCCGCCGCAGCCAGGCCTTCAAAGAACTTTCCGGCCTTGCCGACCGCGTCCATCGTCCCGCGAATGATGGTGACGGGCACCCGGCCGGCGCGCATCGTGTCCTCGAGCGTCTCGGCGACCTTCTGGAACGCCGGCGCACCCGCCGCCCGTTGCGAGTACTTCGACTCGAGGAACTCGATGTAGTCGAGCACCTGGTACGCCTGCTCGTCCGGCATGACGTCGAGTTTGCGACGAATCCGTTCGTTCAGGATGTCGTTCATGGCGTTCCAGCTCCTCCTCCTGCCTCCAGCGAGACGAGGTCTACGACGGGATTCCCCAGGTACCGGCTGCGCCCGTTCCGCACGCGCGCGATGACCTGCATCGGCGCGAGGGGCGTGAGAGCCCGGAACGCCGGCAGCTTGCTCTCCGGCACAATGATGTACACGAAGCCGCGCTCCGGGAGCGGGCCGCGCGCGAGGACGTAGGACACGCCGTTCGGAATGTCGGGCCGCAAGTCGTCGGCTTTTTGAATCGCGATGAATTCCAGATTCCAGCGCAGCACCTGGCCGACGTAGCGCTGCGGCTCGGCGCGCAGCTCAGCGGCCGTGACGCCGACCAGCACGCCGGCGGGCGCGGGCTGCAGATCACCACCCTTGACCCACCCTTCGAACTGCACCCGCGTCCATTCGCCGTTGCGGCTGAGGACCCGCAACGGCGTCTCGGTCGCGATGGTGCCCGCTTCCGGACCGTCGGGGGCGCGGTAGAGCGTCGTCATGCGCACAGGTTGGGCACGGGAACTGTCCACGCGCGTGGTGTCGGCGCCGGCCCCGGGCCGCGGGCTCGGGGTTAGTCGACCCTGGACAGTGTCTGCGGCGCTGTCGCTCGATTCCACTGTTCGCGTTGCCACCACGTCGGCGACAGGTGCGAGCGCGCTGCGCTGCACCCAGCCGTCGCGCGTCACGTGGACCCAGCGTCCGCTGCTGTCCGGGGGCGCGCGTTTCAGCCCAAACCCCTCGGCGAGCTCGGCGACGAGCGGGCCGGCGGGCGCCGCGCGCAAGTTTTCGTTGGGTGTGCGCGTGACGAGCAGATCGAAATCGGGGCGGTCGCTGGGGCCTACGGACGTCCCGAAGATCCACCCTTCCAGCGCGACATGAATCCAGTCGTTGCGGGTTGCGCCGCCTGCGGTCAGAATCGCGCCACGCGCGAGGCGCGCGATGCGGCGGCCGGCGACGTCCTGATAGAACCAGGCGTTGTCGGCGGTCACGCGATAGCGGCCGGCACCCTGGGCATTTGCTGGCGTCGCCAGACTGAGAACGGCTAGTAGGCTCGGAACGATCCGGCTAACTTGCATCCCCCTCAATATGACAACGACCCGCGGCACGCGCACCCCGGTCATCCTCATCGTGCTCGACGGCTGGGGCTTTCGTCCCGGCCGCGAGGGCAACGCGATCGAGCTCGGCAGCACGCCGGTGTGGCACAAGCTGTGGCAGCGCCCAGCGCGAACACTGCTCGAAGCGTCGGGCCTCGCCGTCGGACTGCCCGACGAACAAATCGGGAACAGCGAAGTCGGTCACCTGAACCTCGGCGCCGGCCGCGTCGTGCCGCAGGACATGGTGCGTATTTCACAGTCGATCGAGTCTGGTGAGTTCTTTCGCATTCCCGCTCTCGTCCAACTGGCGGAAGACACACGTCGGCATGACGGCACGTTGCACGTGATGGGGCTGATCGGCACCGGCGGCGTACATGCGCTCGACAAGCACCTGCTCGCAGCCGTCGAACTGGGCCGCCGGGCTGGCGTCCCCGTCGCGATTCACGCGTGGTTGGATGGCCGCGACTCGCCGCCGAAGTCCGGGCTGGGATTCATGGAGCAGTTGCTGAACGAGATCGGAGTCAGGAGTCAGGAGTCCGGATCCGGGGATGCCAGCCCCGGCGCCCGATTCCAGACTCCTGTCTCCACGATAATCGGCCGCTATTACGCAATGGATCGTGACAAGCGCTGGGACCGCACCAAACTCGCCTACGATGCGATGGTGAAAGGGATCGGCGTGCAGGCTCCCGATCCGATCACCGCGATCAAGCAGGCGTACGCAGCCGGCGAGACGGACGAGTTCGTCAAGCCGCGCGTCATCACCGGGGCGCCCCTGATCAAAGCGGGCGACGGCATCTTCTGCTTCAACTATAGAGCCGATCGCATGCGCCAGATCGTGCGCGCACTCGCCGTTCCGGACTTCGACGGCTTCGCCGTGAAGGGCCGGCCCCGGGCGCGGCTGGCGACGATGACGCGCTACGACGAGACGCTGCCCTTCCCCGCCGCGTTCGAGCCGATAGTGCTGTCACGCATCGTCGCCGAGGTGCTGTCCGACCACGGTAAGACGATGTTTCGCACGGCGGAGACCGAAAAGTACGCGCACGTCACATACTTCTTTAATGGCGGATACGAGCCCCCCTACAAGGGCGAAGAGCGGCTGCTCGTACCGTCGCAGAAGGTCGCGACGTACGACCTCATGCCGGAGATGAGTGCCCCGGGGGTCACCGACGTGCTCTGCAAGGCGATCACCGCGAAGCAGCACGACTTCATCCTCTGCAACTACGCCAACGGCGACATGGTCGGACATTCCGGCGTGCTGGCGGCCGCCGTCAAGGCGGTCGAGACCGTCGACCAGTGCCTGGCGCGGGTCCTCACCACCGCCGAAACGGCGAACGCCACGGTCTTGGTGACGGCCGATCACGGCAACTGCGAGCTGATGATCGACCCCGCGACGGGCGGCCCGCACACCGCGCACACGACGAATCCGGTGCCCTTCGTCATGGTCGGAGCAGGGACCGGGACGCAGCCGCTGCGGGCCGGTGGCTCGCTTCGCGACGTTGGACCGACGATCTTGCAGCTCATGGGTATCGAGCCGCCGAAAGAGATGACCGGACGCGATCTACGGGAGAGTGATTGATGCGTTGCTTGTTGGAAGGTTGGAAGGTTGGAAGGTGTGTGATCGTCGGAATGTTTCTTTCCAACATTCCCACCGTCCAACTGTCCGCCCAGGTTGGCCACAACCCCGGGACCTCCCCCTATCACGACATCGCGCTGCACGCCGGGCCGATGTTCTTCGTGGGTCACCTCGGGGCGGATCGCGGCAAGGTGCAAGCCGGTACGAGTAACGCGCTCACGTTCGGCGCGCGCTGGGAGATCCCCGCCGGCCGCTCGCTGCAGTTCCAGTTCACCGGTGCCTACCTGCGGGGCGACCGCTTCATCATCGACCCGCGCGCTGACTCGAATTCCGTGGCGCGGCGGACAGGCCCGGTGAAATCCGATCTGGCGCAGGCAGAGGTCGGCATGCTGCTCCGGCTGACGGGCGGCAAGACCTGGCACGGCTTCGCACCGTACGTAGGCACAGGCCTCGGCCTGGTTTTCGACACGGACTCACCCGGCGACACCACCGGCAGTCGCTATCGGTTCGGCTCGAAGTTCACACTGGCGTTTGCCTCCGGCGTGCGCTGGTATCCGGCGCGGCGCGTCGTGCTCAATGCCGATGTGCGGGCGCTGTTTTGGCGTCTCAAGTATCCGGTGTCCTTCCACACGCCGCTGGCGTCGGACGGCTCGCGCGTGATCCCACTGAACGAGCGCCTCACCGACTGGACGGTGCATCCCTGGATCACCTTTGGCCTCGGATGGACTTTCTAGCCGAGGGAGTGCGGCGCGCGTGGGGGCTGCTGATCGCCGGTGATTCCGAAGTTTTCGGAATCGCGCTCCTCACGCTCAAAGTTGCCGTCGTCGCGACCGTCATCGCCTGTACGGTCGGACTGCCCCTCGGGTACTTCCTGGCGACGCGGCGTTTCTGGGGCCGGCGCGCCGCCCTCACCGTCGTCAATACGGCGCTCGCGTTCCCGACCGTCGTCGTCGGCTTGCTGCTCTACGGGATGCTGTCGCGGCGCGGGCCGCTCGGAGGCCTGGGCTGGCTGTACACCTGGCAGGCGATCGTTGTAGGCGATGTGCTGCTGGCCCTGCCGATCGCCGCGGCCTTGTCGGCCGCCGCCGTACAGGGTGTCGATCCGCGCGTGCGGCGGACCGCGGAAACGCTCGGCGCCGGGCCATGGCGCACGGCCTGGACGGTCGCGCGCGAAGCGCGCTTTGCGCTCGCGGCCGTCATCACGGCCGCGTTTGGTCAGGTCGTTGCGGAAGTCGGGGCCGCGATGATCGTCGGCGGCAACATCCGCGGCTCCACCCGCACGCTGACCACCGCCGTCGCACTCTACACGTCCCAGGGTGACTTCGGGACGGCGCTTGCCCTCGGGCTCGTGCTGGTGATCCTGGCGCTCGTCATCAACATCGCGTTGCAGGTCCTGCAGGGGCGTGGCAATGGTTGAGCTACGCGCGGTGCGGCACCGCTATGCGGGACGCGTGGTGCTCGATTTCGACCAGTTCGCGCTGCCTCAGGCCGCGGCGGTCGCGGTGGTCGGCCACAACGGCTCTGGCAAGAGCACGCTGCTCCGGCTGCTGGCCCTCCTCGAGCGTCCGACGGAAGGATCGGTGCTCTGGAACGGCACGGTTGTCCCTCGGCGTCCCGCTGCCTCCCTCCGTCGTCGGGTGACGCTCGTCGAGCAGCGACCGGTGCTGCTGCGCGGGACGGTGCGTGACAATCTGGTCTACGGTCTCGAGATACGAGGCTTTGGACGCTCAGCGGTGAATGGAATCATCGGGGACGTCGTGGATAGGTTGGGTCTCGGGCCGCTGCTCGGCCGCCGCCGCCACGAGCTGTCCGAAGGGGAGATTCAGCGGGTCGCCGTCGCGCGCGCGCTCGCCTTGCGAACGGACGTGCTGCTGCTCGATGAGCCCGCGAGCTCGGCGGACACCGCCGCCGCGGGCGCGCTCTACCGCGCGCTCGCGGCCGAGCGCGCCGCTCGTCCGTTTGCGGTGTGCATCGCCTCCCATCAACTCGAAGATGCCTATCGCTGGGCCGACGATATTCGGGCGCTCGCGGATGGTCGCCTGTCGCCCGTGACGCCGGAAAATCTGTTTCGCGTCGAGCTGCCGGCGGGCGATGGCATGAAGCACGTACACGTCGGCGGCATCGAAATCGTGCTGATCACCGAGCGCGCTGGTCCGGCGGTGCTCGCGATCCCCCCGACCGACATCTTCGTGAGTCGGGAGCCGCTCGCCTCGTCGGCCCGGGCCTGGCGATCGAGCGGCACGGCGCGGGCGTGCACGTTCGGGCGGAAATGGGGGGCGTGGAGCTTGTCGCCGCCGTGACGGCCGAAGCCGCGCGGGATCTAGCGCTCGCGCCAGGCGGGAGCGTCGTCTTCTCTTTCAAGGCCACTGCGGTTCGGGTATTCTAGGGGATGCCGACAGCGTATCTCACGCGGATCGTCGAGTTCACCGCAACGCATCGCTTCCCCGATACACCCGAGTTTGCGGGCGCGACGGACGATCACAGCCATCGGTACAAGTGCGCCGTGACGGTGAAGGGCGTGTTCGATCCGGCGCGCGGCGGGGGGGGAGTCATGAGCCTGCCGGCACTCAAGGCGTTGCTGCAGCGTGAGGTCGTGGCGCGCTTCGACGGGCGACACATCAACAAAGACATCGCCCCGTTCTCCGCCGGCACTTGGGTCGCAACCGGAGAGGCGCTGGCAGTCCATGTTTGGGAACGCCTCGCAGGCGCGTTGCCTCTACTCCGAATACCGCGGCGAATCGTAAACCCGGCGATCGCGCCGGCCGCATGCGCGCCGACTCGGCCGTGGTCGAGGAGTGGCCCGTGTGGCTGGAAGTGAACGGCGAGCCCGCCGTCACGTGGATGTGCACGCCCGATCAGCTCGAGGAGCTCGCGGTGGGGTGGCTGCACGGCGAGGGCTACATCGCGTCACTCGACGATCTGGTGCAGCTGCGTCCCTGTGCTCCCGACCTCGGCTTCTGGGCCGACGTGAAACCCGAGCGTCTCGCCCAGGTGAAAGGCGAGAACCGCAAGCGTGTGCTCGCGTCAGGCTGCGGCGCCGTCGCTACCATGCTGGCCGACCCGGAGACGATGAGTCGGACGGCAGCGCGGCGCGGGGAACTGCCTCCGGCAGAGACGTTGCGTACACTCTTTAAGCAGTTGTTTGCGGCGGGAGACCGCTACAACGAGACCGGTGGCATTCATGCCGCCGCATTGACCGACGGCACGACCCTGCTCTTCCACGCCGAGGACATCGGCAGGCACAACGCGGTGGACAAGGTGATCGGTGGGGCGGTGCTGGCGCGCACACCGATCGCGGGTCGCGGGCTGCTCGTCACGGGCCGCATTTCAGCCGAGCTGGCGTTCAAAGCCGCGCGCGCGGGACTCGCCTGGGT
>QHTY01000203.1:8368-16942 GCA_003220985.1 Gemmatimonadota bacterium
GCATGGTGCTGATCGGTCGCGCCGTCAGTGGAACGCCGCACATCCACACACGCGACGCATGACAGCGTCGGAGGAAGCGGAGCTTCGCGAGCTCCTGCGCCAGGCGCGCACGATCGCGGTCGTGGGACTGTCTCCCAACCCGATGCGACCCAGTAATTCGGTCGCCCGCTATCTGCAGCGGTCCGGTTACACGATCGTGCCCGTGAATCCCGGTCACGACGAGGTCCTGGGCGAAAAGAGCTATCGCACACTCAGCGACGCGTCACGCGCGCACGCGATCGACGTCGTCGATGTCTTTCGCCGCAGCGAGCACGCCGGCGCCGTCGTGGACGAGGCGATAGCGCTGCGACCTCCACCGCGGCTGATCTGGCTGCAGCAGGGCGTCGTCGATGTGGCCGGCCAGGCGCGCGCGGCCAAGGCCGGCATTCGGTTCGTCATGGACCAGTGCCTCGCCATCGAACACCGCCACCTCGCGGTCTAACGTGCCGGGGAGCGCAGTCCTGGCCGGTGGCGCCGCCCGCCGCTACGGCGGTGTTCCGAAGGGTCTGCTCACGGTCGGCGGGCGGCGCATTCTCGATCGCGTCGTTGAGCGCCTGAGCGCCGTCACCGGCGCGCCGCCGGTTCTGGTGGCCAACGCTCCGGACGCGGTATCCTGGCGTCCCGACCTGCAAACGATCGCGGACATTCGGCCTGGTTGCGGCAGCCTCGGCGGCATCTACACCGCGGTGACCGCGGGGTCTGCGGCGGGAGGGGGACCCGTGCTCTGCGTCGCCTGGGACATGCCGTTCGTGCCGGAGGCGCTGCTCAGCGCGCTGGTCGCCGGCGCCGCCGCTGGCGGCTACGACGCATTTCTTCCTGAGAGCTCGGGCCGGCGCGGTTTGGAGCCGCTGTGTGCGGTCTACGGACCGGCGTGTTCCCGCGCCATCGCCCGCCGGCTCGACAATGGCGAGTTGCAGGCCATCTCCTTCCACCCCGACGTGCGGGTCGGTATCCTCCCCCTCGCGGAGGTTAAGGCGTTCGGCGATCCCGATGAGCTGTTCTTCAACGTGAACACGCCCGCGGACCTCGCGCGCGCGGAGGCGCTATCCCGGCGACACGGATGATCTCGATCATCGGGCTCAAGAACGCGGGCAAGACGACGTTCCTCGTCGCGCTCGCGGCCGAGCTGGTGCGCCGCAAGCTGCGCGTCATGACCATCAAGCACGGCTCGCATCCCGCGGACATGGATCAAAAGGGCAAGGACACTTGGCGCCATTGGCACGAGGGAAAGGCGGAGCGCGTGCTGATGGAAGCGCCCGGTCAGCGCGTGCTGTTCGAGCACACCGAGCACGAAGTCGATCCCATAATCCTCGCGCGGCGCTACCTGAGCGAAGCCGACATGGTGCTGGTCGAGGGGTTCAAGCGCGCGCCGCTGCCGAAGATCGAAGTGTATCGCAAAGTGGCGGGCCCCAGGCCGGTTTTCGACCCGGCGGTGCATGATCCGGCCGACTGGATCGCCATCGTGACGGACGATCGCGCGCTGCGGGCACCCTTCCCGGTGTTTCGCTTCAACGACACGGCGTGGCTCGTCACGATCGCGAATCTCGCCTGGGACCAAGCCAAGATCCTGCCGCCATGACTCCTGCCGAAGCCGCGCGGTTCATCATCAGCGATATCCGGCCGCTTCCCGCTGAGCGCCGGCCGCTGCGCGAGGCGCTGGACCTGGTGCTCGCCGAAGACGTCGTCAGTCCTATCGACCTGCCGCCGTGGGACAACTCGGCCATGGATGGATACGCCGTGCGCAGTCAGGACCTACGCGAGAGCGGCGACACGGAGCTCGCCGTCATCGAGACCGTGCCGGCCGGCCAGTTTCCCAGCAAGTCCATCGGACCGGCGCAGGCGATCCGGATCTTCACCGGCGCGCCGCTGCCGCAGGGCGCCGACACCGTCATCCGTCAGGAAGACTCCGAGCAGTCGTCCAACGGCACCGTTAGGATCAACAATCCACGCGACGCGAAGAAGAACATCCGCCGGCGCGGTGAAGACATTCGGAAGGGAGCCGTCGTTCTCAACGCAGGCACGGCGCTCGGTCCGGCGCAGCTCGGCGTGCTCGCCTCGATCGCGCACGAGCGGCCGCTCGCGCACCGCGTGCCGCGGGTGGCGTTCATGGGATCGGGTGACGAGATCGTCGACTTGGATCGGCGCGATGAGATTCTGGCCGGCAGGAAGATCGCGACCTCCAACTCCTACACGCTCGATGCCCTGATTCGCCGTTCGTCGGCCGTGCCGGTCAATCTCGGCGTGGCGCGCGACACGAGGGAGAGCCTGCGCGAGCACCTACGTGGCGCAGCGAGCGCCGATTTGCTCGTGACCACCGCCGGCGTCAGCGTGGGGGAGCACGATCTCGTCCGCGACGTGCTGCAGGAATCCGGCGGGGAGCTGAAGCTGTGGCGGATCGCGATGCGGCCGGGCGCACCAGTGGGATTCGGACTGCTGAACGGGATTCCCTGGATCGGGTTGCCGGGCAATCCGGTCAGCACCATGGTGACCTTCGAGCTCTTCGTGCGACCGGTGATCCGTCGCCTGCAGGGGCATGCCCTGCCGTTTCGCAGAACGGTGCCGGTGATCACACGTGACCCCGTCACGCTCGGGCCAAAACTGCGACACTTCCTCCGCGCTATAGTAGAAGAAGGAGAGGCGCGTTTGACAGGCCCGCAGGGGTCTGGCATTCTCACCAGCATGGCGCACGCGAACGCCCTGCTGATCGTCCCGGCCGACATACCCTCGGTCCCCGTGGGTACCGAGCTCCAGGCGTTGATCCTCGACGATCCGCGGCACGTCGCCGAGCCTCCGTACTGATGGCGGCGCTCGCTTCACCCACAGTGCGTCAGGCGCTGCGCCTGGCCGGCTATGTGCTGCTGACGCTCCTCGTGTACTGGGTGAATGCCGTCACGCCTTCCACCGCGCGGTTCGGGATCCTGTATACCATCCCGGTTCTGCTCGTCACCTGGACCGAGGGATTGGCCTGGGGCATCCTGTTGGCCGTCGCGACCACGGTATTCCGGGAAGCGACCGCCTGGGTGCAGATGCCGGCGGACACGCCGCTACAGTGGCGCATCCTGAACGGGCTCGCCTATCTCGCCGTGCTGGGCGTCGCGATGGCGGGCCTGCAGTCGCTGCGGCGGAGCCAGGCGCAGCTGGCGCGGCTGGTCACCCAGGACCAGCTCACCAGCGTCCTGAACGCACGCGCCTTCGTCGCGCGGCTCGGCCAGGAGCTCGACCGCAACCGCCGCTATCCGCGGCCCCTCGCCCTGCTGTACATGGATCTCGACAACTTCAAGGTCATCAACGACACGCACGGCCATCAGACGGGCGACGCGGTGCTACGGCTGGTCGCCGACTCGATGCGGTCGTCGGTGCGTCATGCCGACGT
The DNA here is from genome assembly GCA_003220985.1 of Gemmatimonadota bacterium. Lineage (GTDB taxonomy): Bacteria > Gemmatimonadota > Gemmatimonadetes > Gemmatimonadales > GWC2-71-9 > 20CM-2-65-7. Next base: position 11,781 of record QHTY01000203.1, read on the forward strand.
CGTCGGCAGACTCGGCGGCGACGAGTTCGCGGTGCTCATGCCCGAGACCGACGCCGCGCTTGCGGACGCAGCCGCGAAGCGGCTGATCGCGGGGCTGCGGAATGTGTTCAAGGGAACGCCCAACGTCACCGCGAGTATCGGGGTCGTATCGTGTGCGGCGACGGACGCCAGTACTGATGATTTGTTGAGAAGGGCGGATCAGGCCATGTACGACGCGAAGAAGTCGGGCAAGGACCGGGTGGTACAGGTCGCGCTTTGATCCTGCTGCTCGTCGCGCTGATAGGCGCGTCAGATTCTACTCCCCAGCTCGCCTACAGTGTCACGGTCCCGATCAATCGTTCCGCGTATTTAGTCGAGATCCAAATCACGAATCCTCCCGATCCGAGCCGCCTGGTCATTCCCGCATGGGCTCCGGGCGCCTACCAGCTGATGAATTCGGGCACGAATATCCGCGATTTTGAGGCCGTTACGCGTGCCGAGGATCGCCTGTCGGTCCGCCAGGATTCGCCGAACTCCTGGGTGATCGACACGCAGGGGACGCAAGTCATCACCGTCCGCTACACGGCCGGACTGCGCGATTCGGTCGCCTGGCGCCGGCCGAACAATCGCTGGTTCTTGCGGGCCACGTCCGGCGTGGTCGACGGGCCGCGCACGTTCATGTATCTCGATGGCTTCACGCAGCTACCGGCGACGGTCGCGTTCGGGGTCCCGCCGGGATGGCGCGTCGCGACCGGACTATCACCCACGACCAGCGACAGCACCACGTTCACGGCCCCCAACTACGATGTGCTCATCGACTCGCCGATGCTGGTCGGCGAGTTTCTGTCGTATACGTTCACGGCCGCGGGGACGTCACACCGCGCAGTCGTCGATCTCGGCGGCGGGCGCGCCGCCGCGCCCGCCGTTTTCGTGGACATGTTGCGGCGCATCTCGACGACGGCGATCGGTATTTTCGGCGGCCCACCGTATCGGGACTACACGTACATCTTTGTGGGCGGCCGTGGCGGCGGGCTCGAGCACCTGAATTCCACGACGATCGGCGTGAGCACGGAGACGCTGGCGCGGAACCCGCGCGGCGCCCAGACCGTCAGCGCGCACGAGTTCTTCCATGCCTGGAATGTGAAGCGGATCCGGCCCATTGAGCTCGGGCCGTTCAACTACGAGCGCGAAGTGCGGACGGTCAACCTCTGGTGGAGCGAGGGCGTGACCGATTACTACGCCGATCTCATCCTGGCGCGGGCCGGGCTCAACACGCCCGCTGATTTCGCGCGCCGGCTCGCGCGGTCGATCGAGAATTTCCAAAATGACGCGGCGCGGATGGTGATCTCCCCGGAGCGCGCGTCCTGGACCACGTGGGATTCGCCGGCGGTGAACCAGGGTGCGTACATATCCTATTATCTCCAGGGTGAGCTGCTGGGTTTCCTCCTCGACCTCGCGATCCGCGACTCCACCGACAACGCCCGATCGCTCGACGATGTCATGCGCTTTCTGATGCGGCACTACTCCGGCGACCACGGGTTCACACGGGACCAGCTCGTGGAGGCCGTGCGCAGCGCGACGGGCTGCAACTTCGAGGAGTTCTGGCGGCTGCACGTGAGCGGCACGTCCGACATTCCGTGGAACGATTATCTAAAGGCCGCCGGCTGGCGGCTCGCCCTGACCAAGACGCCTGCCGTCGACGCACGGATCGGTTCGATTCCACCGGCCGTGCCGGGCGGTCGCTGGCGCGCGGTGGCGCCCCTCGGTGCCGCGTGGCTCGCAGGTCTCCGCACCGGGGATGAGCTCGTGCGCATCAATCGACGCGACATCATCGACGGCACCGACGTCACGGCCGCTGTGCGGAGCATCCGGCCTGGCGCCACCGTCATTGTCGACGTCATGCGTAACAACCAGCCAATCACAATTCGCTTCCATGCGGGTCGGTACGAGCGGGAGCACGCGGCGCTGCGCGATCTATCAGTGCAAACCACGAAGATGCGGCGCATTCGCGCCGGACTCACCGGAGCGACACCGTGAATCAGCGGGTGATGGAGCTGCTCCTCATCTTCACGTCGATCCTGTTTATCGTGGATCCCTTCGCCGTGATTCCGACGTTCCTCGCGATGACGGTTCGCGACACGCCGGCGCAACGCCGCGTGCTCGCGCGCCGGGGGGCGTGGACGTGCGCCATCACGCTCATCGCCTTCGCAGTCGGCGGCAGCCTGATCTTCAAGATCTTCGGGATCACAATCGGCGCGTTCAAGATCGCGGGCGGCGTGCTCATCGGACTCAACGCGCTGGACATGGTGCAGGCCAGGCGCAGCCAGCAACGCGAGACCCCAGTCGAAACAGCCGAGGGAATCCAGAAGGACGACATCGGCATCATGCCGCTCGGCGTCCCGATGCTGGCGGGCCCGGGCGCGATCTCGACCGTCATGGTCCTCGCGCTGGGGTCAAAGTCCGTGGCGGCGACGGCCGCGGTCTACATCTCGATCGTCCTGACCGCGTTGATCACATTCCTCGTGCTCTCGGCCGCCTCGATGGTCGAGCGGCGCCTCGGACAAACCGGCATGCGCATTCTGACCCGCCTCATGGGATTGGTGTTGTGTGCGATTGCCGTGCAGTTCATCATCGACGGCATCAAACTGAGCTTCCGGTGATGTTCGATCCGAAGGACTAGTCCCTCAGGTCGAGGCTGCCGCGCCGAGAATTCCCTCCCAAGAATGATTGTGGCGATATGCGCGTTCCCTATTGTTTTCGCTCTATGACTGTTTCCGCTTCCCAGCGTATGAGTCACGAGATCGAAACTTCCCCTGCCAATGCGTTGCTGATTGAAGCGCCAGTCAACAAGCATTTCGCGCAGCTGCACCGCGACCCGCAGACGCTGACCGATGCCGTCACGATCTACCTGGAGACGGGCCTGCTGCGCGGCAACAGTGTGGTGGTGATCGCCTCCCCGAAGCACACCGACCTCTTTCTCGCACGCTTGCGATCAGACGGTGTTGAGCCCGGCGCGTTCCTCAAGTCCGGCCAACTCGAGCTGCACGACGCCGAGCTGACGCTGCGCAAGTGCATGCGCAACGATATGCCGGACTGGGAGGATTTCCGCCGCGCGATGGCCGCCATATTCGAGCGCATACGGGCGTTCGGGCGCGGCACGACGCGGGCGTACCAGGAGATGGTGAGTCTGTTGTGGAGGGAAGGAAAGCAGCGCGCCGCGATTGGCTTCGAGGAGTACTGGAACGAGCTCGGACTGTTGTATCCGTTCTCGCTGTTCTGCTCTTACATGCTCGATGTGCATCGCGACCAGGCATATGCCGGCCCCCTGGAGGACATCGGCCGCACTCACTCCGACATACTGGCCACCGCCGACGATGAGCGGTTCCGCGCGGCGTTGGATGCCGCGAGCCGCGACGTGTTTGGCGTCCCGCTCTCTCAGGTGGTCGGATGCTCGCGGCGTCGCGACAGCGGCGAGCAGCGGTTCCCCAGCGGGCAGCGGACCATGCTGTGGGTCAAGCGCAACCTGCCGTCTGCGAGCGCCGCGGTGCTCGAGCGCGCACGACACTACTACCAAGAATCAGCGTAACCGGTGTCACGATGACCCAGCCCAATGGCAGCAACCTTCTGATTGTCGCACCCACTGGCCATCATTTCGCCCAGTTTCACCGCGATACCGAGGGCCAGGATCGTCGTCGTGACACGCTCACCGAGTCGGCGCTCGCATTCATCGAGGCGGGCTTGCGGCGCGGGGACAGCGTGGTGGTCATTGCGGGGGCCGAGCAGCGCGACCGGCTGTTCGAGCGCCTGGCCGCAGGCGAGTTCCGCCCGCAATCGCTGCGCGATCCGGGACAACTGTCCGTCCTGGATGCCGAACAGATCACGGCACAATTCGGTGACGAGCCCGAATGGGCGCCGTTTCGGAACGCGCTCGCGCCACTGCTCTCGCGCCTCCGACCATCCGGCCGCGGCACTCGGGTCTACAGCGAGATGGCGAATGCGTTGTGGCAGGCGGGGAACACCGCTGCCGCGATCCAGATCGAGGACTACTGGAATGCATTGGCCCGTACCTACCCCTTCTCGGTCTACTGTGGCTACACGATGGATACGCAGTCCCCGCAAGCCTACGCGGGCCCGCTCGAGGAGTTAGGCCGCACCCACTCCGATATCCTGGCAGCGCCGGAAGACGAGGAGTTCGGCATGGCGCTCGATCGCGCCAGCAAGGAGATTTTCGGGATTTCGCTCACGCAGATGGCGGGTGTTACCCGGCAGGAAGGGGCGCGCCGCTTTCCGACCGGCCAGCGCGCGATGCTGTGGGTGAAGCGCAATCTGCCGCTGTCGAGCACGCAGCTCGCGGAAAAAGCGCGGCAGTACTTCAGGGACAGCCGCGCACCGTAGCGCTACATCCGTTTGTACTTCGGCCCGCTGCCTCCCTCCCGCGGGGTCCAGCGCGGTCCCAGCACGTCAGTCGCCTTACAATCCACGCAATTCGGCGGATTCATGCGTAGCCCGTTGTCGGTGGCCTCGTAGACGCCGGCGGGGCAGACGTGCGCATAGAACCGCGCGACCTCGAGGGGCACGTCTGGGTTCGCGATCAGGTGGCTGGGAATCGTGTCGCGGGTCGCGTTCCCGGACTTGAACACCGCGTCCACCTTGCTGATGCCGGTGGACAGTGCGGGTGCGGTGGCACGGCGCGGGACCTCGGCGTCGGCGTGCATCCGGTATCGCCCACCTGGAAATCGCCCGCCCGTCACGGTCATCAGCGCAGCCTGGAAGCCACCCAGGTAGAACCCGCTCCGGAACGCGAGCCGCATGTTGCGCGTGCGATAGAGATCGGTCGCGATGTATGACGCGTCCACCAGGCGGTCGTACTCTCCGAGCCGCGTGCCGCTCTTCAGATGTTGAAAGATGGCGCGTGCCGCGAAGATGCCCGAATGCATCGCGTAGTGAACGCCTTTGAGCGACGGGACGTCCACGAACCCCGCTGCATCGCCGAGGAGCACGACACCGTCGCCGGTGCGGCGCTGCGGGAGCGAATAGAATCCGCCCTCGGGGATGGTTTTCGCGCCCCACTCGACTATTTCGCCGCCGGCCAGGAGCTCCTGGAGGAGCTGATGCCGCTTGAACTGCTGGAGCAGGGCGTGCACGTCCAGATTGGCATCGCGATAGTCGAGGCCCACGACGAG
>QHTY01000107.1 GCA_003220985.1 Gemmatimonadota bacterium
CGGTGCCCAAGCTCACGGTCATCACGCGGAAGGCGTACGGCGGCGCGTATGACGTGATGAGCTCGAAGCACATCCGCGGTGATTACAACGTCGCGTGGCCGACGGCCGAGATCGCGGTGATGGGACCGAAAGGCGCGGTCGAAATCCTTTACAAAGGAGAGGCGAGCGAGGAGCGGGCCAACGAGTATCGTGAGAAATTCGCGCATCCGTATCAAGCGGCGGCGCGGGGGTATCTCGACGACATCATCGACCCGCGGGACACGCGCCCGCGCCTGATCGAAGCGCTGCTCACGCTCGAAACGAAGCGAGGCCGGAATCCTCCCAAGAAACATGGGAACATTCCTCTGTAACGCGGTCCTGGGGATCGTGCTGCTGCAAGGCCCTCAGAACCCGCACCCCGATTCGGTGCGGGCGGAGTTGTGGGCACGCGTCACCGCGGACTCGACCGATGGCGCGGCGTGGCTGGATTTGGGGCGAGCATACCTCCAGTGGGGCGTGGAGTATCACGCCCACAAGAAGCCGATGACACTCGATACCGTCTGGGCGCATGCCACGCTGGACACCGCACAGCTCGCCTTCGAGCGCGCCGCGCGGTTCAGCACCGGCACGCGCACGGCGGACTCGGCGCGCGTCTATCGCGTCTATGCGTTCGGCGAACTCGCGTACGTGGACTGGGAAACGGGAGGGACTGCGGCCGCGACGCTCACCTGGCACACGTTGCCCGAGACCCTGCGGCTGCCGCCCGTCCTCGAAGAGCTGGGCGAGAATCTGCTGCGTGGCTGCCCGCATCAAGGCATCCTGTTTACCGCGGACGAGACCGACACGCAGGCGGCGTGGTATCTCCGGTTTGCGCGGGGTCTGCGACCCGACCTCACGGTTGTGCCGTTCGATCGCTGGCGCGGCGACAGCGTCCTCCGCAACCGCGCGCTTCGGGAGCTGCGCACGCGCGATCCCCGGCTGCGCGCGTTGGGGCAGTCGCGGGCGGTGTGCGCGAGTATGGGATTCGAGCGACCGCCCGACGAGCGCAGCGTCAAATGGAACAAGCGGCCGCTCGTCTGGGTGAGCGGGAAAGAAGGGAAGGCGGACCGTGTGCCCCCCCAGGACTTCGTGTTCGCCGCGCTGCGCCAGGCGGTCGACGAGCATGAAACGTGGACGATCGCTGCAACGACGATCTACCGCCGCGCTGTGAACAATGTCGGCGGTCTCTGCAAGGCGTTCGACACCTTCCAACTCGGGTCCGAGGTCGGGTGTCATTGAAGCGCGTGCTGGTTGCGAACCGCGGCGAGATCGCGGTCCGCGTCATTCGCGCATGTCACGAGGAAGGCCTCGAGGCCGTCGCGGTCTATTCCGAGCCTGATCGCCTCGCACCCCACGTCCGGCACGCCGACGCCGCCGTGCTCCTCGGCCCCGCGCCGTCGACGGAATCCTATCTCGACATTCGGAAACTGATCGCGGCGGCACGAGATACCGGCTGCCAGGCCATCCATCCGGGGTACGGTTTTCTGTCGGAGCGTGCGGCATTCGCCGACGCATGCACCGAAGCGGGCCTGATCTTTGTCGGCCCACCGGCTGCCGCCATCCGGGCCATGGGTGACAAAACCGAGGCCCGTCGCAGGATGCAGGCGGCCGGCGTACCCGTCGTGCCTGGCACCACGACGCTGCTGCGCGATCCGATCGAAGCGCGGAAGGAGGCCAAGCGCCTCGGCTATCCCGTGCTCTTGAAGGCGGCCGCGGGCGGCGGTGGGAAAGGAATGCGGCTCGTCACCCGTGACGCCGAGGTCGAGAGCGCCTTCCAGGCGGCGCGGCGTGAGGCCCAGAAGGCCTTCGGTGATGGCAGCCTTTACGTGGAGAAGCACCTCGAACGACCCAGGCACATCGAGATCCAGATCCTCGCCGACCATCGTGGTCGCGTGGTCGCGCTCGGCGAGCGGGAATGCAGCATTCAGCGCCGCCACCAGAAGCTGATCGAGGAAGCGCCGTCGGTCGCCGTGTCGCCGGCGCTGCGGCGCCGGTTGTCGGAGGCGGCCACGGCGGCGGCCGGTGCCGTGGGGTACGTGAGCGCCGGGACCATCGAGTTCCTACTCACGCCGACGGGCGAGTTCTTTTTCCTCGAGATGAACACACGGATTCAGGTCGAGCATCCGATCACCGAGCTCGTGTACGGTGTCGATCTCGTGCGCGAGCAGCTGCGCATTGCCGCGGGGCAGCCCATGCGCGTCCACGGCGCGACCGGTCCCGGTGGCCAACTGCATCCGCGAGGCGCGGCGATCGAGTGTCGCATCACCGCCGAGGATCCGTTCAATGATTTCCTCCCGGCGACGGGCGTGCTCCAGTATCTCCGCGTGCCGAGCGGCCCGGGCGTTCGCTGGGATGCCGGGGTGGAGGCGGG
>QHTY01000303.1:0-472 GCA_003220985.1 Gemmatimonadota bacterium
TGCATATCCCTTAACTCTGACGGCATCCACACCGACATCTAGAGTTTAGGCCCACCGGCCCCCGGCCCGCTCGAGCGGCGTCACTCCAGGAGGTAGTGGTGTACCGCGAGATTTTCGTTCCCGTCGACAACTCGCAGCACTCCGATTGGGCCGTCGATCGTGCCATCGAGATGTGTCGCAAGTCCGGCGGGCGAATCACCGGCAACCACGTCTACGCCGCCCGACTCCACGACGTCCGCTTCCGCCAGCTCGAGACCGGCCTTCCCGCGCAGTTCCAGACTCCTGAAGAAATCAAGAAGCAGCGCAAGATCCATGACAAGCTGATCGAGAAGGGGCTGCAACTGATCGCCGACAGCTTCTTGGATCAGTTCGGCAAGCGCTGCGAAGCGGCCGGCGTCGCGCTCACGCGGCAGCTGCTCGAAGGCATCAACTACGAAGAAATCGTCCACGAGGTGAACCGCGGCGCCGGGCG